>NZ_JBHWJV010000008.1:0-246578 GCF_042731175.1 Pseudarthrobacter sp. NPDC059871
CTGCACCACTACAATCACCACAGGCCCCACACCGCAATCGGAGGCCATCCGCCCATCAGCCGCTTAACCAACCTGCCTGGGCAGTACACCTAGCCCAGCCCCACGGCCTTGCCGAAGAGGCTGAACCCGACGAACGCCACGATGTCCAGCAGCGCGTGCGCGATGACCAGCGGCATGACGCGTTTGGTCCGGGTGTAGATCCAGGCGAAGACAATTCCCATCACCACGTTCCCGATGAAGGGGCCGAAGCCCTGGTACAGGTGGTAGCTGCCGCGCAGCACCGAGCTGACGGCAATCGAGAGCGGCACGCTCCACCCGAATTTGCCGAAGCGGTCCATCAGGTAGCCCACCACGATAACCTCCTCCACGATGCCGTGGCGGATGGCGGAGAGGATCAGCACCGGCACGGTCCACCAGTAGGCGTCCAGGGCGCTGGGGATGATGGCGGTGGTGATTCCGAGGGCACGGCCGGCAGCGTAGAGGCCCAGCGACGGGATGCCGATGAGTGCGGCCAGGCCCACCCCCTGCAGCAGGTCCTTGCCCGGACGGGCGAAGGTGAAGCCCAGTTTCGTGAAGGCTGATCCGGACTGCGGTCCGAGGTCCCCGGAGGACGCCTGCCGGGAGCCTGTGAGGAAGTACAGCACCAGCAGGACCGGGACCAGGGCGAAGATGATATCGAGGAGCTGATACGTCAGGTCGAAGTATTCGCGGGTGCTCTGGGACCGGTTGAGCGTGGAGGTTCCCTCGGCCAGCGGCGCCCGGGTCATCTTGTCCAGGAGCTGCACCACCGAGTACACGGCGGACTGCCCCAGGGACAGGCCCAGGACTATCCAGACTTCGAACGCCAGGCGGCGGCGGGAGGGAACCAGCATGTACCCATCTTGCCTGCAGTTCCTGGGCCGGGGCTGATGGCCCCGCCGTGTCAGGGCACGGGGGCGACGATGACCTCGGTGCCCTTGGCCTCGAAGGCGGCCTTGTCCCGCGGCGAGATGCCGGCGTCCGTGATCAGCCGCGTGAAGTCATAACCGTCCATGGTGGCGAAAGCACGCACCCCCACCTTGGAGGAATCGGCAATGACATAGGAGACCCGTGCCCGGCTGGCCAGCAGGGCATTCACCGAGGCCTCGCCCTCCCCGGTGTTGGTGGGGCCCACCTCGGGGTCGATGCCGTTCACTCCGATGAAGGCGATGTCCAGGACCACCTTCTGCATGATGATGTCCGTGTACGGGCCCACCAGTTCGTAGGACCGCGGGTTGAGGATGCCGCCGGTCACCATCACCTTGATATTGGGCCGCACCGCCAGCTGCCCGGCGATGTTGATGGCGTTGGTGACAACAGTCAGCGTTGACTGGTTGGACGGGGCATTCAGGTCCTCGCGGGTGGCCAGGATCTGGGCCAGTGCCGTGCTGGTGGTGCCACCGCACAGGCCGATGACGGCGCCCGGCCGGATCAGGGCGGACGCCGCCCGGGCGATCTGCTCCTTCGCCTCGGCATGGTCGTCCCGGTTGTAGCGGCCGGGCAGGTCGTAGGCGAGGGCGCCGGTGGTGGCGCCGCCGCGGGTGCGGGTCAGCAGCCGCCGTTTGGCAAGGCTGTCCAGGTCGCGGCGTGCAGTGGCGGGCGATACCCCGAGGGTGTTGACGATCTCGTCCACTTCCACCTGGCCGGTCCTGGCAAGCAAGTCGAGGATGGCGGTCAGACGGTCAGTGCGGGTCATGCGGGGCCTCTCGGTACAACGGCCACCACTCCGGATGACGTTTCATGATCATAACAGACCTAAAACGATCATATAACGTCAAATTGTGCAGGACGGATTCGCTGTTTAACGTTCCCGGACACCGGCCCGCCACACAGCGTACGTCAACGGCATGCCCGGGCGGTAAGCGAGATGGGTGGCAGATGGGGCGTTCAGCAGGTGCAGGTCTGCCCGGTGTCCGACGGCGATGGAACCGACGGCGCGTTGGCCGTCGGCATCGATGCCGCGATCCTTGTGCAGCGCCAGTGCGCCGCCATAGGTGGCCGCACGGACTGCCTCGTGCACGCTGAGCCGCATCTGCAACACGGCCGTGGCCACGCAGTAGGCCATGGAACTGGTGTAGGAAGTGCCCGGGTTGCAGTTGGAGGCCAGGGCCACCTGGATGCCGGAATCCATGAGGGCTCGGGCCCGGGCCAGCGGCTGGCGGGTGGACAGGTCGCACGCCGGCAGGCAGGTGGCCACAGTGCCGCGGACTCCCGTTCCGGTGGCCGGGTCCCAGCCGGACCAGGTTCCGGCCAGGGCGTCGATGTCGGCGCCCGCGAGGTAGTTGACGTGGTCCACGCTGGCGGCACCCATGTCCACTGCCAGCCGGACGCCCGGACCCTCGCCCAGCTGGTTGCCGTGCACCCGCAGCCCCAGGCCGGCATCCCTGCAGGCCTGCAGGACGCGGCGGGACTGCTCCTCGGTGAAGGCGCCTTTCTCGCAAAAGACGTCCGCCCACTGCACGTACGGCCGGACCGCCGAGAGCATCGGCCCGCACACCAGGTCTGTATACGCGTCAGCGTCCTGGCCGGCGGGAACCAGGTGGGCGCCAAGGTAGGTGGCCTGGTCCGCGGCGGTGGAGGCAATCCGGGCGCTGCGCGCCTCCTGCTCCACATCGAGGCCATAGCCGGTCTTCGTCTCCAGGTAGGTGGTGCCCTGGGAGACGGCCTCGGCCACCCTGCCAAGGGCCAGCCGCGTGAGATCGAAATCGGAGGTGGCCCGGGTGGCGTCCACTGTCACCGCGATCCCGCCGGCCGAATACGATTCCCCGGCCATCCGCGCCTCGAACTCCTCCGTCCGGTCCCCCGCGAACAGCAGGTGCGTATGGGAGTCCACCCAGCCGGGCAGCAGGGCGCGCCGCCCCGCGTCGACGGCGTCGTCAGCGGCCGGTGCGCCGGCAGCGGGCCCGATCCATGAGATGCGTTCGTCCTCGATCACCACCGCGGCATCCTTCAGGACCCGGTGCTCCAGGTCCTGGGTCATCAGCTCGGCGATGTTGGTGATCAGGATGCTCATGCTTTCATTCTTCAGCGCCGGATGGACCAGCGCGTGGCCGCCAGCGCCTGCGCTGTCCGGGATTCCGGACTTGGGCCTGCTGGGTTTCCCGGCGTGTTGTCCAGGATTTGCCTCGCGGCCAGTTCGGCAATGGCTGCCGACGTCTGGAATCCGTAACCGCCCTGCCCCGCCAGCCAGTAGAAGCCGGGCGCCTCGGCGTCGAATCCTGCTACGGGAACGCCGTCGGCCGCCTCGGTACGCAGCCCTGTCCAGGCCTTGCGGACGCCCGAGATACCCAGGGTGGTCACCTCATTAAGCCGGTCCACCAGCCGCTCCACGTCCCCTGGCCGTGGCCGGGCGTCCTCAGGTCCGCTGGGCACGTGTTCGGACGGGGAGATGAGCACGCCGTCGCCTTCGCGCCGGAAGTAGAAGGAATTGTCCGCTGCCGCCACCATGGGGCTGCCCTCCGGGAGGGGGCGTTCGACGGCGGCAATCGCCGCGGTGCGCCGGTACGGCTGGAGGCCCAGCTTCTCCACGCCGCTGATAACGGCCAGTTCGTCGGCCCAGGCTCCCGCCGCATTCACCAGCACCCCGGCTTCGAACCCCTCGGCACCGGCACCCACCCTCCAGCCCGAGCCGAGGTGCTGGGCAGAATGCACCCTTGCTCCGGTGATGATGTCCGCGCCGGCCTCCACGGCCCGCCGGCGGTGGTCCTCCAGCAGCAGGGGTGCATTGCTGCCAAAGGACCCGGTATCCAGCCCGGCCGCGGCAAAGGATCCGGGGACCAGCGCCGGGCACAACTGCAGCGCTTCGGCGTTGGTGATGGGCCGCATGGAGCCGCTGGCCTCCGCGTTCACCTCTTCCACAGTGCCGATGAGCATGAAGCTGCGCGGGGTCAGGACGGGCTCGGGGAGTTCGGCATCGCGGGCGGCCATCAGCTCCAGGGTCCGGGCAGTCAGCTCCTGCACCACCGGCGGACCGTAGCTGGGGATGAGCTGGCGGGCGGAGCGGGAGGACGTGTGGTACGCCAGTTCCTGCTCCGCCTCCACCAGGGCCACGGTACAGTTCCCGGCCAGCGCCGAAGCGAGGGACAGGCCCGCAATGCCGCCGCCGACGATCAGGACATCGTAATGAGCTGCCATGCCATCATCCTTGCAGAGATATCGCCGTCCGGTACCCGGAAGGAACAGGCGCCCTTAGGCGGCGGTTTCCGCGCGGCTGGCGACGAACGCACCGACGCACGTTTCGACGTCGTCCGCTGAATGTGCGGCCGAGAGCTGAACCCTGATCCGCGCGGCGCCGCGCGGCACCACGGGGAAGCTGAAGGCGGTGACGAAGACGCCGTGCTGCAGCATCCGGTCGGCCACCTTGGCGGCCAGGACGGCGTCGCCGAACATGACCGGGACAATGGCGTGCTCGCCCGGCAGGAGGTCGAAACCTTCCTCGGTCATCCTGCGGCGGAAGAGCGCTGCATTCTCGAAGAGCCTGCTCCGGAGGTCCGCCGAGTTCTCCACCAGGTCCAGTGCCTTGATGGTGGCGGCGACGATGGCCGGTGCCAGGGAGTTGGAGAACAGGTAGGGGCGGGCCTTCTGCCGGAGCATGGCCACGATTTCGGAACGGCCGGACACGTAGCCGCCGGACGCGCCGCCCAGCGCCTTGCCGAACGTACCGGTGTAGATGTCCACCCGGTGGGAGACGCCGGCGTGCTCAGGGGTTCCGGCGCCGGTGCCGCCCATGAAGCCCACGGCGTGGGAATCGTCCACCATCACCAGCGCGCCGTACTTTTCGGCGAGATCGCAGATGGCTTCCAGCGGGGCGAGGAAGCCGTCCATGGAGAACACGCCGTCTGTGACGATAATGCGGCGGCGGGCGTCCGAGGCCTCCTGCAGCCGCGCCTCGAGTTCGGCCATGTCCTGGTTCGCGTACCGGTAGCGGCGGGCCTTGCAGAGGCGGATGCCGTCGATGATGGACGCGTGGTTCAGGGCGTCGGAGATGATGGCGTCCTCGGGGCCGAAGAGGGACTCGAACACCCCGCCGTTGGCATCGAAGCAGCTGGAGAACAGGATGGTGTCCTCGGTGCCCAGGAACCGCGAGACGCGGGATTCGAGCTCCAGGTGCAGGTCCTGGGTGCCGCAGATGAAGCGGACGCTGGCCATGCCGAAGCCGCGCTCGTCCATGGCATGCTTGGCGGCGCCGATGATGTCCGGGTGGTCCGCCAGGCCGAGGTAGTTGTTGGCGCAGAAGTTCAGGACGTCCGCACCGGGCGCGCCGATCCTGCCTGCGGTGATGTGGCTGGACTGGGGTGAGCTGATGCTGCGCTCGTTCTTGAAGAGCCCTGCCGTGCGGATGTCTTCCAGTTCGTCGCGGAGCTGTTCCTTGATGGAGGTGTACATGGGGTTCCTTAGAGTCGGGTCCAGTCGAGGACAACTTTGCCGCCGCTGCCGCTGCGGGCGATCTCGAAGCCCTTCTCCCAGTCTGTGGCAGGGAGGGTGTCCGTGACCACGGCGGAGATGCCCGCGTGGAGGGCGGGGTTGGAGGACAGCATGGCGCTCATGGCGTACCAGGTTTCGTACATTTCGCGGCCGTAGATGCCCTTGAGCGTGAGCATGTGGGTGACCACCTTGCCCCAGTCGATGGTGATGTCCTGGCTGGGCAGGCCCAGCATGGCGATCCGGCCGCCGTGGTTCATGTTGTCGATCATTTCGGGCAGGGCCGAAGGGTGGCCGGACATTTCCATGCCGATGTCGAATCCCTCGCGCATTCCCAGTTCGCGCTGGGCATCCCGGACGCGGGTGGCGGAGACGTCGATGGTGAGGTCCGCGCCCAGCTTGGCGGCCAGTTCCAGGCGGGGCCTGGAGACGTCGGTAATGGCAATCTTGCGGGCTCCGGCGTGGCGGGCGACGGCGATGGCCATCAGCCCGATGGGCCCGGCACCGGTGATGAGGACGTCCTCGCCCACCAGCGGGAAGCTCAGCGCGGTGTGCACTGCGTTGCCGAAGGGGTCGAAGATGGCGCCAAGTTCGGGGGTGACCGAAGGATCGTGGTGGACCCAGACATTGGTCTCCGGAATGACGACGTACTCAGCGAACGCGCCGTCACGCTGCACGCCGACGCTCACGGTATGGATGCACATCTGGCGGCGGCCGGCCCGGCAGTTCCGGCAGATGCCGCAGACGATGTGCCCCTCGCCGGAGACCCTGTCCCCCACCCTGACGTCGCGGACGTCGGAGCCCACTTCCACCACTTCACCGTAGAACTCGTGCCCGGCGATGAGCGGGGCTTCGATCATGCCCTGCGCCCAGGCGTCCCAGGACTGGATGTGGAGATCGGTCCCGCAGATCCCTGTGGTCATCACCCGGATCTTCACATCGGCCGGCCCGGCTTCGGGTTCCGGGCGGTCAACCAGTTCGAAGCCGGCCTGCGGACCCGCCTTGTACAGAGCCTTCATCGGCTTCCTCGCTTCTTCGTCACGTGCTCGGCAGGAACCTGCCTTTCCCCATTACAGCCCCGGCAACGCTTTAGCACAATGGGAATCTTCTCAATCGACGATGTAGCAATTACTAATGCGTAGACTGGTCGGATGGAGATCCACCAGCTTGAAATCCTGCGCGAACTCGGAGCCCTCGGCAGCGTCAAGGCGGTGGCCGATACCCTCATGGTCACCCCGTCCGCTGTCTCCCAGCAATTGGCCCTCCTGCAGCGTTCCGTGGACGTTCCGCTCACGCGCAAGGAGGGGCGGAACCTGGTGCTGACGGACGCAGGCCAGGTGCTCGCGGACGCCGGGGCCGCCGTCGTCAGTGCCATGGCGGATGCCCGCGCAGCCATCGGCAGCTACCACGGCTCGAGCGGCGGACGCGTCACCGTCAGCGGCTTCCACAGCGCCGGCCAGGCCGTGTTCGCCACCCTGGCCCGGATCCTGGAGGGTCCGGGGCAGCCCCAACTCGAACTGTCCGACGAGGACGTGGCGCAGCAGGACTTTCCCGCGCTCACCGCCCGGTATGACCTGGTGCTGGCCCACCGGATGGACCACAGCCCGGGATGGCCCACGGAACGGGTAACGGTGGTGCCGCTGCTGCACGAACCCCTGGACGTGGCCCTGCCCGCGGCGCATCCGCTCGCAGACAAGGCGTCGGTCACGGCGGACGACGTCGGAGGCGAGGCCTGGGTGACCAGCCACGCCGGGTACTCCCCCGCCGACGTCCTGTCCGCCGTCGCGGCCGTGTCCAGCCGGGAACCGACCATCGTGCACCGCATCAACGACTACTCCACCGTCGCCGCGCTGGTGGCCGCCGGCGGCGTGATCGGGCTGCTCCCCCGGTACACCGCCGGCCCCGTCCTGCACCCGGACATCGTGCTGCGGCCGCTGAAGGGAATCAGCACCAGGCGGCGGATCGATCTGCTGGCGCGCCCGGAAAACCTGAAGCGGCGATCGGTGATGACGGTCTGCGAGGCGCTGCAGGACATCATGGCGGGGCTGGTGAAGCAGGGCTGACAGGCGCGGAGGCGTGGATCAGGCGCCGGAGCCTGAAGGGTTTCCCTGGCCCTGACCATGCCCCTTGCCGTGTCCGTTCCCATTTCCGCCGTGCCCGTGCCCGTGTCCATGGCCGCGGCCCGGACCCGGGCGGTCTCCGCCGCCCTCGGCGATCCGCTGGGCGGTTGCGGTCTCGCCGTCCCTGACGCCCGCAACCCGGACCACGTCACCGGTGGCGATGTCCGCGATGGTGCCGTTCCTGGTGACCTTCGTGTCCGCGGTGACCGTGTAGGCCTGGGTGAAGCCGTCCTCACTCTTAATGGTGATCGACGTGCTGCTGACGGCCTCCACCGTTCCGCGCTGCTCAATGACGGTCTGGAAGGTTCCGTCCGCCTTTTTCACGACGCTCTCGCCGTGCTGGAACTGTGATCGCCCTGCTTTGTCGGGCCTTGCCTGCTTGCCGTCGTCGCCGGGCGCGGAAGGAGAAGCGGGCATGGAAGGCGACGCGGACTGGGTGGGCGCGGGCGTGGGGGAATCTGCTGACCATGCCAGCGCCGCGCCGGCCCCGGTCAGGGAAAGGGCAATGGCACCCGCCAGGAGTGCCTTCCGTGTCTTCAAGGTCTTCGGTCCCATGTCCGCCACTTCCTTCACCCGGCCTGCCGCCCGGCAGGCCCCGACGGCTCCAGTGTAGGACCGTGCGGCGACAGTGGATACGGGTATTTTCCAGCCGCCCCCGAGTAGGTCCTTAAAGCCCAACTGGGTCGCAGTAGATGTCGTTTTGAGGGCTCAAAACGACAATAACTGCGACCCAGTTGGGGGTGACGCTATTACGCGGTGACGCCCAGTTTCTCCAGGATGAGCTCGCGGACGCGGCCCGCGTCGGCCTGGCCGCGGGTGGCCTTCATGACGCCGCCAACGATCGCGCCGATGGCCTGGACCTTGCCGCCGCGGATCTTGTCCGCGACGTCCGGCTGCGCGGCGAGGGCTGCATCGATGGCTTCCAGCAGGGGTCCGTCGTCGGACACGACGGCGAGGCCGCGCTTCTCCACGATCTCCGCCGGGGTGCCTTCCCCGGCGAGGACGCCGTCCAGTACCTGGGCTGCCATCTTGTTGTTGATCTTGCCGGCTTCCACCATCTGCGCGAGTTCCACGATGGTGGCGGGCTGGACGCCCAGCTGGCCGGGGTCGACGTCGGCTGCCTTGGCACGGCCCACGATCTCGCCCATCCACCACTTGCGGGCCACGGAGGCGCTCGCACCGGCGGCGATGGTTTCCTCGATCTCGTCCAGGACCCCAGCGTTCACCACGTCGCGGAATTCGAGGTCAGAGTAGCCCCAGTCGGCCTGCAGGCGCTTGCGGCGCTCCGCCGGCGGCTCGGGGAGGGTGGCACGGAGCTCTTCGACCCATTCACGGGACGCCACCACGGGGACCAGGTCCGGTTCCGGAAAGTAGCGGTAGTCGTCGGCGTCTGACTTGGGCCGGCCTGACGTGGTGGTGCGGGTGTCCTCGTGCCAGTGCCGGGTTTCCTGGACCACCGGGTTACCGGCGTCCAGAACGGCGGCGTGGCGCTGGATCTCGTAGCGGACGGCGTGTTCGACGGCGCGCAGCGAGTTCACGTTTTTGGTCTCGGACCGGATGCCGAACCGTTCGCGGCCGTGCGGGCGGAGCGAAACGTTGGCGTCGCAGCGGACGTTGCCGCGTTCCATCCGGGCATCGGAGACGCCAAGGTTCTTGACGATCTCACGGACCGCTGCCACGTAGGCCTTCGCGAGCTCGGGGGCGCGGGAGCCTGCCCCTTCGATCGGCTTGGTGACGATCTCCACCAACGGCACGCCGGAGCGGTTGTAGTCCACCAGGGAGAAGTCAGCACCCTGGATGCGGCCGGCCGCGCCGCCCATGTGGGTCAGCTTTCCGGCGTCCTCTTCCATGTGGGCGCGCTCGATCTCCACACGGAACACGGTGCCGTCGGCCAGTTCGATGTCCAGGTAGCCGTCGTACGCAATGGGGTCCTCGTACTGGGACGTTTGGAAGTTCTTGGGGGTGTCCGGGTAGAAGTACTGCTTCCGGGCAAACGTGCAGGACTCGGCGATCTTGCAGTTCAGCGCCAGGCCGATCTTGATGGAGGACTCGATGGCCGTCCGGTTGACCACCGGCAGCACGCCCGGAAGGCCGAGGTCCACCTCGTTGACATTGGTGTTCGGCTCGTCGCCGAACACGTTGGGTGCAGAGGAGAACATCTTGGTTTTGGTGTTGAGCTCCACGTGGACCTCGAACCCCAGGACGGGATCGTACTTCTCCATGGCTTCTTCGAAGCTCAGGATGGTGTCGGTGCTCATTATTTAGCCTCCTGGGTTTCGAGGGTGCCGGACGTGGCGAGTTCGGGGGCCTGCGCGAGCAGCGGTCCGCCCCACTTTTCTTCCAGCAGGGTTTCCAGCACGGCACCTACGCGGTAGAGCCTTGCGTCCTCGCGGGCGGGGGCCAGCAGCTGGATACCGACGGGAAGCCCGTCCTCGTCCGCGAGGCCGCCCGGGAGGGACAGACCGGGGACACCGGCCAGGTTGGCGGGGATGGTGGCGACGTCGTTGAGGTACATGGCCAGCGGATCGTCCAGCTTTTCGCCGAGCCTGAACGCCGTGGTGGGCGCCGTGGGGGAAACCAGGACATCCGCCTGCTCAAACGCGGCGTCGAAGTCGCGCTGAACCAGCGTGCGGACCTTCTGCGCCGAGCCGTAGTAGGCATCGTAGTAGCCGGCACTCAGGGCGTAGGTGCCCAGGATGATGCGGCGTTTGACCTCATCGCCGAAGCCTGCCGCGCGGGTAGCGGCCATCACCCGTTCAATGGTGAGCGGCGGATCGGTGGGCAGGACCCGCAAACCGAACCGGACGCCGTCGAACTTGGCCAGGTTGGAGGAGGCCTCGGAGGGCATGATCAGGTAGTAGGCACCGAGCGCGTACTGGAAGTTGGGGCAGGAGACCTCGACGATTTCCGCGCCGGCTTGCTTGAGCAGCTCCAAGGATTCGTTGAAGCGGCTTTCGACGCCGGCCTGGTAGCCCTCGCCGTGCAGCTCCTTGATGATGCCGATCCGCAGGCCTTCGACGTTGCCGGTCTTCGCGGCGGCGACGAGGTCGGCCAGCGGTTCGGGCAGCGAGGTGGAGTCGCGGGGATCGTGGCCGCCGATGACCTGGTGCAGGAGTGCGGAGTCCAGCACGGTCCGGGTGACCGGCCCGATCTGGTCCAGCGAGGAGGCCATGGCGATGGCGCCGTAGCGGGAGACACTGCCGTAGGTGGGCTTGACGCCCACCGTGCCGGTGACGGCACCGGGCTGGCGGATGGACCCTCCGGTGTCCGTGCCCAGGGCCAGGGGGGCCTCGAACGCGGCGACGGCGGCAGCGGAACCGCCGCCGGAGCCGCCGGGGATCCGGTCCAGGTCCCAAGGGTTGCGCGTGGGTCCGTACGCGGAGTGCTCGGTGGAGGAACCCATCGCGAACTCGTCCAGGTTGGTTTTGCCCAGGATGGGCATCTTCGCGGCCCGCAGCCGCTCTACGACTGTGGCGTCGTAGGGGCTGTGCCAGCCTTCGAGGATCTTGGAGCCGGCCGTGGTGGGCTGGCCGACGGTGACGATGAGGTCCTTGACGGCGATGGGGACGCCGGCCAGGTAGTGCAGGGCCTCGGCTTCAGCGCCGCCGGCGGCGCGGATGGCGTCAACTTCGGCGGCGACGGCGAGCGCTTCCTCCGCGTTGACGTGCAGGAAGGCGTTGACGCCGCGTTCCCCGCCGTCTACTGCGGCGATCCGGTCCAGGTACGCCTGGGTGGCCTCGACGGCGGTGACCTCACCGGCGCGGAGCTTCTCGGCAAGATCGGCTGCGGACAGGCGGATCAGGCCCTCGGCAGTGGTGTTCTGTTCAGTCATGGTTTATGCCTCATCCAGGATTGCCGGGACCTTGAAACGGTTGTCGTCCGAGTCCGGGGCTCCGGACAGCGCCTGCTCGGCGCTGAACGTGTGCCCCACCACGTCCTCGCGGAAGACGTTGGTCAGCGGAATGGGGTGCGAGGTGGCCGGGACGTCGTCTCCGGCGGCTTCACTGACGGACTTGACCGAATCAACGATGACGGCGAGTTCTCCGGCCATCCTGTCCAGCTCTTGGTCACTCATCTCGATGTGAGCGAGCCGCGCGAGGTGCGCAACATCGTCACGGTTGATCGCAGCCATGGATCTCCCCTGCAAAGTTCGGATTGGTTTCCGATCCATTCTAGTGGGGAAACGCAGATGCCCGTCTGACGGCCCCCAGCGGGCGTCAGACGGGCACCTTTCGCTGCCGTTGGCCGGCTCCGGAGGGCCAGCCGCAGGCAGCAACAGACTAGCCGATCCCGATGGCTCCGGTCAGCATGCCGATTCCCAGCATGACGAGGGACACCACTGCGGCGCGCCACAGGACCTTCTTGTGGTGGTCGCCGAGGTCAACCTTGGCGAGGGACACCAGCAGCAGGATGGCCGGCACCAGCGGGCTCTGCATGTGGAACGGCTGGCCGGTGATGGAGGCCCGGGCCATTTCGGCGGCGCCGATGCCGTAGTGTGCTGCGGTCTCGCTCAGGACCGGCAGGACGCCGAAGTAGAAGGCATCGTTGCTCATGAAGAACGTCATGGGGATGCTGAGCAGGCCGGTGATGACTGCCATGAGCGGGCCCATGCTGGACGGGATGATCTGCACCAGCCAGGCGGACATGGCTTCCACCATGCCGGTGCCGGTGAGCACGCCGGTGAGGACGGAGGCTGCCATGACCATGCTGACCACGGCCACGATCGAGGAGGAGTGTGCCACGAGCTGGGCGCCCTGGTCCTTGACCTTGGGGAAGTTGACCAGCAGCGCAATGGCGGAGCCCACCATGAAGACGTAGGGCAGCGGCACGAGGTCGGCGATGAGCATGGCCATGACGGCCACGGTCAGGCCCAGGTTGAACCAGAACAGCTTGGGGCGCAGCGTGCTGCGGTTGGGGTCCAGTGCGGTGTCTGCCATGGCGGCGTCGTGGTCATCCACGAGCGTCTCGGTGCGTTCGAGCACGGCCACGGAACCGCCGTCGCCTGAACCGCCTGCGGGGACTGATCCGCCGGGGTTGTTGCCCTTGTGTCCACGGCCTGCGCCGGAACCGGCGGCCGAGCCGGCGGGAGCGCCGCCGTCGAACTCTGCTGCGGTATCGGGTACGCCCCAGATTTCGGGCTGGGTGCTGCGGAGGCGGTTGCGTTCCTGAAGGCCGAGGATCCAGGCGAAGACGAGGACCACAACGATGCCGCCGATCAGCGACGGAATCATGGGCACGAAGACATCGTTGACGTCGATCTTCAGGGCGGTGGCGGCGCGGGCCGTGGGACCGCCCCAGGGGACGATGTTCATGGTGCCGTTGGCGAGGCCGGCGACGCAGGTGAGGACCACGGGGCTCATCTTCAGGCGCAGGTAGATCGGCAGCATGGCCGCGGTGGTGAGGATGAAGGTGGTGGAGCCGTCACCGTCGAGGGAGACGGCGGCGGCCAGCAGGGCGGTGCCCAGGACCACCTTGGCGGGGTCGTTGCCCAGCTTGCGGAGGATGAACTTCACCAGCGGGTCGAACAGCCCGACGTCGATCATCAGGCCGAAGTAGATAATGGCGAACATCAGCAGGGCCGCGGTGGACGTCATGGACTTCATCGAGTCCAGGACCATGTCCCCGATGCCGAGGCCGGCACCTGCGAAAAGGCCAAAAACGGTGGGGACGATGATCAGCGCCAGCACTGGCGTCAACTTCTTCGTCATGATCAGCACCATGAACACCGCGATCATGGCGAATCCAAGTATTACCAGCACAGCCGGCTCCTTCTTGTGAACGGCACCACAGCGTTGTGATGCGTGCTACAGACTGTAGGGTGGCGGACGTCACGGCCGTGCCTTTGGCTCAATTGATTGGCATACTGCTTATTGGGAGCATTTTGCTCATTGTGCTCACGCGGTATCCGCTCTCGCGATGCCCCGCAGATGACGCAATACCCAGGAAGCTATCCGGCCCGCGCCAGTCAAGGAGGATCATGCAGCGCTCCGTGCCGCGCACCCCGCTGCGGTTCTCCACCCAGACCCTCCTCTTGCAGCTGGGCGTGGTGCTTTTGGTGGTTCTGCTCAGCGCCGCCGTCCATACCTGGCTCACCTATGACCGGGTGGGCAGCGAAGCGGAAAACCAGGCCCTGACGCTGGCACGCACCGTGGCCTCGGACCCCGAAGTCCGCGCCGATGTGCTGGCCATCAGCGGTGAGGAAGGGACTCCCCCGCCAGCTGAGCTGGCGTCCGGTCCCCTGCAGGTCTCCGCCGAAGCGGCGCGCACCCGCACCGGGGCACTGTTCGTGGTGATCACCGACGAAGAGGGCATCCGCCTGGCCCACCCGGACCCCCAGCGGCTCGGCGAAAAGGTCAGCACCGATCCGTCCGAGGCGCTGTCGGGACAGGAGGTCACCACCCGCAATACCGGGACGCTGGGGGCATCGGCGGGAGCGAAGGTCCCGGTCTATGCCGCAGACAACTCCGCAGTGGTGGGCGAGGTCAGCGTCGGCTACTCGATGGAAACGGTGGGCCAGAGCGTAGCCCGGGACATCGGACCCGTGGCCCTCACCGCCGCCGGCGCCCTGCTGGCCGGCATCCTGGGCTCGTTCCTGCTGCGCCGCCGGCTGCAGCGGCTCACGCTGGGGCTGGAACCGGAAGAGATCAGCACGCTGGTCCACGACCAGGTTGCCGTGCTCCAGGGCGTGGACGACGGCGTAATCGGCGTCTCGGCAGACGGCCGGGTAAGTGTCTTCAATGCCGCGGCGCAGCGCATGCTCGGGCTGCCTGACCTGGCCGGCACGCGCTGGGAGGACGCCCCGGTGCCGGACCAGCTGACTTCCCTGACCAGCCCGGACCGGCCGGCCGCCGATGCCGTGGAGCTGGTGGCCGGCGGGCGGGTGCTGGTGGCCAATGCCCGCAAGGCCCTGCACGGGCGGGAGGACCTGGGCTGGGTGGTGATGCTCAGGGACCGCACTGAACTGCAGGAACTCACCCGGCAGCTGGACGCCGTTGGCACCATGTCCACCGCACTCCGCGCCCAGCGCCACGAATTCGCCAACCAGCTCCACACGCTGGCGGGATTCATGAGCATCGGGCAGCACCGGCAGGCACGCGACTACCTTGCCACCCTGGCCGCCACCGGGCCACTGAAGTTCCCCGTGGAGCAGGCCGAGCTGCTCCAGGACCCCTACCTGCAGGCTTTCGTGGGCGCCAAGGGCGTGGAGGCCGACGAACGGGGCGTGTCCCTGCGGATCGGCCCGGAAACCCTGGTCCGGGGCCAGGTGACCGAGGCGCAGGACGTCACCACCGTCCTGGGCAACCTGATCGATAACGCGGTTAATGCCGCCGTGACCGGTGCCGCAGCGGAGAAATGGGTGGAGCTTGAGGTGCTGGACGAGCCGGGCGACAACGGCGGCACGCTGCACGTCGTGGTCGCGGACTCGGGTGACGGGCTGGCCGAGGGAACGGACACGGAGGCGGTGTTCGCCGAAGGGTTCACCACCGCCACAGGCGCGCTGAACAGAAACAACCGTAACGGCGGCGGGCAGGGCTTCGGACTGGCCCTCGCCCGGCAACTGGCGCGCCGCCGCGGCGGGGACGTCACGGTGCTGGACCGCGGCAGCAGCGGCGGGCCGGGCGCGGTGTTCATGGCCACCCTGCCGCACACCACCGCGGGCGCTGCCGCCCAGGCTTCCGATGAAGGAAAGGACCAGAATGGCTGACGACTTCCGGGTGCTGATCGTGGATGACGACTTCCACGTCGCCAAACTGCACGCCGCCTACGTGGACTCGGTGGCCGGGTTCCTGGCGCTGGCCCCCGTTGGGACGGCGTCACTGGC
This sequence comes from Pseudarthrobacter sp. NPDC059871, assembly GCF_042731175.1. Lineage (NCBI taxonomy): Bacteria > Bacillati > Actinomycetota > Actinomycetes > Micrococcales > Micrococcaceae > Pseudarthrobacter > Pseudarthrobacter sp. NPDC059871. The sequence continues at coordinate 15,382 of NZ_JBHWJV010000008.1, forward strand.
ATTGCAGGCCATCCACAGCCTCCGGCCGGACCTGGTGTTGCTGGATGTCTACCTGCCGGACGCTTCCGGGCTTGACCTGCTGCAGCAACTGGACGTGGACACCGTGATGCTCAGCGCAGCGTCAGACACCGCATCCGTCCGGGTGGCCTTCCGCCGCGGCGCCCTGGGTTACCTACTGAAGCCGTTCACGGCGGATGCGTTGTCACAGCAGCTCCGGTCCTACGCCAGGTATCGGCGGCTGATGGCCCAGCCGGGGGCCCTTGACCAGGAGTCCCTGGAACGGGCCAAGAGATCGCTCATACCGGGCGACGTCACGCCGTCGGCCAAGCCGCGCTCCGCCACCGAGGCTGCGGTGCTGGATTCACTGGAACCGGGCCAGCAGTACTCCGCTGCGGAGGTCGCGGCGCGGGTGGGCGTTTCGCGGGCCACGGCGCAACGGTACCTGTCATCGCTGGCGGACGATGGCGCCGTGGACATTCAGCTCCGGTACGGGACCACCGGCAGGCCGGAGCACCGCTACGGCCTGCCGGTGGCCTGACGCCGGTCCGGCCGCCAGGCAGCTCAGGCGCTTTTCTGGGCCACCAGTTCGATTTCGACCAGCATCTTCGGGTCGAGGAACGGCAGGACGTGAACCAGGGACAGGGTGGGGCGGATCTCGCCGAAGACCTCGCCATGGGCGCGGCCGGCGTCTTCCCACTGGCTGATGTCCGTCAGGTACAGCTTGGACTGGACCACGTCCCCGTAGCCGAACCCGGCATCGGCGAGGACATCGCCCAGCTTCTGCAGGATGAACTGCGTCTGGGTGTAGAAGTCTTCGCCCACGATCCCGTTCTCGCCGCTTGCCGCGGTGGCCGAGATATACAGGGTGTTGTCCACCTGGACGGCGCGGGAGTAGCCGAGGGACTGTTCCCAGACGGAACCGGTGCCGTAGGTTTTGCGCATAGCGGGGCCTTTCAACAATGGAATGCGGGTCGGCACCACTGTAGGGCGGCTACAGGTCCAGCCGGTAAACCAGCAGCTTTATGTCGGTTCCGGGGACAAGCCAGTCGCGTTCGGGGACCCGGCGGAAGCCCGTGGTGCGGTAAAGCCCGTGGGCGCTTTCCCAGGTCTGGCCCGTGGTGAGGGCTACGGCGTTGATGCCGGTAAGGGACCGGGCGTGCTCGATGATGGCCTCCACCATGGCCCGGCCGGCGCCGCTGCGCTGCATGGCGGGATCCACCACCAGCATCCGGAATTCGAGCTCATCCTCCAGGGCTATGTCCGCGTACGGCTCGCCCGCCAGCGCCAAAGTTACCGATCCCACCACCGCTCCCCCGCGTTCGGCGACCCAGATGGTGGCCTGGCCGGCGCGGTCGGCCACGTCCTGCACCTTGACCATGTAGGGGTGCGCGGCGTCCTCAAAGTAGCCGGCGGCCAAGTAGGAGTCGCGGGTGATGCGGGCAACGGCGTCGTAATCCGATTCGACGGCGGTGCGGATGGTTATCTGCGGATGCACCCGTCTATGGTAGTGCTGCCGGGCGCACCGGCGGACGGAAACAGCCTTTTCCGTGATTGAGCTATCACTCTGCGGATACCGCCGGGGCCGGCGTCCCGGTCAGAGCGGGAACCTGCCCGAAAGCTCCAGGCCGGCAGCACAGGTCCAGGCGTCCAGCCGTTCCTGGTCTGAAGGTCCGCCGTCCAATGGACTGGTGAGCCGCGGACGCCGCACCCAGCACCCGGCTTCCTCGGCGATGAGGGCACCGGCCGAGAAGTCATGCTCGTTCAGGCCCCGTTCCCCGTAGGCGTCGTGCGTCCCGTCGGCCACCATACAGAGGTCCAGCGCCGCTGAGCCGAGCCGGCGGACGTCGGCAAATCCGTCGGCCAGCTCAGCGAACTGGGCGGCCTGCTGGGACCGGACCGCGGGGTCATAGCTGAAGCCCGTGGCCAGGATCTGGCCCGTCCGGCCCGGCACCGGACCGTCCAGGCGGGTGGTCCGGCCGTCTTCCTCCAGCCAGGCTCCGGCGCCGCGGGCAGCGTAGTAGACGCGGCCAAGGGCGGGGGCGTTGACGACGCCGGCCAGCCAGGCGCCGTCGGCATCGGCCACCGCCACGGAGGTGGCGTAGTAGACGATGTTCCGGATGAAGTTGGTGGTGCCGTCCAGCGGGTCGATGGACCAGCGGTAGCCGGTGGGGTTCACGGGGCGGGTGGTCCCGTGTTCTTCACCGGTGATGCTGTCCCCCGGGCGGGCGGCCGTGATGACCTCCCGTACGGCGTTTTCCGCTGCCAGGTCGAAGGCGGTGACCCAGTCGCCGGCCGCCCCCTTGTTGCTGACGCCCAGTGCTTCGCCGTTCCGTCCGGACAGGACCCGGGCACCGGCCCGGGCCGCCGCCTTTGCGACGTCCAGGAATTCCTCCGGACCGGTCATGCCTTCTCCTCCACTGCGGCTGCCTTCTCTTCTGCCAACGCGGCGCTCTCCTCCGGGGCGTCGTCGCCGTCGGCCTCCGCGGTGTCCCCCACCGCGGCCGGGCCGCCGTCGAGCAGCAGCCGGAACCCGTCCTCGTCCAGCACGCGGATCCCCAGCTGTTCCGCTTTGTCCAGCTTGGTGCCGGCGCTTTCACCCGCCACCACGTAACTGGTGTTCTTCGACACGGACCCGGAGGCCTTGCCGCCGCGGACCAGGATGGCCTCCTTGGCTTCGTCCCGGCTGAAGTTGGGCAGCGAACCGGTCACCACCACGGTGAGCCCTTCCAAAGTGCGCGGCGTGGACTCGTCCCGCTCATCCTCCATCCGGACGCCGGCGGCAGCCCAGCGGTCCACGATCTCGCGGTGCCAGTCTTCGGCGAACCATTCCTTCAGCGCCGCAGCGATGGTGGGTCCCACCCCGTCCACGTGGGCCAGTTCTTCCTCGGAGGCTGCCCGGATCCCATCCATGGTGCCGAAAGCCTGGGCGAGTGCGCGGGAGGCGCGGGGGCCCACGTGCCGGATGGACAGCGCCACCAGCACCCGCCACAGCGGTTGGCTCTTGGCCTTGTCGAGTTCCTTGAAGAGCTTCTCCGTGCTGGCCGTGGGTTTGGACGGGGACTTAGCGGTGCCCTTGCTGTAGAAGTAGGGCACCAGCTCGTACTCGCCGGTGGCAACCCCCTTGGACCGCTTCTCACGCCGGATCTTCACGTCGGCGAGGTCTTCCGGGGTGAGGTCGAACAGTGCAGCCTCCGATGTCAGCGGCGGCACGTCCGGCTCGGTGGGCTGCGTCAGCGCGATGGCGGCTTCCCAGCCCAGCGCCTCGATGTCGAACCCGCCGCGCCCGGCGAGGTGGAAGACCCGCTCGCGGAGCTGGGACGGGCAGGACTTCCCGTTGGGGCAGCGGATGTCCACGTCCCCTTCCTTGGCCGGTGCCAGCGGCGTGCCGCAGGCAGGGCATTCGGTGGGCATCACGAAATCGCGGACGGGCGGATCCTGCTGGTCGCGCAGGGCCAGGACGGGTCCCACGATTTCGGGGATGACGTCGCCGGCCTTGCGAAGGACCACGATGTCGCCGATCTTCACGCCCTTGGCCTTGACCACGTCCTGGTTGTGCAGGGTGGCCATCTCCACCGTGGAGCCGGCCACCTTGACCGGTTCCATCATGCCGAAGGGGGTCACCCTGCCGGTGCGGCCCACGTTGACCTGGATGTCGAGCAGCTTCGTGTGCACTTCCTCCGGCGGGTACTTGTAGGCCACAGCCCAGCGCGGCACGCGGGTGGTGTAGCCGAGGGCCCGCTGGGTGGCGAAGTCGTCCACCTTGATGACGATGCCGTCGATTTCGTGGAGGAGTTTGTGGCGCTGCTCGCCGTACTTGCTGATGAACCCCAGAACGTCGGTGCGGGCCTCCAGCACTTCGAAGTAGGGGCTGACGGGCAGGCCCCATTCCTTGAGCAGGGCGTAGGTTTCGGACTGGCTGCGGGCTTCGAGGCCTTCACGGGCGCCGATGCCGTGGACGAACATCTTCAGCGGCCGCTTGGCGGTTTCCGCCGGGTCCTTCTGCCGGAGCGAGCCTGCCGCGGCGTTACGGGGATTGGCCAGCGGGGCCTTGCCCGCTTCGATCAGTGCCTCGTTGAACTCGGCAAACGCCTTGGAGGGGATGAACACCTCGCCGCGGACTTCCACTTCCGCCGGGTAGCCTTCCCCGCGCAGCTGCTGCGGGATTTCCTTGATGGTCAGCACGTTGTGGGTGATGTCCTCACCCGTGGTGCCGTCGCCGCGGGTGGCAGCGCGGACCAGTTTCCCGTCGCGGTAGAGCAGGTTGACGGCGAGTCCGTCGATCTTGAGTTCGGTCAGCCAGGCGGCCTTGGCGGTGCCGTCCCCCAGCTTGGCGATGCTGGCTTCGGCCCGGTTGAGCCAGGCTTCGAGCTCCTCGATCGAGAAGACGTCCTCGAGGCTGTACATCCGCTGCAGGTGTTCGACGGCGGCAAAGGCTGCCGAGGCTTCCCCGCCCACTTCCTGGGTGGGCGAATCATTGGCCACCAGTTCCGGATGCAGCGCCTCAATTTCTTCCAGGCGGCGGAACAGGGTGTCGAACTCCGCATCGGACACCAGGGGTGCGTCGTCCTGGTAATACGCGAACCGGTATTTCCTGATGAGGTCCGACAGGTTTTCGTATTCCTCCCGGATGGCATCGGACGGGATGCTTTCACGTCCATTCTGCGCGGCGGTCCCGGTGTCGGTCTGTTGTGCTGTGCCTTCTCCTGTGCTCACAGACCTATCTTGCCCTACCGGTGCGACAGCCAGCCGTGTCAGTGGGTGCGCGGGCGGTTCCTGATCCACCAGGTGAACGCACCGCCGCCGGCGCCCACCAGTAGGATGCCCGCGGCCACCACGGGAAGGTCGAGGCCGCCGCGGCCGGACATTTCCGCGCGGGACACGGCTGCCGCCTGGGTTGCCTCGGCGGATGTGGTCACCGGAGTGTTCCAGGCGGAGTCCGACGACGGCGCCGCGGTTGTAGGGGCGGCGCCGCCTGTGCTGGGGGCTGCAACGGACGGGTCCGGCAATGTTTCCGGGTCCGTGCCGTGGGTTGCCGGGGCATCTGGTGCGGTGGGGCTGCTGGTTGCCGGCGGCGCAGCGGGAACCGTGGATGTGGGGGCAGCCGACGTCGGCAGGACCGGCTGCGGCGCGGGAGAGGACGGTGTTGGTGGGCCCGGCCGGTCGGCCGGTTTCGTCCTGGTGGGCCGGACTGGCTCGGTGGCCGGGGTGGTGGGTTCCGGGCTGCAGTCGTCCTCACAGCCGGGCGCGGTGGTGGCAGTCGCCGATCCTGTGGGTTCAGGTGAATCGGCCAGGGCGGGCCCACCGGCGGGGAGGGTTATGGAGGCGGCCAGGACGGCTGCGGACGCCGTGGCCAGGACAGCGCGAAGCGCCGGAGAAGAGGGGGGCATTGTTACCTTTCAGGGCCCGCAGTCCCCCGCTGCGGCTATCTGGTTCCTGTCCAGTCTTCTATAACGCGCCGAAGGGCCGCAAATCCATCGATTTGCGGCCCTTCCGTGATAAACGCTTCAGTCCCTGTTTTCCGGCGGCAGCGCCACCTGGATTTTCCGGGCCTTTCCGCGGCCCACAATGTACCCGCGGCCGGGGATGAATTCGGGGCTGACCCGTCCCAGCGAAGTGTTCAGCAGGCTGTCGCCCTCGATGTCACCGGGGTTGAGCAGCAGGCCCCGGCGGCCGGACTTGAACGGCTGGGCAAGCTGCCAGGCCGAGGACCACGTGGACGACTCGGACTCGCCAACCACCCACTGATCAGCCTTGATGGAGGCCGTGACCAGCTGCGCCATTCCGGATTCGGCCATGGTGTCGGTGAACTCCGTCAGGCCCTCGATGAAGATGGCCAGGCGTCCCGGGTTGCCGGAGGAATGCTCCACCAGGTCCTCCACCACGTCGGCGAGGTCGTCGGGACCCACCACTGAGCGGTTCCACAGCGGCAGTGAGGCCACGGCGGAGCGGCGGGCACCGATGTAGATCAGTTCCACGTCCGGGTTGGAGCGGCGGAGGGCGTAGGCAAGGGTGACCAATGCCACGGTCCGGCCGGCGCCCGGAGGGCCGCCCACCAGCAGCGGTCCGCGGGCCATGATCTCCGCCGGCTGGAGTGTTTCGTCGTCGACGCCGATGACCGGCAGTTCCGGACTGCCGGCGGGCAGGACGTCCAGGTCCACCTGGTCCGGGAGCCGCTCGATGCCGGGGGCGGTGTCCAGCCCCTGGCGGAGCATCGCTTCGCTGAGCTTGTGGACTTCGCGGGCCTGCAGCGCCAGGTTGGAGTTTCCGCCCAGCACGGCAAGCTGGACTTCCAGCCCGTCCAGCAGCCCGCGGCCCGGCGGAGACGTGGCGCCGAGGACATCGCGGGGAACGTCCATCGAAATGTAATCGTCCTCGGATGACATGCGCAGCACCAGGCGCCGCTGGATGGAGGCGAGCAGCGATGCCGGGACGGCGTTGGGACGGTCGCCGGAGACCACCAGGTGGATTCCAAGCGTGCGGCCGTCGGTGGCCAGCTGGAGGAAGATGTCCCACAGTCCGGACAGGCGGCTGTGTTCGTAGGCTTCGCGGAACGCGGACATGCCGTCCACCAGGACGAAGATCCGCTTTTCGTCGGGCCGGTTGGCCAGCCTGCGGTACTCGACGATGGTGGACGCCCGGACCTCGGCGAAGCGTGTGGAACGCTGTTCGGCGATGTCCCGCAGCAGGCGCAAAAGCCGCCCCACGCGTTCGACGTCGTCGCCGTTGATGACCTCACCCACGTGCGGCAGCTCTTCGAGCATCCGCAGGCCTGACGAGCCGCAGTCGATGCCGTACACGTGCACCGGGCCGCCGCGGGGCGTCACCGCCGCGGCGATGGCAATACCACGCAGGGCGGCGGACTTGCCCGAGCCGCCCGTGCCGTAGATGGCCATGTTGCCGTCCCGGTCCGGTTCGTAGAACACGGTGGGCTGGTCCTGGCGAACGGGATCGTCGGCAACGCCAAGGAGCAGTTGCTCGTCCGTGCGGGGGTTGGGCAGCTTGGAGAAATCGTAGGTCTTGGCAAGCTCGTCCAGCCACGGCTTGCGGGGCGGCGCGATGTCAAGGACGTCCGCCGCCCGCACGATGTTGGCGGTCATCCGTGCGATGTCGTTGGGCCCCGCGGGTTCAGCCGCGACGGGCTTTTCCGGCGCCGGAGCCTCCCAGCTCGAGCCCGAGCCGAAGGCCATCTCCACGATGTCGATCTGCGGCCGCTGCGGTTTCTCCGTGGTCCAGCCGCCGGCGTAACCGGTCTGGAAACCCTGGATCCGGCCCGGGCCGGTCTTCGCGGCTCCGCGGCCCGGAATCCCCGGATCGAAATACGCGGCGTCCGGGACTCCCAGGATGTCCGTGGCGTCATCCTCGTCAGCCATGCGCAGCGCCACGCGCAGGTTGGTATTGGCGCGCAGGCTGTCCTTGATGACGCCGGCCGGGCGCTGGGTGGCCAGGATGAGGTGCAGGCCCAGCGACCGTCCGCGGGCTGCCACATCCACCACGCCGTCCACGAACTCAGGCACTTCGTTGGCGAGCGCCGCGAATTCGTCCACGATGATGATGAGGTACGGCGGCGCGTCGGGATCGGCTTCGCGCTGGAGGGCCAGCAGGTCCTTCGCCTTCTTCCGGTTCAGCAGCTGCTCACGGTAGTGCAGCTCCGCGCGCAGCGACGTCAGTGCCCGCCGAACCAGATGCGGGGACAGGTCGGTGACCAGGCCCACGGTGTGCGGCAGGTTGATGCAATCGGCGAACGCAGCACCGCCCTTGTAGTCCACGAACAGGAAGCTGACCCGGTCCGGGCTGTAGGCGGATGCCATGCCCATCACCCAGGACTGCAGGAACTCGGACTTGCCGGCACCGGTGGTACCGCCCACCAGGGCGTGCGGGCCTTCGTTCTTCAGGTCCAAGTACAGCGGTTCGATGCCCTTGGATCCCACCAGGGCCCGGAGCGTGCCGTTATCCTTGCGGTTCGCAACCGCGGAGGAGTGCACGGAGTTGTTCTCCGACCAGCGCTCGGCCACGGCCTGAGGGTTGTCCAGGAAGTCCTTGCCAATCAACGTGGCGTAGGACACGGCGCGCGGCAGGTCGGAGTCATCGTTGACGGGCTTGCCCACATCGACCACCGGCGCGAGCATGCGGGCCAGCTGGCCGGCCAGCTCGGCGTCGACGCTTTCGCAGCTCACCGGGTAGGTGTGCCGCCCCAGGCGGACCTGGCCGGTGGTGGTGCCGTGATCGCCGTCCACCACCATGAAGTCCCGGCAGGCAGCCGGGAGGGCCTGGATGTCGGTGGCCACCCACATGACGTGCACGCCTGAGTCCGGTCCCCGTTCGGCGAGCCGGGTGAGGCGCCCGCGGTCCACCGGCGCGTCGTCCTCCACGATCAGCAGCACGGTGGGCAGCACGGGTGCTTCGAGTTCGTGCTTGGCGGGGTCCATCTCCTGGCGCAGCTCAGGTGCCTGCCGCTTCACCGCGGCCTCCCGCGCGTCGAGCAGGTCTTCAAGCCGGGCCAGCAGCGATGAGCCGCCGGCGGACCCTGCGGCCAGGTGGTCTCCGGACAGGGGGCTGTGGCCGGAACCGACGTGCGGCAGCCACTGCAGCCAGTCCCAGCGCTCCCGGGACTGCGCCGAGGTGATGGCTGTGAGGACCACTTCGGCTGGCGAGTGGAGGCCTACCAACTGCAGGACGATTCCGCGGGCCACGTCATCCACCAGGCCGCGGGCGCCGGCGATGCCCAGGGACCCGGAGGTGCGCAGCTGCGAGACGATGGGGACGCCTTCGATCTCCCGGAACTGCTTCAGGCAGTCCTGGATCTCCCGGGCGTACTGCACCTCGGTGTCGTTGTTGGACGGTTCTTCGAGCCGGACCCGGGAGGGCGCGGTGCCCAGCCCGAACCGCAGCCCCAGGAACGTTTTGTGTTCGGGGCGGTGCGTCCACAGCAGCGGGCCGAGTTTATAGATCGCGTCAACGGTGTCGCTGACGGACGGTGCTTCCTGCAGCCGGACGGCACGCTCCACCTTCTGCAGCTCGGTGATGTCCTCCCGGAAGGCGGCCATCGATGCGCGGAAGTGCTTGTGGCCATCCTTCTGCTGCTTCCTGTTGCGCATCTTCTGGTCCACGTAGTGGCCAATGATGAACAGCGGCATCATCATCATGAAGATCACGGACAGCGGGTTGCGGGTGACCGCGAAGATGACTCCGCCCATCATCAGCGGCGCAATCAGCATGATGTAGGGGAAGGGGTGGTCCTCCGGCCGCTTGGGCCCGGACGGGACCACGCGCTTGGGTTCCTCGAACCGCGGAACCACCCGTGGCGAACGGTTGAAGTCCAGCAGGGGCGACGTCGGTGCTGCCGCCCGGTTGTGGCCCAGCGGTACCACCGTGACGGTGGTGTCGCCGAGGGTGACGGTGTCGGAGGAGTTGAGCCGTGCACGGGTCACCGGCAGGCCATCCATGAGCAGTCCGTTGGCGGAGTTGGTGTCCACGATTTCGACGCCCTCGGCCACCGTGATGCGGGCATGCCGCTTGGAGGTCAGGGGGTCGGTGAGCCTGATGTCCACGTCCCGGTCCCGGCCGATGTAGCTGGTGCCGGTGGGCAGCGAAAATTCCTTGCCGACGTCGGGCCCGGACAGCACGCGCAGGGTGGCCGCAGCAGGACCCCGTCCGGCGCCGGCCTCATGGAACTGGTCGCTGACCTGGGCCAGCGAGACCACCGAACCCGGCCGCAGGCCGGACTCCAGGAGGTTGTCTTCGCGGGCCAGGACGTTGCCGCTGATGCCTCCGCCAACGAAGGCCTCGTCGATGCGCAGGGACAGGTTGTCCGGTGCGGGGCGTCCCTTTCGGTCCGGGTCCGCGGCCCACAGGACGGTGGCGATGTCCGCCACGGTGGCCAGGCCGTCCACGGTGACGGCCAGGTCCTTGGTTTCCGCCGGGTCCCGGCGGAGTGTCAGCCGGATCCTCATCCTTCGTCCACGCCCCTCATCTTTTCCAGCAGGTACAGGTCATCGGGGGTCACCAGGTGGGAGGTGACGGCGTGCTCCACCAGGCGGGCACGCCGGTTGGTGGCGAGCTTCCCGCCGCCGCCGCGCAGGCCCACCACGCCCACCCGGTCAAGTTTGTCGCAGACGTTGTCGAGCTTGCGGTTGAACCGGGTCAGCGCCCAGCCCAGGGTCTTCGCGGCGGCCGCGGACGACGGGATGGCGCTGAAGCCGGTGCCCTCGCGCCGCAGCATGGGCTCGGCCAGAGCCACGATCAGAGCTTTCTGGGAGTCGGTGAACACCACCGGGCCGATGGTGGTGTCGCCGGTGCTGTCACCATCCCGGGCTTCCTGCCGGAACGACGGAGTCTTCAGGTGGACGGCGAACTCATAGGTGGTGGGCCCGGCCGTGAAGATGATGTTGGTGTGGCTGAAGACCAGCGGAATCCGGGCGCCCGGCGCCAGCCAGGCCTGCATCCCGCCGGACGCGTCAGCCACTGTGGCGGAGAGCATTCCGCCCACGTTGCTGAGCCACCAGATGCCGTCGTAGCGGGCCACCTGCAGGAACTGCCGGTGCAGGTACGGATTGTCGTCCACTTCAAGATCGCCCTCGCGGCCGATATTGAAAACGTCCTCATCCGAGGGCTCGTACCATTCACCACAGAAATCTATTGCTAGATCCCCCATATTCTGTGCCTCCTCAAGAGCGAAAGTGTTAGTGCGGCCGGCGTGCTTGCCGGGACAACGGACTGGCAGGCACGCGTGCCGGCCGTCATGAGCCTGTGCAGGCGATGGAACCCTGTTCCAGCGGGGAGAACGCGCCGTCGGTGCGGACGATCATCACCTGGACGCAAGTCTGCCCGGAGGGGTTTGCCTTGACCTGGACCGGCGGCTGCGCCACAGACTGGAACTCGCCGCCACCGCCGATGGTGTAGACACGCCATTTGTAGCTGTCGCCGTCCTTGGGCTGCGGGTTCTTCCAGGTGAACGCCACATTGCCGTCACTGCCGGCAGCCCCGGCCAGCCCTTCGACGTCAGGGACGGTCCCGTTGTCCAGGGCGTCGGCGGGCGGCTTGGATACCTGCTGGGTTTCCACCACCTTGGGCGTGCCGCCGCCGGAGTTGGCCGCCACGATGCCCACCACCGCAGCAAGGGCCAGGATGGTGCCGCCGGCTATGGCGAGCCACAGGTTCCGCTTGCCGTGGTCCTGCTTCGGCGCTTCCTCTGGCCCTTCGGCCGGCCGGTCACTTGCCGCGGGCCGGTGGACGGTGGCGTCGGCGGAGCTGGTGTGTGCGTCCTCAGCGCCGTGGACCGGCGCCCCATAGTTGGGCTGGGTGCCGCCGCTGCCGCGCAGGACGGTGGACTGGGACCATTCGTGCGGGCCGTCGTCGTCCGTTGCCTCCTTGCCGAAGATGCTGCCGGGGACGCGGGCCTGCGTCGCGGCGTTGCGTCCTTCCGCCGTGGCAGGCGGCCAGGTTCCGGCTGCAGGGGCGGTGAAGCGCGACGGCGGCGCGACGGCTTGGCTGCCCGGCCCCGCCGTTGTGTTTCCGGTTCCGGTGGTCCCGGTGCCATTGCCTCCTGCCCCGGATCCGGGAGCCTGCGGCCACGTGCGCGCCGGGAAGGTGGGTGCGCTGCCGGTCCGCTCCGGGTCGATCGATGCGATGCTCCGGACCCGGGTCTCCTCGGTGCCCTCGTCCGGGTGGTTCTCTTCCTGCTGCGGTTCTTCGAGGACCTCGAAGGGGGTGACGGAGAGGTTCAGCTCGGCCTGGATGCGCTGCAGCGCAAGGGCGAACGCGTGCGCGGAGGAATACCGTGACTGGGGCGACTTGGCCATGGCGGTGGCCAGGGCAAGCTCCAGGGATTCCGGCACGTCCGCGCGGCCCAGGCGCGGAACCGGGGTGTTGCTGATGCGGTTGATCAGTTCGCGCTGGGAGTTGTCCGCCCCAGGCAGCACGAAGGGCGAACGGCCCGCCAGGAGTGTGTAGAGCGTGGCACCAAGCGCCCAGACGTCCACCATGACGCCGTCCACGCTGCCGTCGCGGAACTGTTCGGGCGGGGACCACGGGATGGACATGCCGGAGTCGTCGTCGCTGTCACCGGCGAGGGTGCCGGAGATGCCGAAGTCGGTCAGGGCCGGACGGTTGTAATCCGTCACCAGGATGTTGGCGGGCTTGATGTCGCGGTGGGCAATGCCTGCCCGGTGTGCCGTTTCGACGGCGGAGGCCACCTGGATGCCGACGGCCAGCACCTCATCCACGCTGAACCGCTGGCGGCGGTAGCGCACGTCCAGGCTGGGCCGGGAGCAGTACTCCATGGCCAGGTACGAGTGCCCGCCATCGGTCACTTCCGCTTCGAAGATGGTGACGATGTAGGGATGGGAGGACAGCTGGGCCATCAGGTTGGCCTCGGACTCGAACCGGCGGCGCGCGCCCTCGGTCTTCAGGTCCGAGAGCAGCACCTTGACGGCCACCCTGCGGCGCGGCCTGTCCTGCTCGTAGAGGTAGACATCAGAGAACCCGCCGGAACCGAGCAGGCTGATGTAAGTGAACCCCGGGATGCGGGGCGGCGGCGCTACGGGCCGTTTGGAACTCAAGGAATCTCCTCAAAACGCAGCGAGATGTTATCGCCCAGCTCGGCGATGTCACCGTCCAGCAGGATGGCCATCTCGTTCTGGGCCAGGCGCCGCGGGGGCTGCCCCTGCCGCACCAGGACTGTGCCGTTGGTTGCCTTGAGGTCGCACAGCATGACGTGCCAGCCTTCCAGCCGGACCTCCACGTGGGACCTTGAGATGTCGCCGCTGGGGCTGGGCACCTGGACCAGGCGCGGCATGCCGCCGCCCTGGACCCGGGACACTGATGGCTGCCGGCCGATCACCAGGGACTGGTCAAGGTCCAGCAGTTCTCCGGTGGACAGGCGCATCCGGCCCAGGCGGGGGCGGCCCACCTGCACGGCGTCCTGGGGCAGGGACGCCCCGCACTCGGTGCAGGCCGAGCGGATGGGCGGGTTGGCATGACCCTGCGGGCACACCCGGGCCAACACCAGCGGACCGCTGGCAGGAGCCGAACCGTCCGTACCGGGCCCGCCCGAAGTGGCAGGTGCCTGCTGCCCGGTGGGGAGGCTGCTCTTCATGACCGTCTGGCCGTCATGGTCATCGTCAAAGCCGGTGGGCGACGGCCCTGGCCCGGGTGCCGGCGGGTAGCTGTTCGGCGGGGCTGTTCCCCACTGCTGTGCCGGCGTAGGCGCTCCAAAAGCCGGTGGTGCTGCCGGCGGTGTCCCGTTCGAAGCCGGTGCCGGGGTGAACGGCTCGGGGGCAGGTGCTTGCGCGTTCCCCGCTCCCCCGGTCCGCCAGGGCACTGACTCGATGAGCAGGCCCGTGGCCGGTTTGGGGGCATCGGCAGGAGAAGGGCCCGCGCCGTCCTGGACCCCCGCTTCGTCCGCTTCGTCGTGCGGCAGCGGATGCTCCGATGCCGGCTGTTCAGCAGCGTCCGCGTCGGCTTCGATGGCAGCCTGCGGGGCCGCGGCCTCGATGGCAGGTGCGGACTCGTGATCGTCTTCGGCCGGTTCCTCGCGGACCGCAGCATCCTCGATGTTCCGCATGACCGTCCGCTCCCACAGGTGGTCATAGGAACTGGTCAGGTCGATGGCCGCAGGCAGGTCAGCTGCCCCGGGAACTGCCGTTTCGGCATCACGGTCCGCGCCGCCGTCCAGGTCCAGTCCGGTGGCGTCCGGTTCCGGGCCGCCGGTTTCACCGGAGGCGTTGTCCGCTGCGCCGTCTTCGATGGAGTCATTTGCGGAAGGATCATTGTCAACGATGCCGGTTTCGCCTGTACCGGCCTGTTGCGCGCCGCCGTGATCGGCATATTCGCCGTCCTCGTCCAGGACGGCGTACACGGTCTCGACGGAAACCTCTGCGCGGCCCGGCGCGACAGCCGTTGCCGGTACAGCCACATCTCCGGCGTCCGGAGATGTGGAATCAGCGGCCGGGCGGGCAGCAGCATCGCCGGCGCTGGCGGCCTCCGGAACAACTTCAGCGGTACCGGAAGAATCGACGGCAACAGCCGCCACCGGAAGGTCCGCAGCGGCAGAATCGGCCGCAGGGTCCACGGCGGTCAGGACCGTTGGCGCACCGTCAGCACCAGCGGCGGTTACGCTTTCACCGTCCGGAACGGCAGCGGCACTTGGTGCTTCCAGCGCGCCCTGCCCGGCATCCGCGCCCAGGCGGATCGCCTGGAGAAGCACCATGCCCTCACCCAGCCGAAGCTCGGGCTGTCCGGTTTCGCCTGCCCCCGGGATCATCAGGGTGCAGGCGCCCGGAACGGCAAAACTGCGTTCACTCCAGGTGGTGACGTCGCGGCCGTTCAGCTCCGCAGGTCCCTCCGGTGTTTCGACAGAGAGTTCCAGGCCGCCCCGAAGGAACACCCGCAGCGGCCCGGCGAAGTCCAGGATGGCGAACGGCGGAATGCGGGACAGGTTGCCGCCGGCGCTGCCGGTGATGGCCTGCAGCACTTCGTAGACCTCGGTCTTCCCGGCAATGAGGTTCCACACGGAATCGGCGAGGGCCGGCGGCGTATCGGGACCGAGGATAACCGCCGTGTGGGAGCGGACGATGCCCAGCCAGGTGCCGGGGACGTAGCTGGTGCCGGTCATCGCGGGGCCTCCGTGCCGTCGTCGGGTTCCTGGCCTGCAGCCTGTTCGTGCCCGGCCGCGTCCGCCTGCCCTGCGCTGTCCTCCTGTTGGGGAAGAGGCTGGGTTGTGGCCTGCACGGCTTGTCCGCGGGGCAGCGTTACCTCGTCTTCAGCGGACGGATCCCGCCGCGGAGCGGTGGTGGCTGCGCCGGCGTCGTTCAGGACGTTGCGGGCGTCCACCACTATCACCGTAATGTTGTCCCGGCCGCCGCTGCGCAGCGCGGCCTGGATCAGGGCGTCCACCGCGTCCTGGGGCTGGCCGGCAGTGCTGAGGATGCGGTGGATGTGCTCGTCGGTCAGTTCGGAGGTGAGGCCGTCGGAGCAGACCATCACCCGGTCCCCTTCTTCCACCGGAAGCAGCCAGTAGTCCGCCTCGGTTTCGTCCCCGGTGCCCAGCGCCCTGGTGACCACATGGCGGCGGGGATGCACCGTGGCCTGCTGGGGTGTGATTTCGCCGGCGTCCACGAGTTCCTGGACTTCAGAGTGGTCCACGCTGATCTGTTCGAAGCGGCCCTGGCTGAGCCGGTAGGTACGGGAGTCGCCGATGTTCATGACCAGCCAATACGGCATGCCCATCTGCTCCACCACCACCGCACCGGTCAGCGTGGTTCCCGCCCGGGCACCCGTGGCTTCCCGGATGGAGTTGTCCGCGCGCAGCAGGTACTGCTGCAGGACCGCGGCCGTGACGCTCCGGTCCCCCGTGGACAACTGCGGAATCGCTGCCAGGGTCCTGACGCACATGCCGCTGGCAATCTCGCCGGCCTCGTGGCCGCCCATGCCGTCGGCAACGGCGAAGACCGGGTCCGACGCGATGAAGGAATCCTCATTCAGCTCGCGGCGGAGTCCCCGGTCCGTCCCGTAGCCGCAGTTGAGGCTCAGGCCCGGGCCCGGCTGCGTGGTGGAGGGAACACTGGCGGGCTGTTGGTTCATGCCTGTCCTAGGTAAAAGGTCCGGTCGCCAAAGTGGACGCTGGAACCGGGGGAAACGAAAGTCGGGACACCTGCCGCGAGGGGCGTTCGGAGTCCGTCGGGCGTGGTCACGGCACTGCCGTTGGTGGAGTTCCGGTCGGTCACCCAGATGCCGGCCCCGTCAGTCAGGACGTGCAGGTGGGTCTTGGAGATGGACCGTCCGGGGTCGTCGACGGCGAGGAGCTGGGCGTGCTGTTCGCCTGCGGAGCCTACGGGGTTGCGGCCTACCAGGACGCTGCGGTCGAGCTGGAAGTCGCGGCCGTCGTCGAGCCTGATCCGCAGCACGGCGACAGGCGCCGGGCCGGCGGTGCCGGGACGCACCTGGGTGCGTTCGACGTCGTCGTCCGCGTGCGGCTGCGCCGGAGACTGCTGCCCGGCGGACTGCTGTCCCATGCCCGCTGGCGCCGCAAATTGCTGGGCGGTCCCGGGTTGCCCGGGCTGCCATGTTGCGGGCGGTGCAGGGGCGGCTTCCGGCGCCGGAGTGCCCTGCGGTGCGAAGGACGCGGGCGAGGTGTAGGAGACGGTCTGCGCGGGGATGGTCCGGCCGTCGGGCTGGATGGCTGGCGCCGGGTGGGGCTGGACGGGCTGGACCGGGTGGGGCTGGACGGGCGCTGCAGCGGGTGCAGCGGGCGTCTGGTGGACCGGCTGCGGACCCTGTGCCTGTGCCGCATTTGTCTGCTGTGCTGCTCCGGCCGGCGCCTGGGGGGCGATGACCTGGGGCGCGCGGGCGCCCGCGACGGGCGAGAGCACCTGCTGGACGGGCGGCAGGTCCAGCGGCGCGAAGCTGTACGGGCCCTGGATGCCGCCCGTGGTGATCGGATCACGGCCCGCCTTGACGTCGAAAACAAGCGTCTTGGCGGCATTGTCGTGCCAGCCGCGCAGGCGCCCGCCCTTGTCCCAGGTATTGGAAACCACTACCAGCACGGCCCAAACGGCCGCCACCAGGAGCAGCGGCCCCAGGATGAAGAAAGCGGCGTCGAACCACTTGAATACCACCACCAGGACGGCTCCAATGAGTGTCAGCAGCACGCCGGCACCGGTCAGCAGTCCGCGCACGAACACTCCGCCGGCGCCAGGCGCATAGCCGTCATTGTCGGTGCTGCGGATCCCCATCAGGAGGTTGCCGGGCGTTTTGCCCGTCCGGGCTTCGAGGCCTGTCAGCACGGCTGCGTAAACCACGGTGATGCCCAGTCCAATGCCGCCAAACAGCACCAGGGAGGCGGTGTCGTAAATGATGAAACCACCGCTGCGGGTGCGGGTAATCCCTGCAAAGCCAATGGCGAACGTCACCACCAGGACCGCCAGCGGGAACAGCCAATCCACGACGGCAGCCCCGAGCCGCTTGCCCACGGTTGCCGGGACAAGCTGAAGGTTTCCTGCCATTCCTGTTCCTCCCCCTGGCGCGGACGCCCCTGCCGGACCTGCGGCGCTCCCCTGCACCGCTGCCGCGTTCGCGATGCCCGCGGCAGAAGTTGCCTGGGGCATTTGTACTACCGGGATAGTACCGGGAATCGGCGGCCGGTGCGCGGCAACTGGCGACGCCCGGACGTCCGTCCCTTGGTACGGCGCGGTGCCGGCGCCGGGCTGGGAGCCGGGGTTGGGGCCGGCACCGGGTACGGGAACCTGCTCCTGGTTGCGGAGGCTCCGTGCCGACCGGTTGGGCAGCGGCGCCCCGCATGAGGTGCAGAAAGCGGCGCCCGTGCGGATGCTCTGCTGGCAGCGCGGGCAGCGCTCGGCATTGGGGGTCACTGCTGTTTGGGTCCTTGCGTTGGGGGTTCTTCAGGGGACGGTGCGCCGGTGCCGGCCGGTGGCGTGCCGGGTCCGTCAGCGGGCGGCCCGGCAGGCGGACGACGGCGGCCCGCGGCTTTCCCGAACGGCAGCGCCGGCAGTTTGAACCGGCGTCCGCCGCCGCCGGCGGTGTCTTTCGTGTTCAGGGCGGTGCGTGCGTCGGAAAGGAGCGACCGCGGTGAGAACCGGGCCTGCTGGCGGCGCCAGAAACCCACCGTGGCTGTCATTTCCTTCAGCGACCCGTCCACGATGGTCCAGTATTCGCGCACCTCGTCCTCGCTGGGCTGCCCGGCGCCGAAGATCGAGGCGTCGGCGCGCCGCGCCAAAGTCGTGGTGGCGGACTGGCTGCCCGGGAACGCCTCGGCCAGGACCGCGGCGCTTTCCCGGCGCGTGGCCTTCGTGTCGACGGCGGCACCCATGTCGGTGGCAAGGCTGACCACTTCGCTCCATCCCCCGCCGACGCGCTGCGCAGGGTCACCTGCGCTGAAACGCGACTTCCGGCGTCGTGATTTCAACAACGCGACCAGCAGCAGCGGCAACGCGAGGATGGCCAGCGGGATCAGTGCCACACCCAGGGCACTGAGCAGCGCACCCCAGAACAGCCAGGGGTTGTCCTTCTTCTGGTCCGCGTCCAGCGCATCCGGCGAGGAGTCCGGCGGAAGGTCTGCCGGTTCCTGCGGCGGGGGCGGCGGCTGCAGTACCTGCGGCTTGGGCTTGGACTTGTTCTCCGGGTCCGGCGGGATGGGAACGTTGTCCTTGGGCGGGGTGGGATCGAAGCTGACCCAACCAACGCGTTCGAACGCGACTTCCACCCAGGCGTGGACGTTCTTGCCCGTGATCCTGACCTCGCCGGCACCGTTTTCAGGGCTCGTGGGGTCAGGGTAGAAGCCCATGACCACCCGGGACGGGATGCCCAGGTGGCGCAGCATCAGGGACATCGCCACGGCGTACTGTTCGTCGTCGCCCAGCATCTGCTTTGCCGTCAGCAGGTTGCGGATGCGTGCCGAGCCGTGGCCGGAGACGCTGGGGAGCTGCCCTTCGCTGACCAGGCCGTTACTGAACGCGCCGGTCTTTTGGAAGTGGGCCTCGATCTGGCGGACCCGGTCGATGGCCGTCGGGGCATCGGCGGACAGGTCGTTGGCCTGCGAACCCACCACCGGCGGAACTTCCAGCGGGTCCGGAAGCGAGACCTGCGCAAAGTCGTACTGCGTCAACTGGCCGTGCTCCAGTTTTACGGGATCTGACACCTGCACGCTGTAGGAGTCGCCCCGGTTGAGCCCGTTGGTGGTGACGGCGGTATCCGTGCCGGAGTTGAAGTACAGGCCGGACGCCGCCTGGGACCCGCCCTGGTCGAAGCTGATGCCGGTGGTCTTCCGGCCGCCGGGGACGAAGTATCCCTGGTAGTCCTCGATGCTGATGTCAATGGCGTAGTCGTTCGTGGGGACCACGCTTGAGGTGTCCGCCAGCGTGTTGATGGACTCGGCATCGCCCACCTTGCTGAAGTTGCCCGAGCCGTTGGGGTCCATGTTGTAGTTGGTCCCGTTGAAGGCGTCCAGGGCCCCCAGCCGTACCCTGCCGTCGCGGGGAAGTCCCTTGACGACGAACAGGGTGTCGTCCTTTTTGTCCTTGACGTAGGTGCGGAAGCTGGCCAGCGGGGTGATGTAGGCCTTGGGATCGAACGGCGGAACCACCACGTTGCGGAGGACCTTGCGTTCGTTTCCGGCGGTCACCAGCGGCGCGGACAGGGCGGTGACGCCCACGCTGACGGCGATCACGGCGGCGGCCATGCCCAGGCGGCGCAGCGAGGCTTTCCGGGCGGTGGCGGTGTCGGCCTGCGGATTGTTGACGGAAACCCGCCGGGTGGAGGACCTGCGGAGGGCGTCGCGGCGGAAGGTTGCCCAGGCGATGCCCAGCACCGTCAGGCCGATGCCGCGTTCAACCGTGAGGAAGGCGGCATTGGTGCTGAACGCGATACCCGTGACGAAGAGGAGCAGGACAGGGAGCAGCGGGAGGTAGGGGCTGCGCACCCGCCAGGTCAGCACGGCTGCCACGAGGGCCATGATCATTGAGCTCAGGAACGGGACGATCAGCACGCCGTTGGCTGACCCTACCGGGACGCCCACGGTGAGCATGTCCTTCCAGGCGAACACCACACCCAGCAGGAGTGTGCGGAGCGAGTCCAGGGTGGGCACAAACCCGGCGATGGCGGCGTCCGGAACTGCCAGCAGGGTGCCGAACACGAGGTAGGCGCCCAGGGTGATGGCCGTGGTGACCAGCAATCCGAGGCGCAGGTGCGCGTTGAGCACGCCGATGCCCAGGCCCAGGATGATGCCGCCGAAGCCGGACAGCAGGTAGTAGGGGTCGCCGCCGAAGCTGAGCCCGAAACCGAGCAGTCCCAGCCCCAGGAGGACGGTGAGGGCACCGGCGTCGAGGGCGAAATGCCAGGCGGGCTGCCCGTTACTGAACGGGCCGCCTTGGCTGCTGAAGGCTTTCCGGGCGGATCCGCTTCTGGGGCGGAGGCCAGGTGCGGAGGTCATGCTGCCGCCTTTCGGAGGACGATGCCGAGGTCGGCGAGGTCGCCGACGGTCAGCACGGTGAGGTCTGCGATGTTGGCCCTGCTGGACGCGGCCCCGGCCTCGATCCGGACGGCGAGGCTGCGGACGCCCGGCGGAACGGAGGCCGCGGAGGAGCGCAGCTGGGTGGCTGTCACGTTGCTGCCCACCACGAAGAACACCACGGAGGCGTTGGGGACGGTGTCTGCCAAAGTGCGGGCGAGGTCGACGGCGGTGCGGCGCATCGGGGTGCCGACGATCCGGGTCATGTCGTCGAGCATGTTGCGCCCGGTTTCGCAGCGCAGCGGCCCCTTTTGCGTCAGGACGTCCAGCTCGCGCTGCTCGCGGATCGCCTGGCGGCCGATCGATGCGGCCGCCGAGATGGCCATTTCGAATTCGTCCTCGGAGGCGTATTCCTCCGTGTTGATGGACAGCGCGATGGCAAGGTGCGCCCGGCGGGTTTCCTCGAACTGGCGGACCATCAGCTTGTTGGTCCGTGCAGTGGTCTTCCAGTGGATGTGCCGCCGGTCATCTCCGGGGACGTAGTCGCGGAGGGCGTGGAAGGAGACGTCGGCGCTGGACAGTTCGGTGGTGGGCATGCCTTCGAGGTCGCGGATGAACCCGGCGGCGGAGCCTGCCAGGGGCACCGTGCGCGGGTGGACGAAGAGGTCCTCGGGCTCGGTCCACAGGACCTGGCGGCGCAGCAGGTGCAGCGGGTCGGCCCGGACGGAGCGGACAGGACCCACCACGATGACGGCGCGGCGGGCGGTGGGAATGGTGAAGAGGTCTTCGTGGACCTGCTGGGGCTTCATGCGGGGCAGGTGGAAGACTGCGGTGACTCCGCCAACGGGCAGTTCGACCGATGCGGGCAGCAGCGGCCGGCTGGACGTGTTGGTGACGGCGATGCTTCCCACCGCGCTGTCCCCCACCGCCACGCGAGTCCGCGCCAGGTCCAGGACAACTCCGTAAGTGGAGCGGCCCAGGATGAAGCCAACGGCGATGAGGAACATAACGAAGGCCGCCACGGCGGCGGCCTTCGCCTCCTGCCAGCCATAGGCCGATCCTGCCCACCAGAGCAGGATCGTGGCGGCGAGGACCGACCATCCCAGCACGCTGACCACGGAGAGTACCGGCCATGCGTAGGTGAGCCACGCCTTCCGGACGGTGCGCCAGGCCGGTGCCAGGGCGAGGCCCACTGTGGAGCTTGCCTCGGCCCAGACCGCCGACGGGTGCAGGCGGGTGGGCCTGCCGTCCCGGTGGAAGGGTTGCTTGAGACGCTCCGTGAGCCGGGTCAGCGGGGTGCCGGTGGACATATGTGTGCCTTCGTTGTTGCTGGAAGTGGAGGGCGTGCCGGGCCTGCGGGTCAGGCGTTGGTGCGCTGCTGCGGGGCGGCCACGTCGGCGAGGATCCGGGCCAGCACCGCCTCTGGAGTCGCGCCGGAGAACTCGGCTTCGGGGTCCATCACGAAGCGGTGGGTCCACACCACCGGGGCGAGTTCCTTGATGTCGTCCGGCAGGACGAAGTTGCGGCCCTGCGAGGCCGCCCAGACCTTCGCGGCGCGGACCATGGCGAGGGCGCCGCGGACCGAGACGCCCAGCCGGGTTTCCGGGGCGCTGCGGGTTTCCTCACACAGCCGGGAAATGTACTCGAGCACAGCGGTGTCCACGTGTCCGGTGGCGGCAAGGTCAGCCATGTCGGCCACGGCCTGGGTGGTGATGACGGCGGAAAGATCCTGGGAACGGTCCTTGAGGTTGGAGCCGCCCAGCAGCCGGACCGTGGAGGCGTGGTCCGGGTAGCCAATGGACGTCTTGATCAGGAAGCGGTCCAGCTGGGCTTCCGGGAGGCGGTAGGTGCCGGCCTGTTCGATCGGGTTCTGGGTGGCCATCACCATGAACGGGCGGCCCGCCGAGTAGGTGACGCCGTCCACGGTGACCCTGGACTCTTCCATGACCTCAAGGAGCGCGGACTGGGTCTTCGGCGACGCGCGGTTGATTTCGTCGGCGAGGACGATGTTGTTGAAGATCGGCCCCTTGTGGAACTCGAACTTCTGCGTCTTCTGGTCGTAGATGGTCACGCCGGTGACATCCGAAGGCAGGAGGTCAGGGGTGAACTGGATGCGGTTGTTGGAGCCCTGGACGGTGGCGGCCAGCGCGCGGGCCAGGGAGGTCTTACCCGTTCCGGGGGCGTCCTCGAACAGGACGTGGCCCTCGGCCAGCATCGCGGTAAAGGTCAGCCGGATGACGTGTTCCTTACCCAGCACCGCCTGCCCCACATTGGCAACGAGCTTTTCGAACGTATCGGCAAACCACGCGGCCTGCTCGCTGGTCATCGTCATGAGATGGTCCTCTTCTTGTGTTGGCGGGATAGCGTGGCACGCCCGGAACGGGAAGCGCCTATGAGTCTGGCGTGGCGTTCTGTTGTTCCCATCAGCAGCCTCCGGGCCTCGGGCCATACAGATCCACAGTGGTGGATTTGACGTACCAGCCCGGGTGGCTGCCCTGGGTGACACGGAACCATGGTGTTCCGTTGCCGTAGATGTCCTTGGTGCAGTCAATGGTGAGCTTGCCCTCAGACCGTTCAACCCATCCTGCGCCACACCTCTTCGGCGGACCGTCCGAGTACGTGTCGGACTGGTTTGGCTTGCCTGGGCAGGTCCTGACGGTAGTGGCCTCCACTTGAATCTGGGACGTCGGGACCGGGGGCGGCGGCTCGGCGCCGCTGCGGGACGTATCGCTGCCGATCCGGCCCGGCTGGCCGCCGCTGATGGCGCGCACGCGGAGGGTGACCGTCTGGCTGTAGCCAACCGTCTTCGAGAAGGATCGCTGGTCGGTGTTCTGCCAGCCGCCGCCGTCGACACTGTACTGGTATCCCGTGACAGCGCGGCCGTTGCCGTCCGGCTGGTTCCATGTCCAGGACACTGTCTTGTCGCCCACTCCGCTGCTCTTGCTCCCGTTCACGTTCGGAGCAAAGGCCAGGCCATAGGGATTGACCTGGTTGGACGGAGCGCTGGCGTCACCGGCGGTGGAACTGCGAGAGGAAACGGCCCAGACCACCACCGAAGTTGGGGTGCCATTTGCGGCGGCGACGGTTCCGCCGCCGGCAGCGATGTTGCCGCTGCCCCCGCCGGAGGTCAGCGAGTATTTGTAGGTGATTTCCTGAGCGGTCGAACCGTTTCGTTGGCCGTCGCTCAACACTGGGAACCTGACGTCGATCTTTCCGCCATTGGATCCGGTGTCCACCAGCGTCGCCGTCGGTGTACCGACCATGGCCGGCTTGCCCACGGCCCGGATGGGCGCCGACTGGGCACTCGTGGCGCTGGTTCCGGCCTTGTTGGTGGCGGAGACGGTGAAGGTGTAGTTGGCCTCGGAATTGTCCACTGTCACGTTCTGCGAGGTGCCGGCCACCTGCTGGGTGGCAACCACCGCACCGCCCCGGAGGGTGGTGAGGGTGTAGGCCGAGACGGCGTCACCGTTATTGTTCGGCGCAGCCCAACTGACCCGCAGTTGGCTCTGCTGGCCGAGGGGCGCTGCCTGCGCGGCCGTGGGTGCTGCCGGGGTAGCCGGCACGCCTGCCGGTACTTCTGCCGCAGAGTACGGGCTCCACTCAGAGGGCTCCTTGGCATCGTTACGTGCAAGGACACGCACCTTGTAGGACACGCCGTTCTGCAGGCCCTTCCAGACATAGCTGACAGCGGTCAGATTCTGGATCTGGGCGTTCTGCCCCGCGGGGGCCGGCGAGATCTCCAGGTCGTAGGACTTCACCGGCGAACCCTTGCTGGCGGGCGCGGTCCAGTTGATGGACAGTTGCTTGTCGCCGAACTTCAGGGAGGGCGCCAGCGGTGTATCCGGCTTGACGTCGGGTCGGACCTCGGCCGAGGGCGGGGACTTGTCGGAGTCGCCGAACTCGTTGGTGGCGGTGACCTGGAAGTGGTACTTCGTGTTGTTGACCAGCCCGTTCAGCGTGCAGGTGTTGGCCGGACAGTCCTGCTTGAACCCGCCCTCGCCGTACACGGTGTACTTGGTGATGGGTGAGCCGCGGTCCGCGGGTGCGGTCCAGGTCAGCAGTGCAGTCCTGTCCCCCACGCTTTGCGCCTGGGGAGTGGTTGGCGCCGCGGGCTCGTCCTTGACCGTAAGCCGGACGCGTGCCGTGGCGTGCCGTGACGCGTCCTGGGTCTTGTCCTCCACTGTGTAGGTGACCACCATGGTTCCGGTGAAGCCCTGATTCGGCGTGATAGTCAAGGAGTCGCCATTCACTTCCACATTGCCGTTGCCGGTCTCGGCGCCGGCGGCAATGATCTTCAGCGCTGTTTCGGGGAACGGGTTGGCGTCGTTGGCCAGGACGTTGATGGTGACGGGCTTGCCGGCGGCGGCGTTGGGCTCAACGTCGTCGTTTGCTACCGGTTTGGGCCGGTTGGATGCCGTCACGGACAGCTGGAACGTAGCCGTAGCTTCAAGGCCGCGCGGGTCCCTGGCCTTGACCTGCACGGCACCGGCCGTGCCGGCCCGGCTGGAGTCCGCCGCGGAGACTTTGAGGTTCTTGCCGTCGACGCTCACGTTGAATCCGGCCGGCGCACCGTCCAGGAGTTCGTACTTCATGTTGTCGACGTCGTCCCCGTCCGGGTCCGAGGTCAGCTTGCCCAGATCGATGCTCGCCGAGTCGCCCATGGGCACTTCGACGTTCGCGCCCAGGAGCTCAGGCGGGTTGTTCTTGTTGGGGTCCGGGAGGACCTTGGTGCGGATGCTGAGAGTCGACTTCAGGCCGGCGGGATCGTCAGGTCCGGTTCCGTCCGTGACTTCGAAGGTCAGCGAACCCGGACCCACATAGTCGGTGCCTGCGGTGTACTTCAGCCCCGTGCCGTCACCGGTGACGGGGTCGCTGCCGTCGGCTCCGATGAGCTTGATCCGGTCCGCCTGGGTAAGCCGCGGAGAGCGGCCTTCACGGACCTTGACCCATTCGTCCAGGTCCACGTTGACGGACTGGCCGGCCACCACTTCCAGGACCTCGTCCTTGGCAAGCGTGGGAACCTGCTGGCCGAGGCCGGGCACCCAGATGATGGCGGTGGACTTCTGCCCGTCCACGTCCTCCACGGTGTACGGGATAAGCTGCGGCTGCTCGGTAAGGTCAACAATCATGTTGCCTTCGGCGCCGGGCCGGGCCGTGGTTGCCTCGGTGCTGATCTTCAGGTTCTCGCCCACGCCGTCGGGGTCTTCGTCGTTTTTCAGGACGGGAACGTCCACGGCGGTCTTGCCCATGGTCTGGGCGGACGTGACCCGGTCGTCACGGGCGATGGGTGCCTTGAGCGGAACCTCCGGGTCCACCACCACGCGGATGGTGGCCTGCGCCCGGGCGTCCCGGTCATCGGCCACGGTGTACCGGACGTTGACGGTCCCGGCCTCGTTGGGAGCGGTCAGGATAACCCGTCCGCTGGCCTTGCTGACGGTTGCCTGAAGGGCCGGATCAGCCTCGATGCCGTCGGTGAGGATGCGGATCTGGTCGCCGTCGGGATCGGTGTCGTTGCCGGTGGCGTCGACGGCGATCTGGCGGCCCGGGCGGACCCGCACCTCGTCGTCCACGGGAGTGGGCTTCTGGTTGATTTCGCCGCGCGGGGCGATGCCCACGGTCACGGTGCCGGTGTTGACGGCACCCTGCCGATCCACCACCTTGTAGCGGAAAGTATCGGTCCCGGCGCCATCACCGGCAGCCGTGAAGTCGATGAAGTTGCTGCCCACGGTGGCTGTACCCATGGCTGGAGTACTGTCGATTCCGGTGAGCTGGACCGAGTCGCCGTCGGGATCGATGCCGTCCAGGGGCACCGGAATGCGGACGGTGCCGGCCGCCACCACGCGGGCAGTGAGGTTGCGTGGCTGGGGCCGGGAATTCTCCGCGCCTTCCAAAGGGAGGATGTGGATGGTGACTGCGGCGGCGCTCTTTTGGCCCTGCGGGTCCACCGCGTTGTAGATGGCACGGACCGTCTTTGGCTGGCTGCCCGCGATGAACCGGACAGTGTTTTCCGAGACGAAACTCTTCCCGTCGACCGGGTCCACGCCCTGCGGCAGGACCGGGTCCACAGTCAGTTCCTGGCCCTGTGGGTGCGTGTCGTTGTCCAGGACGGGAATGGTGACGACGTCGTTGACGCGGACGTTCACCTCGTCAGGCTTGGGCTGGGGTGCTTCCACCACGGCCGGTGCCGGGACGGGTACCACGGAGACGGAACCGGTGGCCGACTTCTTGCCGTTGGACATGGTGTATTCGAAGAGGATCGGATCCTTGGTTCCCAGGATGTCCGTGATGCGCAGGACGCTGTGATTGATCACGCTGACTGAGATGGTGGCATTTTCCGGCAGCTTCACGGATTGCAGCACCAGAACGCCGCCTGAGGGGTCGGAGTCGTTGGCCAGCGGGTCCAGCAGGACGCTGCCACCGGTGGGCATCAGGGCGACGTCGTGGACAGCAACAGGGTCGCCGGGATCGTCACCGGACTCGACGTCCACGCGGATCAGTCCCTGGCTGCTCTGCGGGCCGTTGCTGGCAATGTACGTGAGGTAGACGGGGCCCGGGGTGGTACTGCGGAACGTGAAGGTTCCGCCGTCTGTCACGGGGCCGAGATCCGCGGGGCCGTTGGCTTCCACCTGGGCCAGGCGAAGCGCGCCGCCGTTGGGGTCCACGTCATTCTTCAGCGGCGAAATCACCAAATCCTGGCCCACCACGGCTGTGACATGGTCAGCGTTGACCACGGGCGCAAGGGCACCGGGTGGCTGGACGTTGATGACCACCCTGCCGGTGACGGTGTCGCGGCCGTCCCAGATGGTCACCTCAACGTTCTTCTTCCCAGCGGTGGCGCCGGAGTCCTGGAACGTGAGCAGGCCGTCGCGGCGGACTTTCACCTGGTCCTGGTCGTTATCGGCCTTGGCATCAAGGAGCACCAGGTCGTCGCCGTCGGGGTCCACCCAGTCCGTAAGGATGTTCTGGCTCACGGTCTTGCCCTGTTCCACCAGCATGGTGGTGTTCTCGCCGCGTTTGAACTGCGGCGGCTTGTTATCGTCCGGGCCCACCACGTTGAGGGTGACCTGTCCGGCTGCGGAGAGGCCACGCCCGTCGGACGCCGAGTAGCTGAACGTTTCCGTGCCGGGCCGGGCGTCGGCCGGCACGGAGATCTGGAAGGCGGTGCCGCCGTAGATGTTCTCCAGCGTCCCTGCCCTCGGCGGGTTGCCCTGAAGCCCGGCGGTGAGGACGTCGCCGTCGGGATCCGAGTCGTTGTCCAGGACGCTCAGGATGGTGGTGCGGCCGGGACGGACGCCGACGACGTCGGGCTTGGTTTCCGGCGGACGGTTCGGTTTGGTGCGGTCCGGCAACACGTTGATGGTGTTGATGTCCGCGGATTCCTGGTCCTGTTCATCGGATTCGTTCTTGGGGGGAACAACGTCGTCCCAGTTGTTCACGAGCTGCATGTTCTGGTTCACCAGCCACACATTCCCGGAATTCACATCATTGAGGACCACTAGGTCCCGGTTCACCCGAAACACATACGACGGCGACGCACTCGCCTTCGGCACATCCACATTCTTATCATCAGCATCACTGACACAATCACGGACATACTTATTCGCCCCCGACCACGCAGCATGCACACACCCACCCAACTGCACCGGCGCCGCAGGAACACCCTCACCACCAAACGACACCGCCTTCGTTGTCCCACCATCCAACGGCTGCTTCAACAACGCCTTCTGCGTCGCAATCGCCACAAAATCACTGCCCGGACCACCCTGCTGCAACTTCGCATCCCGCGCATCAGCCAACTGCAACCGCTTACCACCAGGCAAAAACAGGTTCCCCGCCGCAGCATCCAACACCACCGGCCGGTCCCCCACCACCGTGACCTGCAGATCCCCCGCACCCTTCAACTCAGACCACGACTCAGACTCCGACGACACCACCACCCCATTAGCATCAACACCGGTCACCGTCACCGTCCCAGCCTTCGGATCCGCCGAATAAATACGATCATCAGCACCCACCGCCGACACCGTACCCTCAGACCCCACCAACACCGGCTCCGACGCTTCCTCATCAAAACCATTCACCGTCGACGGCGACACCGCCCACACCTTGCCCGACGCCGCATCCGTCACCGACAACACCGACGACCCAAAACTCACATCCGCAGCCCCCGGCAACTGCTTATCCCCACCCAAACGCATATTCGCCGGCGACACCTGATTCAACGTCGAACCAGACTCATCATCAACAAACACCTCACCGGCATCCTGCAAAATATCAAACGTCGACGACGCAGGAGTCACCGCCCCATCCAACACACGCGACGGATAATTCAACCGCCCCACCGCATTCTTGGACTTCGACACCACCCACACACCACCGTCATTCAACTCCACCTCAGTGGTCTTAAACCCCGGATAGAGCACGGCGCCGGTCGCCACGACGGCCACGGCAGCGGCGAAGGCTGTACCGGTGACGATCTTCCTGTGGCGCCGTTTGAGCCCAAGTTTCCCCAGCAGACTTGTCACAGCGATTGGCTTCCCTCAGTTGTGCGGCGGCCCCCCGGCCGAAATCCCCAAAAACCCGGTATCGGGCTCTCTGTTCCCCGCGCTAGCCTACCCAAGGGTGCAAGGGTCCGCGATGGGTAGAGGTGCCCCAGGCGCTGACCTGCGGCTTCATGATTTTGGCGCGTCAGCACGGGGGTGCTCCAAGCCCTGCGGGGTCCGGAAGAGTGGTGTGGCCGGCAATGACGTAACGGCCTACGTTGCGTGCCGAGCCGGACTCAACCCGCCACCAGCGGACGATGCCGTTGCCGGACCAGTTGTCGCTTTGGTCGATGTAGCAGGCCACCATGATGCGGTCCTGGCTGGACTTGTAGAACCAGGGCGGATTGTTGCCGCTGACCCCGTCGCAGGTGAAGTAGGGCGTGGGCCGGTAGTTCGAGCCGCCCCGGGTGAAGGTGCAGGAGCGCTCGAAGTTGGGATCCGAGGTCTTGATCCGGGTTTCCCAGAGTCCCTGCTTGCCGGACGTTGCACTGGCACGGGCGATGCCGCTGCCGGTCCCCACGGAGTTCAGGGTCTGGACTTCGATGGTGCGGCTCTGCTGCCAGCCACCGGTATTGATGGTCCGGCTGCCGGAAGCTGCCACGTTCTCCCATCCTCCACCGTTGATCCTGATCCTGGTGCTCGCGACGTCGTTCGTTGCCGTGGATGGCGAGGACCAGCGAAGCGTAACGGACTGGTCGTTGACGCCGCCGTCCTGTCCCGATGCGGACGGTGTGCCCGGGGACCCGTACGGCGTTGCCGACGCCGGGGCGCTGGCGTTGGAGCTCGGGGCCACGGAGGAATTGGCAATGACAGTGATGCTCACCTGGGCGCCGTTGGCGAAGCCGCCGATGGTCTGGCCCGGGGTGATGGGGCCGCTGGCCCCATTGCTGGCGTTGTAGCTGTAACTGACCTCGTTCTCGGCAGAGCCGTTCCGTTCAGCAGCCGTCAGGCGCCTGAAGTCGACAGTGACGGACCGGCCGGCACCGCCGGTGTTGGCCGGAGTGGCGTTGACGCCCGAAACCTGGCCAAGCTTTCCGGTGGCACGGCGTGGAGCCGACGGCGGGCTGACCGCACCCTTGCCGGCTTTGTTCTCGGCCTGCACGGTGAACGTGTACGCGGCTTCGGAGTTGTCCGCCGTGAAGTTGGCGGTGCGCACCGTGCCTGGAATGGTCTGCGTCTGGTCTGGCCGGCCGCCGCCGGACATCGTGACGTAGTAGGCGCTGATGGCGTCACCGTTGGTGTTGGGTTCAGTCCAGTTCACCCGGAGCTGGTTCTGGGTTCCCACTGACGATGCCACGGAAGAGGTGGGTGCGGCGGGGGCTGCCGGAACGCCGGCCGGATTGTCTTCGGCGGAATAGGTACCCCAGTCGGAGGGGCCCAGCTCGTTGACGGCCTGCGCACGCACCTTGTATTTCACGCCGTTGGTCAGCCCGGTCCAGGTGTAGTTGAGGCCTGCCACCTCGTTCTTGACGGCAACACCGTTGGCGGGCGGAGGTGAGATCTCCAGGTTGTAGTGCTTGACCGGGGAGCCTTCCGTCCGGGCAGCGGGCCAGTTGATGACCATGTTCTTGTCGCCGGCTTTGACGCTGGGTGCTTCCGGCGGGGAGGGCTTCTCGTCGGGCCGGATCTCGTTCGACTGCGGTGACGGCTGCGACTCCCCCACCTCATTGGTTGCCTTGACCGTGAAGACGTACTTCACGTTGTTGGTCAGGCCGGAAAGGGTGCAGGTGGTGGTGGGGCACTTCTGCTGGAATCCGTTGTTGGATACCACCGTGTATTCGGTGATGGGCGCTCCATTGTCCGACGGCGGCGCCCACTTGAGCACCGCGGTGCGGCTGCGGACGTCGGTCGCCGAGGGGGCGGACGGCGCATCGGGTTCACTGCGCACTGTGAGGCGGACCCGGCCGTCCACTTGGCGGGAAAGGTCGCCGGTCTTGTCGGCGATGGTGTAGCGGACCACCATCACGCCCTTGAATCCGTCTGCCGGGGTGATGGTGATGGAGTCGCCGTTGATGGTGGGCTGGCCTTGGGCCGAACCGGTTTCGACGCTGGTGCCGACGATCTTCAGCGGCGTATCACTGTAGGGGTTGACGTCGTTGGCCAGGACGTTGACCGTCTCGGCGCGGCCCGCGTTGGCTTTCTCCACCACGTCATCATTGGCTACCGGCATGGGCCGGTTGGAGGCCACGTGCCGCACCTGGACGGTGGCCGTCACCGCGGGCGACCGTCCGTCGGTCACGGTGGCCTGGATATTGCCCGTCACGCCGACCCCAACGGAGTTCTCCGCACTGACGCTCAGTACCGTGCCGTCGAGCTTCGCGCTGAAGCCCGGGGGCGGTGAGCCTTCGAGGGAGAACGTGAGGTTACCCTGGTCCCGTTCGTCGACGTCGGCCGCGAGGGGGCCAAGGTCCAGGGTGGCAGTTTCCGTCTTGGGAATGTCCAGCGATGCGCCACGGAATGTGGGCGGGGTGTTGGCTTCGTCCGGGTCCGGGATCACGTTGGTCATGATGACCAGGGTCGATTTCAGCCCGTCGGGATCGTCGGGGCCGGAGCCGTCGGTGACTTCGAAGGTGATGGATCCCGGGCCCGCGTAGCCGGGCCGCGCCGCGTAGCGGAGGCCTTCGCCCTCTCCGACGATCACGTTGTCCGGGGAGGCGCCCAGGACCTTGACGGAGTCGGCAACGCTGATCTTGGGCCGGCGGCCGTCCCGCACCCTGACGTAGTCGTCCAGGTCCAGGGTGATTTCCTTGCCGGCCATGACCTCCACCGTTTCGGTGTTGGACAGCGTGGGGTACTGCGCACCCTGGCCCGGCACCCAGATCACGGCCGTTGCGGTAAGGCCGTCGGTATCGGTCACCGTATACGGGATGAGCTGGTCTTCGGGCGTGAGGCTGACCACCACGTTTCCTGAGCCGCCCACGCGGGCATTCGGGTTGCCGTCCGGAAGGCTGATCTGCAGCTCTGAGGCAACCCCGTCGGGGTCGGAGTCGTTCTTCAGGACGGGTACGTCGATGGCCGTCTTACCCAGGGTTTCGGCCAGCGTGACCCTGTCGTCCTTGGCAATGGGACGCTTCAGTTCCGCGTCCGCGCTGACCCGCACCCGGATCACGGCGCTGGCCTGCGCCTTCTTGTCGTCCTGGATGCGGTACCGGATGCTCTCGTTGCCTTCCACCGCGGGCGCGGTAAAAAGTACTTTGGCGCCGTCAGCCACTTCGACGTTCAGCTCGGGCCGGGCTTCGAAACCGTCGGTCAGCAGGGAGATGGGATCGCCGTCGGGATCCGAATCATTGGCCAGGGCGTCAACGGCGACGTTCCTGCCCGGCCTGACATCCACGGCGTCGTCCACGGCAATCGGGTTCTGGTTGATGGCTTCCGGCGGTGCAACGCCCACAATGACGGTGCCGGTGTTCTCGGCGCCAATCCGGTCGCGGACGCGATACGTAAAGGTGTCCGTCCCGGCGGCGTCACCTGCGGCCGTGTATTCGAGGTAACCGTCACGGATGATCGCCGTGCCCATGCCCGCCGCCT
This sequence comes from Pseudarthrobacter sp. NPDC059871, assembly GCF_042731175.1. Taxonomy (NCBI): domain Bacteria; kingdom Bacillati; phylum Actinomycetota; class Actinomycetes; order Micrococcales; family Micrococcaceae; genus Pseudarthrobacter; species Pseudarthrobacter sp. NPDC059871. Next base: position 47,413 of record NZ_JBHWJV010000008.1, read on the forward strand.
TGTCGATTCCCATCAGCTGCACCGAGTCGCCGTCGGCGTCGATGCCGTCCAGGGGGACGGGGATCTTGACGGTCATGCCCGAGACCACGCGCCCGGTGAGGTTGCGCGGTTCGGGGCGGCTGTTCCGTTCGTCGTCGCGCGCCAGGATGCGGATGGTCACCTGTTGGGAGTCCACCTGGCCGGACTCATTGCGGACTTTATAGATGGCGTAGACGGTCTTGGCCTCGGAACCGGCGATGAACCGCACCTGGTCCCCGGCCACAAAAGTCCGTCCGTCGGCTTCGTCCGGTACCTGGGCGAGGTCGGGCACGAGGGTCAGCTTGCCGCCGTTGGGATCGGTGTCGTTGTCGAGCACCGGGATGGAGACGACGTCACCGGCACGGACGGTGGCTTCATCGGGCTTTGCCTGGGGTGCCTGCAGTTTTGTCGGTGCCGGGACCACCACGACGGCGATCTCGCCGGTCGCGGAGGACCGGCCGTTGGAGATGGTGTACTTCAGCGTCAGCTGGCCTTCGGCGCGGAGGTCCGTGATCCGGACCACCGAGTGGTCCAGGACGGACACGCTGACCGGAAGCGAACCGTCGGCGGTCACCGACTGGACCACCAGCACACCGCCGGAGGGGTCGGAGTCGTTGCCGAGCACATCGACAAGGACGCTGCCGCCGGTGGGCAGCAGGGCAATGTCGCGCACGGCGACGGGGGCTCCGGCGTCGTTGCCGGCCACGACGTCGACACGGACCAGTTGCACTGCGCTGGCGGGGCCGTTGGTTACCAGGTACTCCACGTAGTGCGGTCCCGGCACGTCGGACGTGAAGCTGAAGGTCTGCTGGTCGGCGCCGATGACCGCCCGGGACTGCTCGTCCGCGGTCACCTGGGCGAGGCGGAGCGCGCCGCCTTGGGGGTCGATATCGTTTTTGAGTGGTGCAATGACCGTCGGAGCCCCGGCCACTGCCACCACGTGGTCAGCGTTGGCGATGGGCGGGAGGGCCCCGGCGGGGCGGACGTCAAGGGTGATCCGGCCTTCAGTGGTGGCCTGGCCATCGGAGATGCCCACCGTGAGGACCTTGCGGCCGGGTGACGTGCCGCTGTCCTGGAAGGAGAGCTGCCCGTCGGGGCGGATGCGGACCTGGTCAAGGGGGTCCGGGCTGGAGACCGACGTGGCGTAGAGGTCGTCGCCGTCGGGGTCGATCCAGTCCGTGAGGATGTTCCGGGTGACCGATTTGCCCTGCTGGACCACCATGGTGGTGTCACGGTTCGGCTTCTGCGCAGGTGCGGTGTTTTCCGTCAGCGGGACGACGCGCAGCGAAACCTCGGCGGTGGCGGAAAGCCCGCGGCCGTCGTCCACCGTGTATTTGAAGGTTTCGCTGCCTGTCTTGTCGGCGGGAACGGCGACTTGGAAGCCCGTGCTGCCGTAGATCGTCGACACCGTGCCCAGGCGGATGTTGTCGGGCTGGCGCACTGTCAGGATGTCGCCGTCGGGGTCCGTGTCATTGTCCAGGACCGGGAGGATGGTGGTTTTGCCGGCGCGGACGCCGTAGCTGTCCGGCTGGGCAACCGGCGGGCTGTTGGGTTTGGTGCGGTCCGGGAGGACTGTTTGCTGGACTTCGTCGGCGGAGTCCTTGTCGGCGTCGTCCGAGGTTTCCTTGGGGGGAACAACGTCGTCCCAGTTGTTCACGAGCTGCATGTTCTGGTTCACCAGCCACACATTCCCGGAATTCACATCATTGAGAACCACCAGGTCCCGGTTCACCCGAAAGACATACGACGGCGACGCACTCGCCTTCGGCACATCCACATTCTTATCATCAGCATCACTGACACAATCACGGACATACTTATTCGCCCCCGACCACGCAGCATGCACACACCCACCCAACTGCACCGGCGCCGCAGGAACACCCCCACCACCAAACGACACCGTCTTCGCCGTCCCACCATCCAACGGCTGCTTCAACAACGCCTTCTGCGTCGCAATCGCCACAAAATCACTGCCCGGACCACCCTGCTGCAACTTCGCATCCAGCGCATCAGCCAACTGCAACCGCTTACCACCAGGCAAAAACAGGTTCCCCGCCGCAGCATCCAACACCACCGGCCGGTCCCCCACCACCGTGACCTGCAGGTCCCCCGCACCCTTCAACTCAGACCACGACTCAGACTCCGACGACACCACCACACCATTGGCATCAACACCGGTCACCGTCACCGTCCCAGCCTTCGGATCCGCCGAATAAATACGATCATCAGCACCCACCGCCGACACCGTACCCTCAGAGCCCACCAACACCGGCTCCGACGCTTCCTCATCAAAACCATTCACCGTCGACGGCGACACCGCCCACACCTTGCCCGACGCCGCATCCGTCACCGACAACACCGACGAACCAAAACTCACATCCGCAGCCCCCGGCAACTGCTTATCCCCACCCAAACGCATATTCGCCGGCGACACCTGATTCAACGTCGAACCAGACTCATCATCAACAAACACCTCACCGGCATCCTGCAAAATATCAAACGTCGACGACGCAGGAGTCACCGCCCCATCCAACACACGCGACGGATAATTCAACCGCCCCACCGCATTCTTAGACTTCGACACCACCCACACACCACCGTCATTCAACTCCACCTCAGTGGTCTTAAACCCCGGATAGACGACGGCGCCAACAACGAGGGCGGCGAGGGCAAGCCCCATGGCGGAGGTGCTGAAAAGGGGGGACTGGAGAAAGGGCCGGCGCCGGGGCGCAGCAGCAGCTTTTGCGCGCGCTCGTCCGCGAAGTTTCATGGAACGGTTCCCCCCGTTAAGTCCGGCGACGGCCGACGACCGGCATGCGGCAGCCGGGCAGAACAAATATAGCCTGTCTAGCTATCAAATGGACAAACCCTCACCCGCTTTGACGTCAGGGGAAGAAGGGTCAGTCGACGATCAGGCCCTTGCCCAGGCCCCGCGTCAGGCGGACCGGCTTGATTTCGCCGAAACCACGGACGTTTTCGGGCGGTTGGGGCAACAGGACGAACCGTTCGTCATGTTCGAGTGCTGACGCGGTCATGGAGTCCACCAGCACCGTTCCGGGATCGGCCAGGGTGGTAAGACGCGCGGCGAGGTTGACGGTGGGGCCGTAAATATCACCAAGCCGGGACAGGATTCTGCCCCAGACCATGGCCACCCGGGCTTCCGGCAGGATTTCGTCCTCGGTGAAAGCCTGCGCCAGGGCCAGGGAGATCTCGGCGCCGGCCGCCGGGGTTTCGGCGATGTAGAGGACTTCGTCGCCCACGGTCTTGACCAGGCGGCCGCCGCCAACGGAAATGATCTCGGCGCATTTGTTTTCGAACCGCTGCACCAGGCGGGCCAGTGTCTTCTCGTTCATCCGGCGCGAGAGGCTGGTGTAGGACACCAGGTCGGCGAAGCCCACGGCCCGCGCCAGCGGCAGCGGCGCATCGTCCTCGTCGCCTTCGCGGCCTTCTTCGCTGGCCTGAAGTCCGGCTTCGGCCCGGACGGCCAGACGCTGGATGCCGGCATTGAGCTGGCGCCGCCACGAATAGACCAGCACTTCCTCGAGGGCATCCACCAGGGCCGGGAGCTCGTTGACCAGCCGCTTGCGGGCGACCGCGTCGGTGACGCCCTGTTCGTGAACGAGGTCCTCTACCAGGGCTTCGATCTGCCACACCACCATGCGGTCCGTCATTTGGCCGATGGCGCGGGTGACGGAAATGGCCGCTTCCTCGGTCAGCTTTCCGCTGCGGACGAGGTCCACCACGGTTGACAGTGCCGCCTGGTCGCGTTCGGTGAAGGCAACGTCCTCGTCGCCGAAGTTCGGGAACCCGAGTGCGCGCCAGAGTTTGCGCGCGGAAAGCAGGGACAGGCCTGCGCCCGCCGCCACCTCGCGACGGCGGAGCTTGCGTTCGCCGCCGAGCAGCCGCGCTTCAAGGGCTTTCATGGCCAGGCGCTCTGCGGACATCGCCCCGGTGGGAGGGTGCGGGTCAGTGGCAGGGGACGGCGTGACGGGATCCACGAGCTCCTGCTGGTCCTCATCGTTCATTCCGTCCACCTTCTCTCATTTCCGTCGGCACTGCCCCGTAAGGGTAATCCCCTGCATCTCCGGGCGGGAGGAGCTCACCGGGCAGTTCCCCGATGGCGTCAAGGATGAAATCCCGGAACCTGGCGGCCTCCGGCACGTCCCGGAATGTCGTCACGCCCTCATACCCGGTTTCCAAGGATATATTCCCGGAGCGCAGGAGGCGTTGAAGCACGCCCTCGTGGACTGTGAGGTTGCGGACGGAGAGGAGGTTGACCTGCTCTTCGCGCCGCCTGACGATGCCGGACCTGGCCACCATCCGCCGGCTTGTGAGGGTATAGCGTGTCGCGTGCCAGCGCATCAGCCGCGGCAGGCAGTAGCCCAGCCACACCCACGCCGCAGCCAGCACGCAAACCGTCACCAGCCACGGGGTCCAGCGTGCCTCCAGAGCCGGAACCAGGCGCCGGGCTTCCCCTCGGACGATCCAGGCGGACGCGAAGGCCGCCACCGCGGGGGCGATGATGAAAGCGGCTGCCGGGCCGGCCAGTTTCCTGGGTTGTGGGCGGGTGGTGACGATGACCTGTTCGCCGGGAACGAGGTCCTTACGCATAACCACCTTGGCCGGCGTCTTCCGGTGCGGTCCAGGGCCGCAGGTGCACCACGTCCCCCGCGGTGACCACATGCTCGCGTGAATCCTTGTCCACCACAAGCAGTGAGCCGTATTCGTCCAGGCGGGATGCATGGCCAATGATCTCGTGGTCGCCCGGCAGCTGCGCCCGTACCTGCCGGCCCAGCGTCACCATGACGGCTTCGATGCGCTTATGCAGGGACGGGCCGCCGGCCATGCCTGCCGTGGGGTCGCCGTCGGCGTTGCAGAAACTCCGGTAGAGCACGGCAAAGTGGGACAGGTAGCTCTTCAGCAGCTGGGTCCGGTCGGTGGTCTGCGCCCCCTCGAGGAACACCGAGGTGGCCGTGGGGACCGGCAGTTCGTCCTCGTGGAGGGTGACGTTCAGGCCGGTGCCCAGCACCACCGGCGGGACGGTGCCGTCCGCCATGGGGCCCATCTGGGCCAGGATGCCGGCAATCTTCCGGCCGCGGACCAGGACGTCGTTGGGCCATTTGAGTTCGGCCGGGATGCCTGCCGTTTCCAGCAGGGTTTCGCGGAGCGCCAGGGCAGCGATGAGCGAGAGCCACGAGTAGCTCTGCGTGGGCAGCGGCCGGCCCTCGGCATTGACGGGCCGCAGCACAACGGAAACGGAGACCGAACTCAGCGGCGGCGCTTCCCAGTGCCTTTCCAGGCGTCCCCGGGCAGCGGTCTGGTATTCGGCCGTCAGCACGGAAAGATCCGGCCAGGAGGCGGGCTCCACGGTCACTGCACGGAGCAGGTCGGCGTTGGTGGAGCCGGTGGAGTCCACCACGTCGAGCCGGGAAATGCCGGCGGCGGACAGGAAGCGCTGATCGCCCAGCTCCGACCTGTCCAACGGGATACCGGGGATATGCGCTTCAGCCATAGCTAAATCCTACCGAGCCGGGGAATGTGGCCGCACCGACAGCCTGCCCTTGCGGCTACAGGAATATGTCCGGAACCAGCCGGTGTTCCGGGGCTCCCAGGCTGTAGGGGCGGAAATCGGAAACCCCTGCTGCCGCCAGCACCTGCTCGTCAGTGTAGAAATTGCCCGTTGCCTGCCCGCCTGCGGGCAGGTTGCCGCCGGTCAGGATGGCATGGGCGGCATCGGCCATGATCTGTGGTCCGCGTGCGGCCTGGACGATGGCCTCGCCCTGCGGCATGTTCCTGATCGCCGCGGTGTCGATCAGAGTGCAGGGCCACAGGGAGTTGACGCTGATCCGGTCGTCCTTCAGCTCCTCGGCCAGGCCAAGGGTGGTCAGGCTCATCCCGTATTTGGCCATGGTGTAGGCCAGGTGCCGGCCGGCCCAGTGTGGATCCAGGTTCAGGGGCGGCGACAGCGTGAGGATATGCGCATTGCCGGACGCGCGCAGCGCCGGCAGGGCGAGCTTGGAGAGCAGGAAAGTCCCGCGGACGTTGATGTCCTGCATGAGGTCGTACTTTTTCATGTCCACGGCATCCGTGGTGGAGAGGTCAATTGCGGAGGCGTTGTTCACTACGACGTCGATGCCGCCGAAGCGGCCCACGGCCTCTGCCACGGCACGGGCCACGTCCTGGTCGTTGCGGACGTCCCCCACCAGGGGCAGTGCACCGCCGCCGGCCTCGGTCAGTTCCTGCGCGGCGGTGAACACCGTGCCGGCGAGTTTGGGGTGGGGTTCGCCGGTTTTGGCCATCAGGACGATGTTGGCTCCGTCCGCCGCAGCCCGCCGCGCGATGGCGAGGCCGATGCCGCGGCTGCCTCCTGACATCAGGATGGTCCTCCCGCGAAGCGAACCGGAGGCCCGGTAGGGGCTGGCGGCAGCGGTCAAAGCGTCGTTGCTCGAAGTCATGGAAACACTGTAACCCAGATAAGTTACCGGCGAGTAACATAGTGGTCCGGGTGAGGGCACGGCAGAAAATTGTAGGTTCCCTACAGCCGCGGGCACTCAGACCGTCATTAGACTTGCCAGCAGGGTTCGTTTTTTGTGTGGAAGCTACTTAAGCGCCTCCAGAGCACAGCCCGTCAACAGACTCAGCGACACTGAACCAATCTGCAACAGAGCCGGAGATACTTGATGAGCCACGATCTGACAACGACAGCGGGAAAGATTGCCGATTTCCGCGACCGCCAGGCACGTGCCGAACAGCCCTCCGGCCCCGAGGCCGTCGAAAAGCAGCATGCGCGCGGCAAGAACACAGCACGTGAGCGCATTGCCCTGCTGCTGGATGAGGACTCGTTCGTTGAGTTTGATGCCCTCGCAGTACACCGGTCCACCGCCTTCGGCATGGAAAAGAAGAAGCCCCTCGGCGACGGCCTGGTCTCCGGCTACGGCACCGTGGATGGCCGTCCCGTGGCGGTCTACAGCCAGGACTTCAGCGTGTACGGCGGTTCACTGAGCCAGGTCAACGGCGAAAAGATCGTCAAGGTGCAGGAATTCGCCCTGCGCAACGGCTGCCCGGTGGTTGGCATCCTCGACGGCGGCGGCGCCCGCATCCAGGAAGGCGTCGCCTCACTGGCCATGTTCGCCGATATCTTCCGCAACAACGTGCACGCGTCCGGCGTCGTGCCCCAGATCTCCCTCATCATGGGCCCCTCCGCCGGTGGCGCCGCCTACTCCCCCGCCCTCACCGACTATGTGGTGATGGTGGACAAGACGTCCCACATGTTCATTACCGGCCCCGATGTCATCAAGACCGTCACGGGCGAGGACGTGGACATGGAAACGCTCGGCGGAGCGCGCCAGCACAACGCCACCACCGGCACGTCCACGTACCTCGCCTCGGATGAAGGGGACGCGATCGAGTTCGTCCGCGAACTCCTGGACTTCCTGCCCTCCAACAACCTGTCCGAAGCCCCGGTTCTGGAACACGCCCAGGAAAACGCGGTCAACGACGACGACCTCGCCCTCGACACGCTGATCCCCGATTCGGCCAACCAGCCCTACGACATGCGCGCAGTCGTCGAGCAGATCGTCGACGACGGGCACTTCCTGGAAATGCAGGCCCTTTACGCACCGAACGTCATGATCGGCTACGGCCGGGTGGAAGGCCACACCGTGGGAATCGTGGCCAACCAGCCGCTGCAGTTCGCCGGAACCCTGGACATTGCCGCCTCCGAAAAAGCGGCCCGCTTCGTCCGGAACTGCGACGCCTTCAACATCCCCATCATCACCCTCGTGGACGTACCGGGCTTCCTGCCGGGCAAAGACCAGGAATTCCAGGGCATCATCCGCCGCGGCGCCAAGCTGCTGTACGCGTATGCCGAGGCCACGGTGCCGAAGCTGACGGTCATCACCCGCAAGGCCTACGGCGGCGCGTACATCGTGATGGGCTCCAAGAAGCTCGGGGCTGACCTCAACCTGGCATGGCCCACCGCGCAGATCGGCGTGATGGGCGCACAGGGCGCCGTCAACATCCTCTACCGCCGGGACCTTGCGGCTGTGGCCGAGGATGGCGGCGACGTCGAAGCCCGCCGCGCCGAGGTCATCCGGCAGTACGAGGAAGAACTCCTGAACCCCTACCAGGCAGCCGAGCTCGGCTACGTCGACGCCGTGATCGCACCGTCCGACACCCGGCTGCAGATTGTCCGTGGCCTGCGCGCCCTTCGTGACAAGCGTGCCAGCCTGCCGGCCAAGAAGCACGGGAACATCCCGCTGTGAGTGCCACCGGAACGCCGGACCCGGCAGAAACCGCCGCGGCTCCCCTGCTCTCTGTTGTCAAGGGGCAGCCGAACGCCGAGGAACTCGCTGCGCTCACCGCCGTCGTACTCTCCCTGGGCGGCCCGGAAGCGGCCAAGCCTGCGGCGCCAACCGCACGGCACTGGGCGCGCCGGCAACGGCTGGGCCTGGCACCAACACCCGGTCCGGGCGCCTGGAAGCGCAGCAAGGGCTGATCCCCGGCGCGTTCCTCGCCCGGTGGGCGCAGCCGGGCTAGTCTCGGATGGTGACTACCGACACTTCGCCCGCCGCACGCCCGCACACCCGCATCGACGCCGTCGCGGACGCCTATACCGATACCCTCGTCCGCCTGAATCCATCATTGGCGACCACCCTGGGACTTCCCGGCCGCGAAACCGAATACCAGGATTTCTCGCCCGCAGGCATCGCCGAGTTCGCAGAGGTGGCCCGCAAAGCGCTGACCGACCTTGAGGGCCTGGAGCCTGAGGATGACGTTGACGCCGTCACGCTGGACGCCATGCGCGAGCGGCTTGGACTGCAGCTGCTGATCCATGCCTCCGGGTGGGAGTACGCGGACCTGAACAACATTGCCTCGCCCGCGCAGGACATCCGCGCGATCTTCGACCTCATGCCCACCGCCACGGAACAGGACTGGGAGCACATCGCGGGCCGCGCGCAGAACGTGCCCGTGGCCGTCGAAGGCTACATCGAGTCCCTCCGCCTTGCGCGCGACGCAGGCCGGGTGGCCGCGGCGCGCCAGGTGAACATCGTCATCGAACAGGCCACCAAGTATGCCGCCGCGGACGGATTCTTCGCCAAGCTCGCAGCCGGCGCCGCCACTGAAACCGGCCCGCTGGGCACCGCCCTGCAGGAGAAGCTCGACGCCGGGGCCGCCGCCGCCCGCCGCGCCTACACGGGGCTTGCCAACTTCCTCCGCACCGACCTGCTGCCCGCCGCACCCGAGAAAGACGCAGTGGGTAAGGCCCGCTATGCGCTGGCATCACGGTCCTTCCTGGGTGCCACCGTGGACCTGGAGGAAACCTATGCCTGGGGTGTGCAGGAACTGGACCGCCTGATCGCTGAGCAGGAGGTGGTGGCCGGGACCATCAAGGCCGGCGCCTCCATCGCCGAAGCCAAGGAGATCCTGAACAACGATCCTGCCCGGCAGATCAAAGGCACCGACGCCCTCAAGGCCTGGATGCAGGAACTCTCCGACAAAGCCGTGGCGGAGCTGGCGGGGGTCCATTTCGACATTCCAGACGTCATGAAGAAACTGGAATGCCTCATCGCCCCCACCGATGAAGGCGGCATCTATTACACCGGCCCCTCCGACGACTTCACCCGCCCCGGACGCATGTGGTGGTCCGTGCCCGCCGGTGAGGACACCTTCACCACCTGGGCCGAAACCACCACCGTCTACCACGAAGGCGTCCCCGGCCACCACCTCCAGGTGGCCACCGCCACCTACCGGCGCGAACTGCTCAACAAGTGGCGGCGCAACATCTGCTGGACCTCCGGACACGGCGAAGGCTGGGCCCTCTACGCGGAAAAGCTCATGCAGGAGCTCGGATACCTCGACGACGCGGGCGACCATATGGGCATGCTGGACATGCAAAGGATGCGCGCAGCCCGGGTGGTGTTCGATATCGGCGTCCACCTGGAACTGGAGGTGCCCGCACGCTGGGGCACCGGCACGTGGACCCCGGACAAGGGATACGAATTCCTCAAAGCCAACCTGCCCATCAGCGAAGGACAACTCAACTTCGAGTTCACCCGCTATCTCGGCTGGCCCGGCCAGGCACCCTCCTACAAAGTGGGCCAGCGCCTCTGGGAACAGATCCGCGCCGAACTCGAGACACGGCCAGGGTTCGACCTCAAGGAGTTCCACACCAAGGCCCTGAACATCGGCTCCGTTGGGCTCGATACCCTACGGCGGGCGCTGCTTTCATAACTCGCTGCGCGGCCGTGAACGCAGTGAAGTCCCAGCACAACGCCGTCCCCGCCGCAGGCAGCCGGGCTGGCTACGGTTCCGGTGATGCGTAAATCATCTCTTGGCCGTCGCCGCACCGGTGACGGGAACGGGAAACTGTTCGGCTACGGAATTAAGCAGAAGGAGATTCCTCGGCCCGGGTCGGCTCACGTACCCTGCTGGTCTGTAGGTGGGTGTTCGGCCACGCAGAAGAGGTTCCCCTCCAGATCAGCAAGAGTTGTCCACTGCACGTGCGGGAATTCGTCCAGGACGTCCCACCGGTAGGTGGCCCCGAGGCTCAGGAGGCGATCGACCTCTGTCGGTCGTGACCCCCAGGGGACAGTCAAGTCGAGGTGGAACGGTTGATGCTCGGGGCGAGGACCGGTCCTGGGTTGGAAGAACATCGCGAACCCTCCGGGACCAGCAGGTGGCAGGTAGACGCTGTCGCCACCGGGCGAGGGAAACGCACCGGTCACGGACGCCCAAAATTCGGCTAGCGCGGCTGGATCCTGGGCCTCCATGTTGATCGCCCCAAGGGCGATCTGATGAGTCGTCATTATTGCAACGCTAGCAGGACCCAGAGCGCCCCCCCCCTTCTTGTTCACGTCGGCGCGTGAGCAGGTCACTTTCGGGAGATGTTAAGCACACCGCCGCTGGGAATAAGTAACAAAACCCGCTGTCCGCCTTGGAATTCCGGGGTATTCTGTTTCTTCCGGAGACTGGGCGTGCGTAACATTTCTCAATGTTGTTTCGGCGTGGTAGGCAGTGCGGACCTAGCGTATTCGGGTGAGCACTCAGACAAGCACCCCCTCCCCCGCAGGGAAGACGGGCTTCCAGCTTCCCAAGTGGGCTGGATCGTTCGGCTTCCAAATCATCGCCGCACTCATCGTGGGCCTTGCCCTCGGCCTGCTGGCCAAGTACACCGGCAGCACCAAGACCAACCCCAACGGCCTTGGCGCAACACTGCAGACCATCGGATCCAGCTACGTGTCGCTGCTGCAGACCGCCGTCGTGCCCCTGATCTTCACGGCTGTGGTGAGCTCCATCTCCAACCTCCGCCAGGTATCCAACGCCGCCCGGCTTGCCTGGAACACCCTGCTGTGGTTCGCCATCACGTCCCTGATCGCGGTGCTGATCGGCATCGGCCTGGGCGTCCTGCTGCAGCCCGGCGCCAACACCGGCATTACTGAGGAAGCCAAGTACGCAGGTAAGTCCGGCGACTGGTGGTCCTTCCTGATCGGCCTCTTCCCGAAGAACTTCCTCGGCCTGGGCGCGAGCTCCACGGTTGCCGAATCCGGCGCCGTGACCACCTCCGTCAGCTTCAACGTGCTGCAGATCCTGGTGATCGCCATCGCCGTCGGCGTTGCCGCCCTCAAGGTGGGCAAGGCAGCCGAGCCCTTCCTGAACCTCAACGCCTCCGCCCTCGCCGTGATCCAGAAGGTCCTTTGGTGGATCATCCGCATCGCACCGCTGGGCACCGTCGGCCTGATCGGTAACGCCGTCGCCGTCTACGGCTGGGACACCATCGGCTCCCTGGGCAAATTCACGGTTGCCATCTACGCCGGCCTGGCCCTGGTGCTGTTCGTTGTGTACCCCATCCTGGTCCGTACCCACGGCCTGTCCGTGAAGCAGTACTTCTCCGGTGTCTGGCCGGCCGTCCAGCTGGCCTTCGTTTCCCGCTCCTCCGTGGGAACCCTGCCGCTCACCCAGCGCGTCACCGAGCGCAGCCTGGGCGTCCCCCGCGGCTACGCCTCCTTCGCGGTCCCGCTGGGCGCCACCACCAAGATGGACGGCTGCGCCGCGATCTACCCGGCCATCTCCGCCATCTTCGTGGCCCAGTTCTTCGGCATCCAGCTCGACTTCAGCCAGTACCTGCTGATCGCCCTGGTCTCCGTCCTGGGATCTGCTGCGACAGCCGGCACCACCGGCGCCGTGGTGATGCTGACGCTGACGCTCTCCACGCTGGGACTGCCGCTGGCCGGCGTCGGACTGCTCCTTGCCATCGACCCGATCCTGGACATGGGCCGTACCGCCGTCAACGTGGCAGGCCAGGCCCTGGTCCCCACCATCGTGGCCAAGCGCCAGGGCATCCTGGACGAAGCCCTGTACAACGCGCCCCGCAACGGCACCCCGTTCGTTGACGACGACGCCGACGCCGACAACGGTGCCGCTACGGACGGTACTGCTGCCGACACCGCGCCCCGCGAACTGCAGGACGCCAAGGCATAATCAACACCGGGTGCCACCAGGCGCCGCGAATGTGCAATCACAGGAAGTCCCCGGGAATTCTCCCGGGGACTTCCTGTTGTCCCGGGCTTTTGCCCTGGGACGCTATCCCCGGCCTGCCGGGGCCCTGAGGCGCGCGGTCAGTGTCCGCCGCCGCCGATCACTCCGTTCTGAACCGCCTTGGTTACGGCGTCCGCCTCGGCCTGCGTCAGCTTTCCATCCGTGACGGCCTGGTCCAGGCGGGTCTTGAGCTCTGCCGCCCGGTCTGCCTGTGCCGCGGTGCGGAGCTCGTCGAGCGCCGCCGTTACCTTGGCTTCGTCAATCCCGAGCGATGCTGCCAGGGAGTTGGCCAGCGCAGCTTCGCGGGCGGCCACGTCGGGCTTCTCACCCTCGGCCGGCGGTCCACTGGGCTTGTTGGCCTCGCGGAAAGCCTTCAATGCGTCAGTGACCTTTGCCTCGTCCACACCAAGCTTCTGCGCCAGCGCTGACGCCTGGACGCCGCCGCGTTCACCTCCGCGTCCGCCATGGCGGCCCATGCCGTCATGGCCTGTGCCGGAGCCTGTGCCCGTGCCGGCATCGGCAGAGGCACTGGAACTGGCGCTCGGCGAGGGGGTGGGCGTCGTCGTGGCTGAGGCCACTCCCGCCACTCCAATGCCGGCCCCCACGGCGAGCGCCGCGGCCGACAGGCCGAGCGCCATCTTCTTCCTGCGTGACATTCTCTTCTCCTGCTCCGCCGTCGCCAGACGGCTGCTGTGGTTTGACCCTTTCCGGGTCCTACCAAGCATCCGTGCGCAGGTTCGGTAAAGGCTGTTGGGAGCCTTTCATTCTCCTGTGAATTTAACTTGCCCACTGTGCAAACTTGCACGTAGTGTAAGAGCGTGAATTCATCCTCGTCCCCGCCTGATGCGCCCGCGGCTCCCTCACGCCGCGAACTGAACAAGGCGGCCACCCGGCAGGCCATTACGGACGCCGCGCTGGCACTGCTCCGGTCCAAGGGGCCCGGCGGCTTCACGGCTGAGGACATCGCCGAGGCCGCCGGCATCTCCCGGCGCACCTTCTTCAACTACTTCAACAGCACCGACGCAGCCTTGGCGTCCGTGACGCACGGCTTCCTGGATATCGTCATCCGGCAACTGCAACTGCGGCCCGCGGAGGAACCACTGCTGGAGGCGGCACAGGCCGCCCTCATGGCCCTGGCGGACCCCAGGACGGTGGAGCCCCTGGCCGAGCTGTTCGCCCTGACGCAGCACAGCCAGCTGATGGCCCACACCGAACTCGAGGCCTGGGACCACTGCCGCGCCCAGGTCTTCACCGTGGCACGGGACCGGGTGGCAGCAACGCCGGACGGTTCGGACGAGCTGTACGTCCACGCCCTGGCCGGCTCCGTTATCTCCTGCGGCAAGGCCGCCATGGAGGTCTGGTTCAGCCGCCGGGGACCCGACCTCTCGCCCGCGTCCCTTGCCGAACTCCGGCAGCTCCTTATCGACGCCATGGCCCTTCTGGGTTCCGGCTTCACCCCGCCGGCCGGCGCCGGCAAATCCACCGCGCCGGCCACTCCGGCCCGCACGTCAGCCCCATCAGCCGCCCATTCCTCCTGACCAGATCGGTTTCCCTCATGGCACTGCTGCTCTACCGCCTTGGCAAGTTCTCCTACCGCCGGCGCTGGCTGGTCCTTTCGTTATGGCTCGTGGCGCTGGTTGCCGTCGGCGGCTCCGCCGCGGCTTTCCACGGCACCTTGTCCAACAATTTCCAGATCCCCGGAACGGAAACGCAGCGGATCGCGGACAAACTGAAGGAAGACCTTCCGTCAGCGTCCGGCGGCACCGCCACGATCGTTTTTGAGGCACCCGATGGCGGCTTCACCGACGCCAGCCGGGCGGCGGTCACTGATGCCCTGAAGAAGCTCGAAACGCTGCCGGACGTCCGCGGCACCGTGGACCCGTTCGCCACCCAGGCCCAAGTGGACCAGGCCGGGCAGGCCATCACAGACGGTGAGCAGCAGCTGGCCGCCGGGCAGGCCACCCTGGACGCCTCCAAGGCACAACTGGATGCCGGAAAAGCGCAGCTGGACGCGGCAGAACAGCAGATGGTGGCCGCCGGTGCTCCGGCAGCCGCCATCGAGGCTCAACTGGGCCAGCAGAAGGCCGCAGCGGCTGAGGGCCAGGCAAAATACGACGCCGGCGCGAAGGAACTTGAGGCCAGCAAGGCCAAGCTGGAACTGGGCAAGCGGCAGGCCGAAGCATCCTCGGCCATCCGCTTTGTCTCCGAGGATGGGAAGGCAGCCGTAGCCCAGTTGCAGTTCAACGGCTCCATCAACGGGCTGAGCCCCGAGGTCCGCCAACAGGTCCAGGACATCGCGCATGCGACCTCCGCCGCCGGCGTCACAGCCCTGGCCAGCAAGGAAATCACCGAGGACATCTCCGAGCTGTTCGGCATCGCGGAAATCATCGGCATCGCCGTCGCAGCCCTGGTGCTGATCATCATGCTCGGCACCCTGGTGGCGGCAGGCCTCCCGCTCCTCATGGCTGTCATGGGCGTCGGCGTGGGCGTGGGCATCACCTTCGCGTTGTCCGGCCTCTTCGACATGAGCTCCATCTCCCCCATGCTGGCGCTCATGCTGGGCCTCGCCGTCGGCATCGACTACTCACTGTTCATCGTCAACCGGCACCGCACCCAGCTCCTGGCAGGCATGGATCCCGAGGAATCCGTGGCCCGCGCCACGGGGACATCCGGCAATGCCGTGGTGTTCGCCGGCCTGACCGTCATCATCGCCCTCGCCGCCCTGGTGGTCCCCGGCCTGCCGTTCCTGGCCGTCATGGGCCTTGCAGCCGCCGGCACGGTGGCCGTGGCGGTCCTCGTCGCCATCACCCTCACCCCGGCCATGTTGTCCCTCATTGGCCGCCGCATCATCTCCAAGCGGGCCTGGGCCAAGGCCAACGCCCACAACGCAGAGCCCGGCCACGAAGCGGCAGACGACGCCAAAGACCGCGAACGCAGCACCCGCGGCTGGGGCGGCCTGGTCACCCGGCACCCCGTGCTCGCCATGGTGGCCGGCGTCATCCTGCTGGGCACGCTGGCCCTCCCGGCCACCCAGCTGCAGCTCGCATTGCCCGACGGCGGCTCCGAACCGGTGGATTCCGAGGCCTACCAGGCCTACGACGTCACTGCCCGCAGTTTCGGCGAAGGGGTCACCGGCCCCATCGTTGCCGTGGGCGAGTTCCCCGCTGGGCTGGACGAGGCCGCAGCCACCACCCTGCAGTACGACATTGCGGACAAGCTCCGGTCAGTGGACAACGTGGTGGCCGCCGTACCGGTAGCCATCAGCGAAGACCGGCGCACCGCCGTCTTCCAGGTCATCCCGGAGGAAGGCCCGGCCAGCGCCAGCACCGTCAAGGTCGTCTCGGAACTCCGCGGCCTGAACGGCGAAATCAAGGCCGACTACGACGTAGCCATGGGCCTGACCGGGCAGACCGCCGGCAATATCGACGTCTCCACCAAACTCGGTGACGCCCTGCCGCCGTACCTGGCCATCGTCGTCGGGCTGTCCCTGATCCTGCTGCTGCTGGTGTTCCGCTCCATCGTGGTGCCGCTGCTGGCAACCGGCGGCTTCCTCCTTTCGCTGGCTGCCGCGTTCGGCGCCGTGGTGGCCGTCTACCAGTGGGGCTGGCTGGGCACCGTGTTCGATGTCGCCAACCCCGGCGCGGTCCTGAGCTTCCTGCCGATCATCCTGATCGGCGTGCTGTTCGGCCTCGCTATGGACTACCAGGTGTTCATCGCTTCCGGCATGCGCGAGGCGTACATGCACGGATCCACCGCGAAGGAGGCCGTGCGGGTGGGCTTCCGGCACGCCGCCGCCGTGGTGACCGCCGCCGCCATCATCATGGTCAGCGTGTTCGCGGGCTTCATCTTCAGCCACCTGACCATGGTCCGGCCGCTCGGCTTCGCGATGGCGTTCGGTGTGCTGCTGGATGCGTTCGTGGTCCGGATGACCATCGTGCCCGCCGTGATGTACCTGCTGGGCGAAAAGTCCTGGTGGCTGCCGCGCTGGCTGGACCGCATCCTGCCGGACGTGGACGTGGAAGGCGCCAAGCTCAGCCGGCCGGAGAACGCAAAGGCGTCCGCAGAGCTGGTCCACTAGGCTGATTCCGTGGTCCGCCTGATACTTGCCTCCCAGTCCCCCGCCCGCACCAAACTCCTGGCCGAAGCCGGCATCCGGCACACCGTACTGGTCTCCGATGTGGATGAGGACGCCGTGCAGGCGCGCTACGGCGTGACTGATCCGCACGACACCGCACTCCTGCTGGCCCGGGCCAAGGCCGAGGCCGTGGCGGCGCTCCCGGACTCCGAGGGCGCACTGGTCCTTGGCTGCGACTCGGTTTTCGAGTTCGACGGCGAGGCGCACGGCAAGCCCTACACGGCCGACGTCGCGCGGGAGCGGATGCTCCGGATGAGCGGCAGCTCCGGGGTGCTGCACACAGGGCACTGGCTGGTGGACTGCCGGGACACGGACGACGACGGCGGTGACGGTGCCGGATCCGGCGCCACCCTCGGCGCGGTTGCCTCAGCCGAGGTCGCCTTCCTGGACATGGACGCGGAGGAAATCGACGCGTACATCGCCACCGGCGAGCCGCTGCACTGCGCAGGGTCTTTCACCATCGACGGCCTGGGCGGGGCCTTCATCCGGAAGGTCGACGGCGATCCGCATGCCGTCGTCGGCCTGTCCGTTTCCACCCTCCGGGGGCTGCTGGCCGCCGCAAACGTGCGCATCACCGATCTCTGGCCACCGCACTGAAAGGCGGCCAATTGCACCGGACTTGTAGCTTCCCTACAAAGCATTGCCGGTTTACACGCGGATTCCGCAAGTAATATCGGCGGAACCTCCAAAACCGCGCTAGGCTCCCTGAAGGAAAGAAGGAGACGCCTTGTCAGCAAATATGGAGCAGTCCGCCGGTACCACGCAGCAGAGCCTCACCAAGGTGCTGATCGCCAACCGCGGTGAAATCGCGGTGCGCATCATCCGCGCCGCCCGCGACGAGGGCATCGCCTCCGTGGCGATCTACGCCGACCCGGACCGCGACGCCCTGCACGTCCGCCTTGCTGACGAAGCGTATGCCCTGGGCGGCAACACCGCTGCCGAGTCGTACCTGGTGATGGACAAGATCATCGACGCCGCCCGGCAGTCGGGCGCGGATGCCATCCACCCCGGCTACGGCTTCCTGGCCGAGAATGCCGAGTTCGCAGCCCGCGTGATCGAGGCCGGCATCACCTGGATCGGCCCGTCCCCCGAAGCGATTTCCGCCTTGGGCGACAAGGTCCAGGCCCGCCACATTGCTGAAAAGGTGGGCGCACCCCAGGTCCCCGGCACCGCCGATCCTGTGCAGTCGGCCGAGGAAATCCTCGAGTTCGTGGACCAGTTCGGCCTGCCCGTGGCCATCAAGGCCGCTTTCGGCGGCGGCGGACGTGGCATCAAGGTGGCCCGGACCCGCGAAGAAATCCCTGAACTGTTCGAGTCCGCCGTCCGTGAAGCCACCGCAGCTTTTGGCCGCGGCGAATGCTTCATCGAGCGCTTCCTGGACGCTCCGCGGCACGTTGAGACCCAGTGCCTCGCTGACGCCCACGGCAACGTTGTGGTGGTCTCCACCCGCGACTGCTCGCTGCAGCGCCGAAACCAGAAGCTCGTCGAAGAAGCACCGGCGCCATTCCTCACCCCTGAGCAGAACCAGCGACTGTACGAATCCTCCAAGGCCATCCTGAAGGAAGCCGGCTACCTGGGTGCCGGTACCTGTGAATTCCTGGTGGGCCAGGACGGCACCATCTCCTTCCTTGAGGTCAACACCCGCCTGCAGGTGGAGCACTGCGTGTCCGAGGAAGTCACCGGCATCGACCTGGTCCGCGAACAGTTCCGCCTTGCCCGCGGCGAGGAACTGGGCTACGGCGACCCCGAGGTCCGCGGCCACTCCATCGAGTTCCGCATTACCGGCGAAGACCCGGGCCGGAACTTCATGCCCGCCCCAGGCACCATTGCCACGCTGAAGAACCCCACCGGCCCCGGCATCCGGATTGATTCCGGTGTGGAGCAGGGTGACGTCATCAGCGGCAACTTCGACTCCATGCTGTCCAAGCTGGTGGTCACCGGGGCTACCCGCACCCAGGCCCTGCAGCGCTCACGCCGCGCCCTGGAGGAGATGGTGGTGGAAGGCATTCCCACAGTCATCCCGTTCGACCTCGCCGTGGTCACCAACCCCGATTTCGCTCCGGCGGAGGGCCCCTTCAAGGTGCACACGCGTTGGATCGAAACAGAATTCAACAACGATCTGCCGGCCTGGAACCCCCACGGCGCCGCCGAAACCGAGGACGCCGAAGAACGCCAGCGCGTGGTGGTCGAGGTAGGCGGCAAGCGCCTGGAAGTAGTGCTCCCGGCCTCCCTGGGTTCCTTGGGCGCCGGCGCCGCTCCTGCGGCAAAGTCCGGTAAGTCCAAGAAGCGCGCACGTTCCGGCGGCCCGGCTGCCGCAACCGGCAACGCGCTCACCTCCCCCATGCAGGGCACCATCGTGAAGGTGGCTGTGGCTGAAGGCGACGTTGTAGCCGAGGGTGACCTCGTAGTGGTCCTGGAGGCCATGAAGATGGAGCAGCCCCTCACGGCGCACCGCTCCGGAACCATAACGGGCCTGAAGGCTGTTGCGGGCGAGACGGTGTCCGCGGGCGCCGTGATCGCCACCATCGAAGACTGACGGGCCGGAGGCACCCATGCTGGCACCCAGTTTCCAGGAAGAAGTGGCGCGTTACCACGAGGCGGTTCCGGAGATCACCCGGGGCAACACCCTCCCCATCAAGGACCTTTACTCCCGGCTCGAGGACGTAACTCTGGCCAACCCCTTTGGCGGCATCGCCAAAGGTTGGGCACAGGTTGAAGCCCGGCTGGACCAGGCCGCTCGGCAGTTCCAGGACGGCGAGATGCTCGGCTTCGACACCATCACGTCGTACACGGCGCGCGACACCGCCTACCTGGTGGAAACCGAGCACTTCCGTGCCCGGCTGGACGGTGCCGCGGCCGCCGAGGAGTTCGCCCTCCGGGTCACCAGCATCTTCCGCCGCGAGGAAGGCTACTGGAAGCTGGTGCACCGCCATGCCGATCCGGCTGCGCGGCCCCAGTCCCGCAGGTCGCTGGCCCAGGCAGCGGCCGGCTGAAACAGCCTGTAGCCCGCTACCCGCTGGTGTGCGTAGCAGCCCAACCCGACCGGGCAGGCTACGGGTTCAGCCGTTCCACACCACCCAGCAGCCCGGAGCCATCCGCTCCGGGCTGCTGGCGTATGGCAGGCAATTGCAGGCACACTTAGCAGGTGTTGCCATTCCTGCTCCTGGCCTCCCGAGCCGAAGACGCCGCCGCCGATGACGAGTACGCCGCGTACCTGAGGTACGGCGGCCTGGAGGAGCGGGAGCTGCGACGCATCCGGCTTGAAGCAGCTCCCCTGCCCGAGCTGGACCTCTCCGAATACTCTGGCGTGATCGTGGGCGGCAGTCCGTTCACCTCCAGCGATCCGCCAGAGGACAAGAGCCCGGCCCAGCACAGGGTGGAACAGGAACTTTCAGGCCTGCTGGACCAGCTGGTGGCCCGCGACTTCCCGTTCCTGGGGGCGTGTTACGGGGTGGGGACACTGGGCAGGCACCAAGGCGCGGTTATCGACCGGACGTACGGCGAGCCGCTCGCCGCCGTGGAGATCGGCCTCACCGATGCCGGCCTGCAGGACCCGTTGCTGCAAGGGATGCCACAGGCGTTTACGGCTTTTGCGGGCCACAAGGAAGCCTGCAGTTCGCTGCCCGCCCATGCGGTACGCCTGGCGGGATCCGCAGCCTGCCCGGTTCAGATGTTCCGAATCCAGTCAAACCTTTACGCAACCCAGTTCCATCCCGAACTCGATGCGGAGGGCCTGGTGACTCGCATCGACATTTACCGCAACGCCGGCTACTTTCCTCCGGAGTCCGCCGAAGACCTGATGGCCGACGCCCGGAAGTTCACCGTGACCGAGCCGATGAAGATCCTGCGAAACTTCGTGGAGCGTTACGCGGCCTGAGCCCGCGTACCTGGACCATCCTTCCCCAACCAGCCGGCCGCCGTCGTGCGTTCCTGCCCGGTTACCTATGCCCGGAACGACGAAAGCCCGGCGCCCGTCCCTGCACTGCAGGGCGGGCACCGGGCCGTCCAGCCACCAACCGGGCTGGAAGGCACAGGCTGGCGGGTCAGGCTACGTTGTTCTCGTAGTCGAGGTCCCGGGTTTCCTTGCTGACGAACAGCGCGATGAGGGTCAGCACGGCCATGGACGTCAGGTAGACACCCACCAGTACCGGGCTGCCGTCGGCCAGCTCCCACAGGGCCACGGCGATGAACGGCGCTACTGCCGCACCCAGGATGCTGGAGAAGTTGTAGCTGATGGCCGATCCCGTGTAGCGGACGTTCGTGGGGAACAGTTCCGGCAGGAGCGCGCCCATCGGCCCGAAGGTCAGGCCCATGAGCGAGAAGCCCAGGATCAGCAGCGCCATGGTGCCCACGAAGCCGCCGCTGAACAGCGGAACGAAAAGCAGGCCGAAGGCGAAGATCCCGGCGGTAACACCGATCAGCATCTTCCGGCGTCCGTACTTCTCAGCCAGCGGACCGGAGACCAGCGTGAAGATGCCGAAGAACACGACGCCGGCAATCAGCATCCAGAGGAAGTCGTTGCGGGTGTAGCCGAGTCCCGGAACAAACGCTGCTGCAGCGGCCTCGGACATCGGCTTTCCGGCCTTCTCGGCCGCCGCCTTGGCCGCGTCGAGGCTGGAGGCACGGGTGCCGTAGGTCAGGGTGAACGTGGTCATCAGGTAGAAGAGCACGTAGGTGGCGAGCATGATGAAGGTACCCAGGATCAGCTGGCGCCAGCTGGTCTTGAAGACGCGCCCCAGGGGCAGCTTGGCGACCTCGTTGGATTCGATCACCTTGGTGAACGCCGGGGTTTCGATCAGCTTCAGCCGCACGTAGAGGCCGATGATCACCATGACGGCGCTGAGCAGGAACGGAACGCGCCAGCCCCAGGCCTGGAAGGCAGCGGGTGAGAGCATGTAGCTGGCCACCAGGAAGATGACGTTGGCGATGATGAAGCCGATGGGAGCGCCGAGCTGCGGGAACGTGCCGTAGATGGCGCGCTTGTTGGCCGGTGCGTTCTCGGTGGCCAGCAGGGCCGCCCCGCTCCATTCGCCGCCAAGGGCCAGGCCCTGGGCGAAGCGCATGACTACCAGCAGCGCCGGTGCCCAGAACTCCCAGCCCGGTACCAGCGCAGTGGGCAGGCAGCCGATGAGGAAGGTGGCGATGCCCATGGTGAGCAGCGAGGCCACCAGGGTGCCCTTGCGGCCGAACTTGTCGCCGAAGTGCCCGAAGACGATGGACCCCAGCGGGCGGGCAACGAAGGCCACGCCGAAAACCGCGAAGGAGCTCAGGAGCTGGGTTGTCTCGTTCTGGCCGGGGAAGAACAGCTGCGGGAAGACGAGGACCGCCGCAGTTGCGTAGACATAGAAATCATAGAACTCGACCGTGGTGCCGATCAGGCTGGCGACGATCACACGGCCGCGGGAGTTCACCGGCTGGGGTGAACCGGGCACCGTGGAGGTGTCGGTGGAAGACATGTGTAAACGCTTTCGTGAGAAACCGGCCGGATACAGCGGGCTGCCCCGGCGCGAAATAGTTAGAGTTCAATATTAGTTCCGCTGGTCCAGTCAATGGACGAAAGGTCCAGTATTTGGACCTGTGCTGTGCGTCTCACTTTTTGGGCACCTTCGCATCCTAACGGCGTCCGGCGGGCACAGATAGGCAAATGTCACAGCCCGTTAACATCCGGCGTCGGTCCGCGAAACGCGCCGTCCCTACCTTTGAGGAACAACATTCCCCCAAAGGAGGTAACCCGTGACTGTTGACCGCACCGCAGATGCCGGCACCGGCAATTCCGTTGATCTGGACGACGCTTCGTCCCCGGAATCAGCCGCAGCATCCGCCAGCGCACAGCCCGGCACTACCCGCACCGCAACCGCTCCCGCCCTTGAATTCCGCCCCGGCCGCTGGATCGCCAACTGGGACGCCGAGAACAAGGACCAGTGGGAAACCGCCGGCCGCTCCATCGCCCGCCGCAACCTGAACTGGTCCATCTTCGCCGAGTTCCTCGGCTTCGTGGTCTGGCAGCTCTGGTCCATCGTGGTGGTCCAGCTCCCGGCCGCAGGATTCACCTTCACCACATCCGAGATCTTCTGGCTGATCTCGATGCCCAGCCTGGTGGGCGCCACCCTTCGCATTCCCTACACCTTCATGGTTCCCCGCTTCGGCGGCCGGAACTGGACCATCGTCTCGGCCCTGCTGCTCCTGATCCCCTCGATCGGGCTCGCCCTGTGCGTCTCCAACCCGGAAACACCGTTCGGTGTGATGCTCCTGGTGGCCGCTTTGGCCGGCTTCGGCGGCGGCAACTTCGCCAGTTCCATGGCCAACATCACCTTCTTCTACCCGGCACGCGAAAAGGGCTGGGCTCTTGGCCTGAACGCCGCGGGCGGAAACCTCGGTGCCGCCGTCGCGCAGCTCGCCGTTCCCATCGTCATCACCCTCCTGGCCGCCGGCACCGTCAACCTGCCCATGGCCGGCCTGATGTGGGTCCCGTTCATCCTGCTGGCCGCCTTCGGCGCCTACAAATACATGAACAACCTCACCAGCGCCAAAGGCGACGTGGCCGGATCCGTGGCCGCACTGAAGGAACCGCACCTGTGGGTCATGGCGTTCCTCTACATCGGCACCTTCGGCTCGTTCATCGGCTTCGCCGGCGTGTTCCCCAAGCTGATCAAGGACTACTTCCCCGATTTCTCCGCCATCGGCGTGGGAACCGTGGCCCTCTCGCTCGCCTTCCTGGGCCCGCTGGTGGGCTCGCTCGCCCGGCCCTACGGCGGACGCATGGCGGACCGCATGGGCGGCGCCCGGATGACGGTTTCAGCCTTCGCCTCCATGGCCGTGATCACCCTGACCATGATCTGGACGCTGCCGCTGAAGAACTTCTGGCTCTTCCTGGTCCTGTTCCTGATGCTCTTCACCGCAAGCGGCTTCGGCAACGGCGCAACCTACCGGATGATCCCGGTCATCTTCGCCACCAACAGCCGGGCAGCACGCAGCGGCGCCAGCTCCGTGGCCACCCAGCGGCTGGCTTCCTCGGCCCTCGGCCTGATCTCCGCGATCGGCGCCTACGGCGGATTCCTCATCCCGCAGGTGCTGAACGCGTCCAACACTGCCAGCGGCTCCTACACCCCGGCCTTCTACGGCTTCGTGGGGGCCTACGCCCTGATGCTGGTGGTCTGCTGGGCCTGCTACATCCGCAACGCCAACCGAAACGCGATGGGACACGTCTAACCATGACCACAAGCGCCGACACGCACTGCCCCTACTGCGCCCTGCAGTGCGCCATGACGCTCACGTCCCCCACAGGACCGGCCCCGGCTGCACAGCCGGGGCCGGTCCCCGTGGCCCTCACCACGGCCCCCGCTGCACCCCTCGAGGTCCAGGGGCGCGACTTCCCCACCAACCGTGGCGGCCTGTGCCGCAAGGGCTGGACCTCCGCGAACCTCCTCAACCACCCCGGACGCATCACCGAGCCCCTTCTCAAGGGACCGGACGGCGTCCACCGGCCCATCTCCTGGGACCAGGCCCTGGACCTCGCCGCAGAAGCGGTGAAGGACGCCCGCGCCCGCTACGGTGCAGACGCCGTCGGCGTCTTTGGCGGCGGCGGCCTCACCAACGAAAAGGCGTACCAGCTTGGCAAGTTCGCCAGGCTGGCCCTGGGCACCTCGCGGATCGACTACAACGGCCGCTTCTGCATGTCCTCCGCGGCCGCCGCCGGGATGCGCGCCTTCGGCGTGGACCGCGGCCTGCCCTTCCCGCTCGAAGCTCTGGACACGGCCAGCACCATCCTGATGCTGGGCTCCAACGTGGCCGAAACCATGCCGCCCTTCGTCCAGCACCTCAAGGGCGCCCGCGACGCCGGTGGCCTGATCGTGGTGGATCCGCGCCGTTCCGCCACAGCAGACTTCACGGCCGACGGCGGCGGCCTCCACCTCCAGCCCCTTCCGGGCACGGACCTCACCCTGCTGCTGGGTCTCTCCCATGTGGTCATCCACGAAAACCTGGTAGACACCGCCTATGTCAGCGAGCGCACCTCGGGCTACAGCGCCGTAGCCCGCAGCGTCGCGTCCTTCTGGCCCGAACGGGTCCAGTCCCTCACCGGCGTGCCGGCCGACCTCATCCGGGAAACGGCCCGCAGGCTTGCCACCGGGGCCACCAAGGGCGGCAGCTACATCCTCACCGGCCGCGGCGTGGAGCAGCACGTGGACGGCACCGACACCGCCACCGCCGCCATCAACCTCAGCCTCCTGCTGGGCCTGCCGGGTTCGGCCCGCAGCGGCTACGGCACGCTGACCGGGCAGGGCAACGGCCAGGGCGGCAGGGAGCACGGGCAGAAAGCCGACCAGCTGCCCGGTTACCGCAAGATCACCGACCCCGCTGCACGCGCCCACGTGGCTGGCGTCTGGGGCGTTCCCGAGGAGCTCATCCCCGGCCCGGGCCTTCCGGCGGTCCAGCTGCTGAAGTCGCTGGGAAAGGACGACGGCGTCCGTTGCCTTTTCGTCCACGCCTCCAATATTGCGGTCGCCTCGCCGGACGCCAACGCCGTCATCGGGGGTCTCCGCAGCCTGGACTTCCTGATGGTCTGCGACTTCTTCATGTCCGAGACGGCAGCCATGGCAGACCTGGTCCTCCCCGTCCTCCAGTGGGCGGAGGAGGAAGGCACCCTGACCAACCTTGAAGGCCGCGTCCTCCGCCGCCGCCGGGCCCTCACACCGCCTGCCGGGGCGCGCAGCGAGCTGTGGATCATGGCCCGGCTCGCCGAGCGGCTCGAAGCACCGTCCACCTACAGCGAGGACCCCGAAACAGTCTTCGAGGAACTGCGCCTGGCATCTGCCGGCGGCCTGGCCGACTACTCCGGGATTGACTACGCCATGCTGGACCGCGGGGAAGCCGCCTACTGGCCCTACCCCGCCGGCAGCACGGGCACCCCCCGGCTCTTCCAAGAACGCTTCGCCCACGCCGACGGCAAAGCCGTGATGACTCCGGTGCTGCCGCGCCGTCGTCGTACGCCAGCTGAAAACCACTTCGCGGACAGTGAAAACGCGGCAGGGGCCAAGCCCTTCACCCTCATCACCGGCCGCCTCCTGGAGCACTACCAGTCCGGCGCCCAGACGCGGCGGGTCACGGCGCTCCTGGCCGCGCAGCCTGAGGCGAGGATGCAGATCCACCCGGCCGCGGCAGCCGCGATGGGCGTCACCGAAGGATCATTCGTGTCCGTGGCCAATGAACGCGGCGAGGTGGTGTGCCGGGCCGAACTCAGCACCGCCATCCGCAGCGAGACGGTCTTCCTGCCGTTCCACTTCCCCGAACTGGAAAGTGCCAACCGCCTCACCGAGGCGGCCACCGATCCCATCTCCGGGATGCCCGAATTCAAATTCAACAAGGTATGGGTCCGGCCGGTGGCCGCACCCGTATCCAGCAAAGTGCTTCAGACGATGGAGGCCTCATGAGCGAGCAGATTGTCATTGTGGGATTCGGGCCGGTGGCCGCCCGGCTGGTTGATGAGCTGCTGCCCGCCGTACGCGCAGGCCAGGTAGCCCTGACAGTGGTGGGTGAAGAGACCGAAGCTGCCTACAACCGCGTCCTGGTGGCCGACCTCGGGGTTGGCCGCACCACCGCCGATGCCCTGGCCCTCTCGGACGCCGGCGCCCTCGCTGCGGACGGTGTGGAGGTCCGGCTGGGCACCCGCGTCCGGCGCGTGGACCGCGCACGCCAGCAGGTCCTGCTCTCGGACGGCACGCCCGTCCACTACGACCGGCTGGTATTCGCCACCGGTTCCCGGCCCGTGATCCCCAACCTCACCGGCATCAATCCGGACCCCGCCTCTCCGGTCCTGCCCGCCGGCGTCACCGCGCTGCGTGACCTCCGCGACGCCGGCGTCCTGCGGCAGGCCATGGACGGCGGCAAGCGCGTTGTAGTCCTCGGCGGCGGCGTCCTGGGCCTGGAAACGGCGCTCGCAGCGGCAGAGGAAGGCGCCACCGTGACCGTGGTGCACAACGGACCGCACCCGCTGGGCCGCACCATCGACCAGGGCGGCGGCGCTGTCCTGGCGGCGGGCCTGCGGCGCTGCGGCGTGCGGATGGCCGGCAACGCGCGCTCCACCGGTGTGGAGCACAACGCGCCAGACGGCGGTTTCTCGGCTTTGCTGCTCGATGACGGTTCCGCGATCGACGGCGACCTCCTGGTCATCTCGTGCGGTGTGCGTCCCCGCACCGAGCTGGCAGAGGGATGCGGCCTCTCCACGGCCGCGGGCATCCTGGTGGACCACCGGTTGCGTGCCCACCACGAACCGCACATCTTCGCGATCGGCGACTGCGCCGAGGTGCGCTGCCCGGACCCCGGCTGCGCCGCATGCCGCACCGCTTCCGGCCCCTCAGGGCTGGTGGGCCCGGGCTGGCGCCAGGCCGAGTGGCTGGCCGAATACCTGACCCTCCTGGCAGCGGGCCCGGTCGAGGACGCCGAACTCCTGCCGGAGCTGCCGGCCGAACAGCCGGGCATCATCGTCCTCAAAGCGCGGGGCCTGAACATGGCCGTCGCCGGGAACAACGGCGCCGACCCCTGGGACGAGGAAGCGCTCACCGCCGGTGCCGTCAACGGCCGGCCCCGCCTGCAGATCGCCCAGTGGGCGGATCCCGAGCATGGCCGCTACGTCAAGATGACCACGCGCGGAGGCGTGCTGGAGGGACTCGTGGCGGTGGGCATGCCCCGCACCGCGGCGGAGCTGGTGGGGCTCTTCGAACGGAACGCGGAACTGCCGGCGGACCGGTCGCTGCTGCTGCGGCTGGACGGCCCGGACCAGCTGCCGGGCAGCGGCTCCGCGGATCCTGCCGGAACCGTGTGCCGCTGCGCCGGGGTCAGCGGAGCGGTGATCCAGGGTGCCGTGGAAGAAGGCTGCGCCACCGTGGCCGAGGTGTCCAAGGCAACCCGCGCCGGGACCGGCTGCGGCGGCTGCCACGAGGACATCAAGGGCCTGATCGAGCAGCACTTTCAGGCGGTCCCGGCCGCCTCCTGACCTACATGTGGACGTGCAGGCGCCGGGCGGCTTCGGAAATGGAGCCGGTCAGCGACGGGTACACCGTGAAGGTGCTGGCAACGTCGTCAACGTGGAGCTTTTGCTTCACGGCGATGGCGATAGGGAAGATCAGCTCCGAAGCGTTCGGGCCAACCACCACGCCGCCGATCACGGTCCCGGATCCCTTGCGGGCGAAGATCTTCACGAAACCGTCACGGGCGCTGCGCATCTTGGCGCGGGCGTTGCTGCGCATTGAGAGCTTTACGACGTCGCCCTGGTACTTTCCGGAGTCGATGTCGGCTTCCGAGACACCCACGTTGGCGATTTCCGGCGAGGTGAAGATGTTGGAGGCCACCTGGTGCAGCTTCAGCGGAGTCACACCATCGCCCATGAAGTGGGCCACGGCGATCCGGCCCTGCATGGCGGCCACGGAGGCCAGCGGCAGGACGCCGGTGCAGTCACCGGCGGCGTAGACGTTCGGGGCACTGGTGCGGGAGACGCCGTCCACCTTGATGTGGCCGCTTTCGCTGACGGCGACGCCGGCTTCCTCGAGGCCGATGCCGTCCGTGTTGGGGATGGACCCCAGGCACAGGAGGCAGTGGCTGCCGGTGACCTTGGTGCCGTCACTGAGCGTGACCACCACGCCGTCGTCCGTCCGCTCCACCGATTCGGCGCGTGAGCGGGACAGCACGCGGACACCGCGGCGTTCGAAGACTTCCTCCAGGACCACGGCGGCGTCAACGTCCGAGCCCGGGAGCACCCTGTCACGGCTGGATACCAGCGTCACCTTGGAGCCCAGGCCGTTGTAGGCGGAGGCGAACTCGGCGCCGGTAACACCGGAACCCACAACAATGAGTTCCTCGGGCAGTTCGTCGAGGTTGTACAGCTGGGTCCAGTTGAGGATGCGTTCGCCGTCGGGACGGGCGGTGGCCAGTTCGCGCGGGTGGGCGCCGACGGCCAGCAGGATGGTGTCCGCCTCGATGGTTTCGGTGCCCTCCGCGGTCAGGACCTCGATGGTGTGGTTGTCCAGGAGCCGGCCGGAGCCTGCGAGGATCCGGACGTTCTGGCTGGCCAGGGCATCGTGGATGTCCTTGGACTGGCTGCGGGCCAGGTTGAGCAGGCGGTCATTGATGTGCTTGAGGTCGGCGCGCATCACGGGGACGAAGTCGCCGCCGTCGACGTCGAACTTCACGCCCAGCTCGCCGGCTTCGGCAACGCGGGTCATCAGGTCCGCCGTGGCGATGAGGGTCTTGGAGGGGACGACGTCCGTAAGGACCGCGGACCCGCCCAGGCCTGCGCGCTCGATAATGGTGACCTGCGCCCCCAGCGAGGCGGCCACCATCGCGGCTTCGTATCCGCCTGGACCACCTCCCAGGATCGCGATCCGGGGTGAACTGAAATCTGGGTGCGTAGTCACAAACGATTATTCTCCCGTATCCTCGCCTGACCACCAAAGAAACCGGTCTCTCGGGGGTGCGGGCCAGGGGGTGGGCGGAGCGGAACCGGCAGGATACCTTGTACCAGTGAGTACAACTGACTTCCTGAACACGGACCCCTTCGCCGCCGCCCGCGCTGCTGCCGACTACATTGCCGAGGAAACCGGGGTGGACACCCACGACGTCGCCCTGGTGCTTGGTTCCGGCTGGGGCGGTGCCGCTGACCTGATCGGCGAAACCACTGCCACCCTGTCAGCCGAAGAGGTGCCCGGTTTCCATGCACCCGCTGTCGAAGGGCACGTGGGTACCATCCGGTCGATCCTGACCACCGAAGGCAAGCGTGCACTGGTCCTCGGGGCGCGGACCCACTACTACGAAGGCAAGGGAGTCCGCGCCGTAGTCCACGGGATCCGCACCGCGGCCGCCGCCGGATGCAGCACCTTGGTCCTCACCAACGGCTGCGGCGGCCTCAACGAGGACTGGGCGCCGGGAACCCCCGTGCTCATCAACGATCACATCAACCTCACCGCCGCGTCGCCGCTGGAAGGCGCCACGTTCGTGGACCTGACAGATCTTTACTCGGCACGGATCCGCGGGCTGGCCCGCGAGGTGGATTCCAGCCTCGACGAAGGCGTCTACGCTCAATTCCCCGGCCCGCACTACGAGACTCCCGCAGAGGTCCAGTACGCCAAGCGCATCGGTGCCGACCTGATCGGCATGTCCACTGCGCTGGAGGCCATCGCCGGGCGCCACGCCGGCATGGAAGTGTTCGGCATTTCGCTCGTCACCAACCTGGCCGCCGGGATCAGCCCCCAGCCGCTCAGCCACCAGGAAGTGCTGGAATCCGGCCAGGCCGCGGGTCCGAGGATTTCGGCCCTGCTTGCCGGAATCATCGCCAAACTCTGATCCATGGGGCGCGGCACCGGGGCCTCGGTGCCGCGCGGGCGGCGCCAATGACGATAGCGTTAGGCCCATGACGTCTTCCGATGCCGATGCTCGCCTGCTCAACGATGCCCGCGAGTGGGCTTCCCAAGACCCGGATCCGGCAACGTCGGCCGAGCTCCTGGAACTCGTCCGGGCGTCGGTAGACGGAGACCCCGCCGCCCGGCAGGAACTCCAGGACAGCTTCCGCGGCACCCTGCAGTTCGGCACCGCCGGGCTCCGTGCCGCCCTCGGTCCGGGGCCCAACCGGATGAACCGCGTGGTGGTGCGCCGTGCGGCCGCCGGCCTGGCGGACTTCCTCACCGACGCCGTGGCAAAAGCATCTTCGGGAACCCGGCCACGCGCCGTCGTGGGCTATGACGCCCGCCATAACTCGGATGTGTTCGCGGCGGAGACTGCGGCCATCTTCACGGCGGCAGGAATCGAAACTTTCCTGATGCCGGCGGCGCTGCCCACTCCCCTGCTCGCCTACGCCGTCCGCGCCCTGGGATGCGACGGCGGCGTGATGGTCACGGCAAGCCACAACCCGCCCCAGGACAACGGCTACAAGGTGTACCTGGGACGCCACGCCGTGGCGGAAAACGGCAACGGTGCCCAGATCGTGGCACCGTACGATGCCGAAATCGCTGCCCGGATCAGCGGGGTGGGCGCCCTGGACACCATCAAGCTGGCCGCGGACGGCTGGACGGTGCTGGATGGATCGCTCGCGGCCGGGTACCAGTCCGAAACGGCGGGACTCGCCCTTCCGGACCTCTTCCCGGCCCGGGACCTGCGGATCGTGCTGACCCCCATGCATGGCGTCGGCGGGGAGACTGCGCTTGCGGTGCTGAACGCCGCAGGTTTCGGGGATGTCACCCTGGTCAAGGAGCAGGCCGAACCGGACCCCGACTTCCCCACGGTGAGTTTCCCGAACCCGGAGGAACCCGGAGCGCTGGATCTGGCACTCGAAACGGCCGACCGCCTCGACGCGGACATCGTCCTGGCCAACGATCCGGATGCCGACCGTGCCGCGGTGGCCGCCAAGGACCCGGACACCGGCACGTGGCGGATGCTCCGGGGCGATGAAGTGGGCGCCCTCCTGGGTGCGCACGTCGCCGCACGGCATGCTGCCGCGGGCGCGGAAACCCCAGACGGGGAAAGCCCGGGGGTGTTCGCCAACTCGATTGTGTCCTCGCGGCTGCTGTCCCGCATCGCCGCGGCGGCAGGATTCGACCACGAGGAAACCCTGACGGGCTTCAAGTGGATTTCCCGCGTACCCGGCCTGGTTTACGGGTACGAGGAGGCGCTGGGCTATTGCGTGGCACCGGACCTGGTCAAGGACAAGGACGGCATTTCCGCGGCAGTCCTCATCGCCGAACTTGCCGCCACCGCCAAGGCCGACGGCAAAACCATCTTTGACACGCTCGATGAGCTCTACCTGCAGCACGGCCTGCATGCCAGTGACCAGCTGAGCATCAGGGTGGCGGACCTTGGCCTGCTGGATGCCATGATGAACCGGCTCCGGGTTTCCCCGCCGGAATCCTTTGGCTCATCGGCCGTTGAGGTCTCCGCCGACCTCTCCGTCGGCTCCGACCAACTGCCGCCCACCGACGGCCTGCTGTACGTGACGCGCAACCTCACCCGCGTCATCATCCGTCCCAGCGGCACGGAACCCAAGCTCAAGTGCTACCTCGAGGTGATCCACCAGGTGGGATCCGCCGCGGAACTGCCCGAAGCCCGGCAGGCAGCACGGGCAGCGCTGGATGAGGTCCTCCGCGACGTCAGCGAGGCGCTGGGTCTTTAAGCCGCTGAAGGGGCGCCCTGGGGCGCCCCTCTGTGGTGGTGCATGTGTCCGCCCGGGTTACAGCTCCACCTCGACGAAGCCGTCGCTGATGCGGGTGCCGAAGGCTTCGATCCGCAGGCCCGGCGTACTGAAGCATTCGCCCGTTTCGAGGTCGTAGACCTCTTTGTGCAGCGGGGACGCGATGGTGGGGCGGGATCCCTTCGAGCCGAGGATTCCCCGTGCCATCACGTACGAACCCGTGGCCGGGTCCTGCTGGGCCACTGCGAAAACGCTGCCAGCCATGGTGCGGAAAAGCGCCACCTGCCGGCCGCCCACCAGGGCCGCTTCTCCCCATGCGGGTTCGAGGTCCTCAAGGCGGCAGACACGGTGCCAGCCTGCCGCGGTGTCCGCTGCTTCGGCGTCGAGTGTCCCGAGTTCCAGTGTTGCCGTCATGTCCGGCTCCTCTCCCTGCGCTGCTTGTCCTGATGTCACTTGGTGGCAGCCTGAGCGGCCGTGTTCCACGCTAGGCGCCGGGTGTTTCCGCGGCATGCGCCAAATGTGTCCGGGGCGTAAAAGAGACCTAACCCGGCCGGAAATGCGTTCGTGATGCAGAAGTTAAGTTGACGAAACAATTGGGAAACTGAAGCGAAACTGCCCCTGCCTAGTCTGGTTGGACTGCTCGACAGAGAAGGCCGCGGAGCACCGTCTGCGGCCCATGCGAAAGGCCCACAGTGACCGAACAGACTTCAAGCACCGAGACTCCGCGCCGCATCGTCGTCGCCGGCGGCGGCCCCGCGGCCCACCGTTTTGCGGACGCCATGCATG
The DNA here is from genome assembly GCF_042731175.1 of Pseudarthrobacter sp. NPDC059871. Taxonomy (NCBI): domain Bacteria; kingdom Bacillati; phylum Actinomycetota; class Actinomycetes; order Micrococcales; family Micrococcaceae; genus Pseudarthrobacter; species Pseudarthrobacter sp. NPDC059871. The sequence continues at coordinate 80,058 of NZ_JBHWJV010000008.1, forward strand.
CCCGCGGCCTCGATGGCTGGCATGTCACTGTCCTCACCGAGGAAGCCCACCTCCCCTACGACAGGGTGGCACTGTCCAAGGCCCTCACCGACGGCGGTGTGGACCTGACGCTGGGTACCGCGTCGATGTGGGACCACGGCTCCCTGGACCTGAGGACCGGCGAGCGCGTGGTCCGTATCAATGCAGAAGCCAAGTCCGTGGAAACCGCAGCAGGCAGCGTCTTCGAGTATGACGAACTGGTGGTGGCCACCGGCTCGAACGCCGCACGGCTTCCCATTCCGGGCAACGAGCTCACCCACGTTTACCGGACGCTTGAAGATGTCTGGGCCATCAACAAGACCATCGCGGAACTCACGGTAAAGCTGGGCCGCAAGGTCAACGCCGTCACCATCGGCGGCGGCCTCCTGGGCCTGGAATCCGCCGCGGGGACCGAGCAGCTGGGCGCGACCCCCATTGTCATCGACGGATCGCAGTGGCTGATGGCCACCCAGCTCGACGAAGGCGCAGGCCAGGCCATGGGCCGGCTCATCAAAGCCAAGGGCTTCGAAGTCCACGGCGGCGTCTTCCCCTCCGAAGTACTTTCTGACGACGACGGCCAGGTCACCGGCGTCCTCATGGCCGACGGCCGCATCGTCGACGCCGATATCGTCATCGTCGCCATCGGCGTCCGTCCCCGTGACGAACTCTTCCGCGCCGCCGAGGGAGAAGAACAGGTCTTCAGCCTGGGCCCCCGCGGCGGCGTGGTCATCAACGACTACTGCGCCACCGAAATCCCGGGCATCTGGGCCATCGGCGAAGTAGCCAACTACGGCGGCATGTGCCTGGGCCTGGTGGCACCCGCCAACACGATGGCCGAGATCGTGGCGGACCGGTTGCACGGCGGCGACGCCACCTTCCCCGGTTTCGACACCGCCACCAAGCTCAAGCTCTCCGGGGTTGACGTGGCAAGCTTCGGCGATGCCTTCGCGAAGACCGAGCACGCCCTGGAAATCGTCTACGCCGATCCCGCCCGCGGCGTCTACCAGAAGATCGTCACCACCGATGATGCGAAGACCCTGCTGGGTGGCATCTTCGTCGGCGACGCCTCACCGTACATGAGCCTGCGCCCGCTCCTGGGCCGCGAACTCCCCGCCGAGCCGGGTGCGTTCCTCAGCGCAGCCGGCGGCGGTGACGCCGGGGACGGAGTCCTGAACGCTGAACTTCCGGACGACGCCACCTTGTGCTCCTGCAACAACGTCACGGCCGGGACCATCCGGGACACCATCAACGGCTGCGGCACCTGCGAAGGCAGTGCACCTGTCCAGGAACTCGGCGAGCTCAAGGGCTGCACCCGGGCCGGGACCCAGTGCGGTTCCTGTGTCCCGATGCTGAAGAAGCTGCTGGAAACCGAGCTGACCAAGTCCGGCGTCGAGGTCTCCAAGGCCCTCTGCGAGCACATTGAACTGTCCCGCCAGGAACTCTTCGAGACCATCCGTGTCCTGGAATTGACCTCCTTCGAAGAGATCATGGCCAAGTACGGCACCGGCGAAGGCTGCGACATCTGCAAGCCCACCATCGCCAACATCCTCGCCAGCCAAAACAGCGCCTACGTCCTCGACGCCGGCCGCGGCACACTGCAGGACACCAACGACCGCGCCCTGGCCAACATGCAGAAGGACGGCACCTACTCGGTGGTACCCCGCATCGCCGGTGGTGAAATCACCCCCAAGAAGCTGGGCGTGATCGCCGCCGTCGCGGAAAAGTACAACCTGTACACCAAGATCACCGGCGGCCAGCGGATCGACATGTTCGGTGCACGGCTGGAGGAGCTGCCGGAAATCTGGAAGGAACTGGTGGACGCCGGCTTCGAATCCGGGCAGGCGTACGGCAAGAGCCTTCGCACGGTGAAGTCCTGCGTCGGTTCCACCTGGTGCCGCTTCGGCGTCCAGGACTCCGTGGCCATGGCCATCCAGCTGGAACTGCGGTACCGCGGCCTCCGCAGCCCGCACAAGCTCAAGATGGGCGTCTCCGGCTGCGCCCGCGAATGCGCCGAGGCCCGCGGCAAGGACGTGGGCGTCATCGCGACGGCGGACGGCTGGAACCTCTACGTCGGCGGCAACGGCGGTGCCACCCCGGCGCACGCCCAGCTGCTGGCCAAGGACCTCGACGACGAAACCCTGATCAAGTACATCGACCGCTACTTCATGTACTACATCCGCACCGCCGACCGCCTGCAGCGCACCGCGCGCTGGCAGGAGGAACTCGACGGCGGCATCAAGCACGTCGAGGACGTGGTGGTCAAGGACACGCTGGGCATCGCCGAGGACCTTGAGGCGGCCATGGCCAAGCACGTTGACACCTACATCGACGAGTGGGCCGACACCCTGAAGGACCCGGAGCGCCTGCGCCGGTTCCGCTCCTTCGTCAACGCACCCGACCAGAAGGACGACTCGATCACCTTCGTCCCCGATGAGCGTGGCCAGATGCGCCCCGCCACGGCCGAAGAGAAGGCAGCAGCTGCCCAGCAGCCCGTCCTCCTCGGAGCCTCCATCGCGGTCCGTCCCGGCACGCCCGCACCCGTCGGAAACGAGGCATAATTATGCAGCTCAGCATCGACCTCACGGGCCGCGAGGTCCTGGTGACCGGAACAGACAACGCCGCGCGGCAGGCCGTACGGCGCTACGAAGCCGCGGGCGCCGTCGTCCGCCGCCTCGCCGGCCCGCACGGCACCGCCCCGCTCCCGGAGAAGCCGTTCCTGGTGGCCGCGGTCGACGACGGGCAGCCGGGCTGGGAGCCGCTGCTCCAGCAATACCGGGCTGCCGGCGTCCCGGTCGCCACCGAACCTGCAGCGGGCGCCGCCGGGCATGTGACCCTGGTGGGCGGCGGACCCGGCACCACCGAGCTCCTGACCGTTGCCGCCGTCAAGGCGCTGCGCGACGCGGACGTGGTGTTCTACGACCGGCTGGCGCCCTGCCAGGACCTGCCCGCCCTGACCAGCGCCGAGTTGGTGGATGTGGGAAAGAAGCCCGGGCACCACAAGGTGGGCCAGTCCGACATTGAGAAGCTCATGGTGGACAGCGCCCTGGCCGGCAACAACGTGGTCCGCCTCAAGGGCGGTGATCCGTACGTGTTCGGCCGCGGCGGCGAGGAAGTTGCCGCCTGCGTGGCTGCCGGACTGAAGGTCCAGGTGGTTTCCGGTGTCACCAGCGCCATCTCCGTGCCTGCCGCGGCGGGTATTCCCGTCACGCACCGCAACGTGAGCCACATGTTCACAGTGGTGTCCGGGCACGCCCCGCTCACCGAAAAGGAACATCATCACCTTGCCGGCCTGGGCGGCACCATCGTGGTGCTGATGGGCATCGGAACGCTGCACCACCTGGCTGCAGGACTCCGCCGGGCAGGCATGCGCGCCGATATGCCCATGGCAGTGGTGGAACGGGGTTACCGTCCCGGCCAGCGCACCACCATCGCAGACCTCGGCTCCATCGCCTCGGCTGCTGCCGGCTGCAGCAACCCCGCCGTCCTGGTGATCGGCGAGGTGGTGCGGGTGGCGGAAGCCAACCGCGGGCATGCTGAGGCCGCAGCCGACCTGGACCGGCTGGCGGCCTCGCTGCTCGGTTCGTGAAAGGATTGACCCCCATGAATGCACTTGCACCGGCCGAAACGGCAGAAGCCAGCGGGGCGGTCGACGCCGCAGAGGCCCAGGCGGCCGAATCACCGCTGGAGGGCTTCCGCATCGGTGTGACCTCGCACCGGCGCTCCCAGGACCTGATCGACGCCCTTGAGCGCCGCGGCGCTGAGGTGATCCACGCCCCGGCCCTGAAGATCGCTCCGGTGCAGGAGGACCTCCGCCTGATCGAGGACACCCGCACCATCATCGCTGCCAAACCGGATCTGTGCATCGCCACCACCGCTTACGGCATGCGCCGCTGGTGCGAAGCGGCGGACACGTTCGGCATCGGCGACCAGCTGCTCGAAACCCTTGGCGCCTGCCGGATGTTCGTCCGTGGCCCCAAGGCACGTGGCGCCGTCCGCGCGGCCGGCCTCGCCGACGTCGGAATCAGCAGCGACGAAACCACCGCAACGCTGGTGGACATGCTGCTGGCGGAGGGGGTGCGCGGCAAGACCGTCGCGGTCCAGCTGCACGGCTACACGGACGTCCGCCAGCTGGAACGGCTGCGCATGTCTGGTGCCACCGTCCTGACCGTTACACCGTACCGCTGGGTCAAACCGGACGGCGCCGACCGGCTCCCCCGCCTCATCGAGGCCGCCTGCAGCGGAAACCTCGACGTCCTCACCTTCACCAGCGCACCCGCCGTCGACGCCATGTGGAGCACCGCGCACGAAATGGGCGTCTACAAGCAGCTGATCGAAAGCCTGAAGACCAACGTGACCACCGCCGTGGTGGGCCCCGTCACCGCCCAGCCGCTGCTGGACGCCGGGGTTAAGCCGCTGATCCCGGAGCGTTTCCGGATGGGCGCGCTGATCCGGCTGGTCGTCGAGCACCTGGCGCTGAACCATGTGCGCCGGCTGGACACCCGGTCCGGGAACATCGAGCTCCGCGGCCGCAGCCTGCGCATCGATGGCCAGGCGGTGGAACTGGCTCCCGCTCCCCTGCTGCTGCTCCGCGCCCTGCTCGGGGCCGGCGGGGCTGTCCTCTCCCGGGAGGCGTTGTCCGACCTGCTGGAACTGCGCGGCTCGGTGCACGCACTGGACATGACCGTCAGCCGGCTCCGGTCCTCACTGCCCGACGGCAAGCTCATCGAAACGGTGGTCAAGCGGGGCTATCGGATCCGGGTCTAGCCGTTGCGGCCGGCCCGAATGTGTCCAAGTCGGGCGCAATGAGATGCAGGTCACCGGTTCTGTTACCGGCCGGTAAATACTGGCGAACACCGGGGTGCTGAACGGCAACTGGCGGGAAACAAGCCGGAAAAGGCGCAGGCCTACGCTGGTTCCATCATGAACTTCCGGCCGTTTCCCGGCCGCCAGCGAAAGGGCCAGCACATGTCCGCTCCGGCACCCACCACGTCCACCTCCGCCGCCACCCGCATCGTCATCGCCGGAGCAGGTCCGGCTGCCCGCGCCCTGGTCCGGCAGCTGGACCAGGGCCGGTTCGCTGGCAGCATCACCGTCCTGAGCAACCGCGACGACGCCCCCCAGGACCTGCTGGAACTTGCCCTGCTGCCGCAGGTATCGGTCCGCTTCGGCCAGCCGGCCAGCCACATCGACGCCGATAACCGCACCGTGGCTACTGCTGACGGCATGGAGTTCGGCTACGACCAGCTGGTCATCGCCACCGGTTCGGCCCCCGTGGCAGCGCCCGTCGAAGGCGCCGCGCAGTGCCTGAGCTACTCCACCATCGACGACGCCACGCGCATTGCGGACCGGGTTCAGGAAGTCACCCGGGAACTGGGGCGCCGTCCGCTCGGGATCCTGGTGGGCACCGGGGCGGCCGCGGGCCAGGCCGAGGCCGTCCTGCGTGCCAAGGGCGTCCGTCCGGTCCGAACCACTGCCCGGCCTGCCGCCGTCGTGCCCGGGACCTCAACCTTTGGCCTGTCCGCCTCCGCCGTGGTCTTCGAGGACGGAAGCAGCATGTCCGGCGACCTGGTGGTGCTCGCCGAGGACCGGGTGTCCTGCGACGGCCTTGCCGCCAGCGGGGGCCTGCGGACGGCCGCCACCGGAGGCATCGTCATCAGCCAGGACTTCCGGACCTCGGTTCCCGGCATCTGGGCCATCGGGGACGCGGCAGCGTTCGACGGCGTACGGCTGGGTTTGCTGGTGGCGGCGGCTTCCGCTGCGGGGGCCTGCGCCACCCAGCTGCTCACGGCGGTCTCCGCAGCAGTGCACTCGCCCGAGGCATCAAGGGAAGAAGCAGCTGCGGTGCCGTCGCGGGCACGGTCCCTCCAGGCGGCCGCCTGACGCCTGGCGCAGCGCGGGTTGCAGTGTGGGCACCTGTGACAAGATGGTTCCCGAAACGCGAGTCAAGGACGCGCCGGGCCCACGATGCCCGGGCGAGGCCCCGAGAGGACCATCATGAGCAACGAAGCCACCCCTTCCGTTCAACCCGCTGCTGCTGCGGCCGGGAAGATTGCTTCCTACATCGACCACACGCTGCTGAAGCCCGAAGCCTCCGAGGCTGACGTCCTCAAGGTCTGCGCCGAAGCCGCCGAATACGGTTTCAAGTCCGTCTGCGTCAACCCGGTCTGGGTCAAGACCGTCAAGAAAGCGCTGAAGGGCTCCGGCGTCCTGACCTGCTCCGTGGTGGGCTTCCCGCTGGGTGCAACGCCCACCGATGTGAAGACCTTCGAAGCCCGCGGCGCGGTGCTGGACGGTGCCGACGAAGTGGACATGGTGATCAATATTGCGGCCGCCCGCGCCGAGGACAAGGGTGCCCTGACTGAGGACATCGCCTCCGTAGCCGAGGCAGTACACGCCAGCGGCGCCATCCTGAAGGTGATCATCGAGACCTCCCTCCTGTCCGACAGCCAGAAAGTCCTTGCCTGTGAGGCGGCCGTCGCGGCCGGAGCTGATTTCGTCAAGACCTCCACCGGTTTCAATGGAGGGGGCGCCACGGCCGAGGACGTGGCCCTCATGCGCAGGACCGTGGGGCCCGAACTGGGCGTCAAGGCCTCGGGCGGCGTGCGGTCGCTGGCCGACGCTCAGGCTATGATTGCTGCAGGTGCAACACGTATCGGCGCCAGCTCCGGAATTGCCATCGTCAAGGGTGAACAGGGTTCGTCCGCGTACTGACGGCCGCCGGACGCGCCACAATCAAGCCCCGCGGGGCCGAGGAGGAACGAATGTCCAGCAAGATCAACGCGTCCAACGAGGGCACAGCGAACACGGGCACTGTCCGCACTCCCCAGAACGAAAACAAGCTTGCCGGCACCGTCGTCGTGTTCGTGATCATGATGGCCCTGTTCCTCGGCGCCGTCTACTCGCTGTCCTTCCTGACGCTTGGAAACCCGTGGCCGATGGCCGTCTGCCTCGGCCTGTTCGCCCTGGCCTTCTGGATCCCGCAGACCATCCTCGGCCGCTCGGATTCCGCCGGCGAACACTAAGCCTGCCCACGCACAAAGACCCCCGGACACCGTCCGGGGGTCTTTTGCTGTTCCAGGCCTGCGCGCTGCCCTCTCAGGCGAACCAGGGGGCGATCCAGGCGGTGGCAGCTGCCACCACCCGCGGCCACTGGTTCTGGGCAATGGCCCAGCCCGCCACCGTCAGTCCCACCATGGCGTAGGCGCTGACGGGGATCAGCACCAGCCACTCCCGTTTGGACCCCGCGCGGCCCAGCAGGGGCACTGACAGCGCGCCGTTGGGCCGCCAGACGTTCCGCAGCAGCGGTACCTTCCGCAGCAGTTTCGGCGGCCGGATCACCAGGGGCCACAGCAGCGGCACTCCCCCGGTGGTGATGAGGTCTCCCACGATGTGGACCACCACGCCGATGAGCATCGACATGGGCAGCCAGGTCCACTGGTGCGGCGCGTACACCGTAACCAGCCCGGCCATCACCAGGGCGAAGATCCAGTTGGAGATGAACCCGCTCTTCGGAAACAGCTTCAGGGCCTTGGCGGCGATGTTGATCAGGAACATGCACAGCAGTCCTGCGCCCACAGACAGCAGCCCCCAGGGGGTTTCCATCTGCACCTGCGCGGCCACACCGGCGAGGAGCACGAACCCTGCGGCGCCCAGGACCGAGTGGGTGCCCTGGCGGTGGCCGCCGCTGGCGGTTTCGATGCCCCTTGCTATGGCGTTGGACAACGGCGGCAGCGAATGGGCCACGGTGCTGGACCGGTGGTCCCAGTCGCAGACCAGCGCGGTGCCGGCCGTGGCCATGCCGCCGATGAGGATCCCCGTGGGGTCCAGCGGGTACCAGCCCAACGTGTACGGGCCGGTGGACGCAACAGCTACCCACGCCGCGGCTCCCGACGCGGCGTGGTGACCTCCCATCACGGCCTAGCCCGCTGACGGGGCGACGGAAAGCGGCTGGTCAGAGAAGATGTTGCGGATGACTCCGTTGGCCCACTCCAGGATTTCGGCGTCCTGGAGGTCCCGGCCGCCGATCCGGGCCGTCTTGGGCTTGGGGATGAGGATGGCGTCCAGCGCCGGCTTGGACTGCGATCCCGGGTACATCCGGGTCAGCCGCATCACCTTGGACTCGGGAAGCGATGCCGGCGCGAACTTGATGAAGTTGCCCTGCAGCGCGACGTCGGACAGTCCTGCCTCCCGAGCCCCCACCCGGAAGCGTGCCACCTCCACCAGGTTCTGCGCGGGCAGCGGCAGCTCGCCGTAGCGGTCCACCAGCTCGGCCTTGACCTCGTCGATGGCCTCGTTGGTGAGGGCTGCGGCCAGCTTGCGGTACGCCTCCAGCCGGAGCCGCTCACCGGGCACGTAGTCGTGCGGCAGGTGCGCGTTGACCGGCAGTTCGATCTTCATCTCGGCGGCCTTTTCCTCGGCCTCGCCACGGAAGTCCGCCACGGCCTCGCCCACCAGCCGGATATACAGGTCGAAGCCCACCCCCTGGATGTGGCCCGACTGCTCACCGCCCAGCAGGTTTCCGGCGCCGCGGATCTCCAGGTCCTTCATGGCCAGCTGCATGCCGGCGCCCAGTTCATTGTGCGCCGCAACGGCCTTAAGCCGTTCCAGGGCCACCTCGCCCAGCGGCTTCTCCGAGGGGTACAGGAAGTACGCGTAGGCGCGTTCACGGCCACGGCCCACACGGCCGCGGAGCTGGTGCAGCTGGGACAGCCCGTACTTGTCCGCGCCGTCCACAATCAGGGTGTTGGCGTTGGAGATGTCGAGGCCCGTTTCGATGATGGTGGTGCACACCAGGACGTCGAACCGGCGTTCCCAGAAGTCCACGATGATCTGTTCCAGGCGGCTCTCGGACATCTTGCCGTGCGCCACCTCCACCCGGGCCTCAGGCACCAGCTCACGGATTTTGGCCGCGGTCCGCTCGATGGTGGACACCCGGTTGTGGACCAGGAACACCTGGCCTTCGCGCATCAGCTCGCGGCGGATGGCGGCAGAGGTCTGCTTGTCCGTGTACGGGCCCACGTATGTGAGCACGGGGTGCCGCTCCTCCGGCGGGGTGGCCAGGGTGGACGTCTCCCGAATGCCGGTCAGGGACATCTCCAGGGTCCGGGGAATGGGGGTGGCGCTCATGGCCAGGACGTCCACGTTGGTGCGCATTTTCTTCAGCGCTTCCTTGTGTTCCACGCCGAACCGCTGTTCCTCATCCACGATCACCAGGCCGAGGTCCTTGAACTCGAAGTCCTTGGACAGCAGGCGGTGCGTGCCGATCACCACGTCCACCGCGCCGCTCTTCACGCCCTCGGCGGTCTCCTTGGACTCCTTGGCGGACTGGAAGCGGGACAGCGGCTTGACCCGCAAAGGGAAGCCGGAGAAGCGCTCGGTGAACGTCTCGTAGTGCTGCTGGGCCAGCAGTGTGGTGGGCACCAGGACGGCCACCTGCTTGCCGTCCTGCACCGCCTTGAACGCAGCACGGACGGCGATTTCGGTCTTGCCGTAGCCAACGTCGCCGGACACCAGGCGGTCCATGGGGATTTCCCGCTCCATGTCCGCCTTGACCTCGTTGATGGTGGTCAACTGGTCCGGCGTCTCAACGTACGGGAAGGCTTCCTCGAGCTCGCGCTGCCAAGGGGTGTCAGGGCCGAAGGCGTGGCCGCGCGAGGCCATCCGGGCCGAGTACAGCCGGATCAGCTCACCGGCGATCTCCTTGACGGCCTTGCGTGCCTTGGACTTGGTGCTGGCCCAGTCCGCACCGCCCATCTTGCTCAGCACCGGGGTGTCCCCGCCCACGTAGCGGGTCACCTGGTCCAGCTGGTCCGTGGGGACGAACAGCCGGTCGCCGGGGGCCCCGCGCTTGGACGGCGCGTACTCCAGGACCAGGTATTCCCGGACGCCGTCGCTGCCGCCGGCCACCTTGCGTTGCAGGAGTTCCACGAACCGGCCGATGCCGTGCTGTTCGTGGACCACATTGTCCCCCGCCACGAGCTGCAGGGGGTCGACGGCGTTGCGCCGTTTGGAGGGCATGCGCCGCATGTCCTTGGTGGACCCGGCCGAGGTGCGGCCCAGCAGGTCGGCTTCGGTGAGCAGGCCCAGTTTCAGCCCGTCCAGGACGAAGCCGCGGCCGACGGCGGCAGTGGTCACCTCGATGATGCCCGCCTGGGGCTCGTGGTCAAGGCTGTCCACGCGGGCGCAGGGGATGTCGTTTTCGTGGAACAGTTCCGCCAGGCGCTGGGCCGGGCCGGGGCCTTCGGTGGCCACCACGATCCGCCACTGGTCGCGGACATGCGAGCCGATGAAGGCCATCATTTCCGCCACGTCGCCCTGGTAGCCGCGCGGTTCGCGGGCGTGCAGGTTCAGGACGTCGATCTCGGGAAGGAGTTCCGCATCCTGCGCCAGTGACGTGATGGACCACCAGGAAACGCCGTGCCCCAGCGCTGAACCGCGGGTCTCCGCGAGCGAACGGAAGCTCGCCGAATGCAGCGCGGCCGACGCCTGCGAGCTGAGGTCCAAAGGCGCGGCACCGCCGTCGGACGCCGTGGACCACGCTGCCTCAAGGAATTCCTCGTTGGTGGCCGAAAGGTCGTGGGCGCGGGTGCGCACCTTCTCGGGTTCGATGACGACGGCGATGGACTCCGCCGGCAGCTGGTCCACGAAGGGCACCATGGCGTCTACCAGCACCGGCGCCAGGGATTCCATGCCTTCGACCGCGATACCGCCGGCGATTTTTTCCAGCATGTCCGCGGCGGCGGGCAGTTCCGCCTTCAGCTTCGCGGCCCGGGACATCACGGATGCGGTGATGAGGATTTCCCGGCAGGGCGGGGCATGCAGTTCCGTGGGGTGGTGGATGCCGGGGGCGGACAGCGAGCGCTGGTCCGCCACGGCGAACCAGCGCATCTGGTCCACCTCGTCACCGAAGAACTCCACGCGGATGGGGTGGTCCTCGGTGGGCGGGAAGACGTCGATGATGCCGCCGCGGACCGCGAATTCACCGCGGTGCGTCACCATGTCCACGCGGGCGTACGCGGCATCGGCAAGGCTTCGCACCACGTCGGTGAAGGGAACATCCTGGCCCACCTTCAGCGTGACCGGGACCAGGTCTCCCAGCCCGGCCACCACGGGCTGGACCACGGCGCGGACGGGAGCCACCACCACGCGCAGACGCTCCGCCGTCGAACTTTCCGGATGCGCCAGCCGGCGCAGGACCGAGAGCCGGCGCCCCACCGTGTCCGACCGGGGCGAGAGGCGCTCATGCGGGAGGGTTTCCCAGCTGGGGAACTCGGCCACGGAGTCTGCGGGGAGGTAGGCACGCAACGCAGCCGCCAGGTCCTCTGCCTCACGGCCGGTGGCGGTCACCGCGAGCACCACGCCGGGATCGGCCGCGCCTTCCTGCCCGGCCGCGGCCGCTGCCAGGCCATCCGCCATCTCCGCGAGCAGCACGGGCCGCAAACCCGCGGGCGCGCTGATTTGATAGTCCTGTCCCCTGACGGCGAACCCGCGTCCGGCCTCAGCCCGGACACGGGCGAAAGACTGGTCCGGGGCCAATGCACGGCGCAGCCCATCGAGCGTGGGGCCGTGCGTGGCGGTAACGGGAAGGCTCATGACAGCTGCTCCTGGGGTATTCACGGAAGATCGCAGGCAACGCGAAAACCCGAAATTCGCTGCGAATCCCGGGTAACCCCAGCCTACCGCGCACCAGTGACATTCCGGTGTGGACGGAATCTCCACGGCCATCGCTGACGCAGGCGCCCGGACTCCCGGCGGGGCTACGCTGGCAGGGCCGGACCTTTTTCCGGGAGCGGCCGTCCTTTACGGCGGCGGCTCCGAACTTATTAAGCGGAACACCGCTGAGGACGAACAGGAGCCAGCATGACCGGAGACAGCACCACAGATTCGCCCGTACCGGCGCACGGGGGCCCAGCTTCGCCCCGGACGGTCCTGGTCACCGGGGCCACCGGCTACATCGGGGGCCGCCTGGTACCCAAGCTCCTTGAGGCCGGCCACACCGTCAAGGTGCTGGTGCGCTCCCCGGACAAGATCGCCGGCGTGCCCTGGCGGAACCAGGTGGAGGTAGTGCAAAGCAGCCTGGACGACGGCGACGCGCTGCGCCAGGCGCTGGCCGGCGTCGACGTCTTCTATTACCTGGTCCATTCGATGGCGGCCGGGGCGGGATTTGAGTCCAAGGAACAGGCCATGGCCCGGACTGCCGCCGAAGCCGCAGTGGCTGCCGGAGTCAGCAGGATTGTCTACCTGGGCGGGCTGCACCCGAAGGGCGTGGAACTCTCCACCCACATGCGGTCCCGGGAAGCGGTGGGCCAGGTATTCCTGGACAGCGCGGTGGACGCCATCGTGTTCCAGGCCGGCGTCGTGATCGGTTCCGGCTCTGCCTCCTTCGAAATGATCCGGCACCTCTCCGAAACCCTTCCGCTCATGCCCGCACCAAGCTGGGTCCGGAACAGGATCGAAGCCATTGCCGTGCGCGACGTCCTGTACTACCTGGTTGCTGCCGCATCCCTGGAGGGCACCATCAACCGGACTTTCGATATCGGCTGCCGGCAGGTGCTGACCTACGCCAGGATGATGCAGGAATACTCTTCGGAGGCCGGGCTGCCCTACCGGGTGGTGTTGGCGCTGCCCATTCCCGCACCCAAGCTGGCAGGCATGTGGGTGGCGCTCACCACGCCCATCCCGTGGTCCATGGCGGTCCCGCTGGTCCAGTCACTCCAGCATGACGCGGTGTCCAACGAGCACGACGTCGACGGGTACATTCCGCAGCCCGACGGCGGCCTCACCCCCTACCGCACTGCGGTGGCCCTGGCCCTGGGCAAGGAGCGGGACGGACAGGTGGAGACCACGTGGGCGAATGCCGGTGCGGACTCCGACCCCCTGCCCAGCGACCCGGAATGGGCGGGGCACAAGGTGTACATCGACGAGCGGACCTTCCACGGTGACGTGGACCCTGCCCACGTGTGGACGGTCATCGAGGGAATCGGCGGCCGGAACGGGTGGTACTCGCTGCCGCTGGCCTGGCAGGTTCGGGGCTGGCTGGACAAGCTGACGGGCGGAGCCGGCCTCCTGCGCGGCCGCCGCCACCCGCACACCCTGCACGCGGGCGAGGTAGTGGACTGGTGGCGGGTGGAAAGCATCGACAGGGGCAAGCTGCTCCGCCTGCGTGCCGAGATGCGGGCACCGGGACGGGCCTGGCTGGAGCTCGCCGTGGAACCCGATGGTGACGGAAGCCGTTACCGGCAACGGGCCATCTTCTTCCCGAAAGGCCTCAGCGGCAGGCTGTACTGGCTGGCGGTACTCCCATTCCACAGCTTCATCTTCCCGGCGATGGCACGGAACATCACGGCCGCTGCCCAGGAGCTGGCCAATGCGGAACGGCCGGCTGCAACCCCGTAGGATGTTTGGAGCCTCATCCGATCGCGACGTCCCAGGAGGACCCATGGCCCTGAGCGCCACCACCACCGTTCCGCACCCCGTTGACAGCGTTGCCGCTGTCCTGGTGAATGAGGATTTCCAGCGCCACGTCAGCCAGCTGGTGGGCGGAAACCTGGAATCGTTCACCGTTGACGGTGACATTGCCGGCGCCTTCAGCGCCACGCTGGTGCGGACGCTGCCCACCACCCGCCTTCCCGAGATCGCTCGGAAGTTCGTCGGCGAGCACCTGAAGGTAACCCAGGTGGAGACCTGGGATGCCCCGGCCGCCGATGGCTCCCGCAAGAGCAACATCTCCCTCAAGGTTGCCGGTGCCCCTGTGGACGTGACGGCTGTCCAGCGCCTGGTGGCAGAAGCCAGCGGGACACGGGTGGAGCTGGAAGGCGAGGTCAAGTCCTCCGTGCCGTTCCTGGGCGGCAAGATCGCCGACGCCGCCGAGCCCATGGTGGCAAAGGCACTGAACCTGCAGGCCACCCAGGCACAGGCCTGGCTCGAAAGCCACTAGTTCATGCAGCTCCCTGTCTTCGCCGCCCTGGTCCTGATCATCGCCGGTGTTTGGTCGCTGGCCGTGTGGCCGCAGTTCCTGCGCCGGGTCATGAAGGACCCCCGCGCACGCGATGCCAACGGAAAAGCCACCAAGTTCCTGACGGTGCACGTGGTGCTGGTCAGCATATCGATGGTGCTGGGAGCGGCGACTGCCGTGATCGGTGTTCTGGGGCTGCTGGGTTAATAGCCCACTCCCGTTTTAACCCAAGAGGTCCACTTCCCACCGGGAAGCGGACCTCTTGGGTTTTGCGGGCAGTGCGTGCCTGCAGTTGGCGCTGCGGTCGGCCGGGTCAGGACGCCTGGTTCAGGGCATCCTCCGCGGCCACCCAGGAAATCATGGCGCATTTCACGCGGGCCGCGTACCGGGCTACGCCCTCAAACGCCGCGGCATCCCCCAGCAGTTCAGGATCGGCCGGGACCTTGCCCCGCGACCTGAGTACCTCGCGGAAACTGTCGATCACCTCGTGCACTTCCGCCACCGTCATGCCTTCGGCGAGGTCGCTAAAGACCGAGGCTGAGGCCATGGAGATGGAGCACCCCGCGCCGTCCCACGAAACCTGGGAGACTTTGCCGTCGGCCACGGCGAGCCGCAGGGTCACCTCGTCGCCGCAGACCGGGTTCAGCTGGTGGGACTGCCCGGTGGAAGCACCCTGCGGTGCGGGGGTTTCGGCCAGGCCGCTGCCGTGCCGGGCCTTGGAGTGGTCAAGGATAATCTGCTGGTACAGCTGGTCAAGGCTCATTGCATACCTTCGGTTTTGGCGGCTAAGCGCGGAAGTAGGCCCGCACGCCGGCCACGGCGTCCAGGAACTGGTCTACGTCGTCGGTGGTGTTGTACAGGTAAGCGCTGGCGCGGGTGGTGGCGGTCAGCCCCAACCGGCGGTGCAGCGGCTGGGCGCAGTGGTGGCCTACCCGGACGGCGATGCCCATCGAGTCCAGGAACTGTCCGACGTCGTGGGCGTGGACGCCTTCGACGTCGAACGCGGCCAGCCCGATGCGTTCCTCCCCGGCTGCCGGACCCAGGACACGGATTCCTGGAATTGCTTCAAGGCCTGACACCATGCGCTGGCCAAGGTCCATTTCCCACCGGTGGATCCGGTCCAGGCCGGTCTCCGTGAGGTAATTGGCTGCGGCGGCCAGGGCGACCGCCTGCGAAATGCGCTGCGTTCCTGCCTCGAACCGCTGCGGAGCCGGGAGGTATTCGGCCCGTTCCATGGTGACCGTGGTGATCATGGAACCGCCGGTGAGGAACGGTGGAAGGATATCCAGGAGTTCCTGCCTGCCGTACAGCACGCCGATTCCTGTGGGTGCGAGCATCTTGTGGCCGGAGAAAACGGCGAAGTCCACATCCAGCTCCTTGACGTCCAGGGGCATGTGCGGAGCGGACTGGCAGGCATCCAGGACTACCAGGGCATTGGAAGCACGGGCCAGTGCCACCAGTTCACGGACCGGATTGATGGTTCCGAGGACGTTGGAGGCGTGCGTGAAGGCCAGCACCCTGGTTCGGTTCCCGATAATCCCAGCCGCCTGCTCGAGGCTGAGCCGGCCGGCATCGTCGATGGGCAAGTAGCGCAGCGTCGCCCCAGTGCGGAACGCGAGTTCCTGCCACGGGATGAGGTTGGCGTGGTGCTCCATTTCGGTGACCACGATCTCGTCACCCGGTTTGAGGGCAAGGCCCTTCAGTGCCGAGTCCCCCCGGCCCTGGGCAGCCCAGAGCGCGGCGTTGGACAGGGCGTAGGAAATGAGGTTGAGGCCCTCTGTGGCGTTGGAGGTCCAGACAGTTTCGGAATAGTCTGCGCCGATGAGGTCCGCCACGGTCTGGCGCGCGTCTTCGAAGGCCTCAGTGGCTTCGACCGCAAGGTGGTGGGCGCCCCGGTGCACTGCCGCGTTGCGCTGCTCGTAGAACTCCTGCTCTGCTTCGATCACACTGAGCGGGTTCTGGGATGTCGCACCGGAATCAAGGTAGACCAGGGGCTTGCCGTTGACCATCTGGTTGAGGACCGGGAAGTCGTTGCGGATGCGGAGGACCTCGGCGTTATCCATGACCGGAACGGACCGCTCCAGGGTGGCGGGCGTTGATACTACGGCCAAGACGTGCTCCTTGAGATGCCAGCGGATGACATTCAATTGTCCCACAGCACGGCTGTGGCGGCCGCCCGGAGGGGTCAGCCGCCACAGTCGCTCCGGGCTTCAGCCCGCGGAGCGGAGGGCCGGCGACGGCTGGGGGGAGAGTCTCGGTCTCAGAAGACTCTGACGTCGCCGGCCCCGTCTCGGTCCGGCCGCGTGGGCCGGAAGTTCAATGAGGCCTTGATGTGTTGTGGCAAACCCTGCGGCTCTTTTACGCCGTGTGCTTTGCCTCCTTAAGTAAATCCCGCGGGGCCGGCGCGCACACGAGTAGGGTGTACTCGAATTCCGGCGGGTGCCACTACGGGGACACTGAGTGTCGATACCCGTCGGGCCGCGGGTGCCTGCAATGCACGGTGTTAATGCAGGGCCACGGGTGGCTGCGGAGTCAGCAGGAGTGCACGCGGAGTGGCCCGGCACCCCGGTGAAGGACGTGGTGCCGGGCCTGCAGGGAGGACATACGGCGCGACGGCGGCAGCTACCGGGGAAGGGCGGTTTCCAGTTCGTCGCGGCTCCGGACGCCCAGCTTGACGTAGGTGCGGTACAGGTGGCCTTCGACCGTGCGGACGGAGACCATGAGGCGCTGGGCGATCTCGCGGTCTGTGAGGCCCTGGACGGCGAGCTCCACGATGTCCTGCTCCCGTCGAGTGAGGTGCACTGTGGGAGCCGCCGCTATGAACCGGCCTTCGCGGAACCGCTCACCCAGCTCGTGGTCGCACTTTTCGCGCTGCGCCACGGCCTGCCGGGACCGGCGCCGCTCCCCCGCCTGGTCAAGAAGGGCACTGGCACGGGCGTAGGCCTCGCGGGCAAGGTTGACGAAGCCGGATTCTTCCAGCGAAGCGGCTGTCACCATCAGGGCGTCGCCATCGGCGGCTTCCCACCCGGTGGCGAGGGTCAGCATCGCTTCGGCCCAGCGCCCCTGCAGGCCGCCCGCTGCTTCCTGCACCATGGGAATGACGGAGGGATCCCCCAGGTCCCAGCATATGGCGAGGAGTTCGAGCAGCTGCCCGGCCCGGCCGGAGGCTTCGGTGGTGGTCATCAGCGTGTGCAGCGACGCCAGGCCCTTGCCGTCGTGTGCCAGGTACTCCCCCGCGGCCATCGCATAGCCGCGGGCCAGGAGGTCAGCGGGACCACCGGCCATGGCGTCTGCATAGTCCTGTTCCAGCCGCTTGGCCTGCGCTGCGTCCCCCAGCCGCGCAGCAACGTAGTACCCCAGAGCGGACCCAAAGCCGAACAGCTGCAGGGGGTCGTTAAGGCGCAACGCCTCCACGGCGGGGAGCAGCACCTGGTAGGCCCGTTCCATCCGGCCCTGTCGCAGCAGCGAGTACCCACGCAGCACCTGCAGGCTGCCGTTGAACGTAGCCACTCCTGCAGCATGGGCGGCGGCGTAGCTGTTGAGTTCCCGCTCCGCGGACTCCCATTCGCCCATGGCCAGGTAACAGCTCACCAGCCTGCCGAGGACGACTTCCGGAAAGAAGTACAGGCTGTCCTCGAGCGGGGACAGTTCGGACGCGGCCCGGAGCGCGGCGTCAAGGCCGTCGCCGGGGCGGCCCGCCGCCGCGAGTGCGTGCGCCAGCAGCGCTTCCCCCAGCGCGGCCATCGGTTCCGCCTTGGTCTCGGAGAGTCCCTGGACCCTGATGCCCTCCACCTCGTCCGCCAGTGCCTGGCAGTCCGCTTCGGCCCCCGACTGGAGCAGGCGCAGTAACTGCACCGGCCAGGCGGGACCTGATTCCCCGGCCCGGGAAACCCGGCTGAGCACGTCGTCGGCCACACCTGCCAGGGACTGCCCGGCTGCCTGGTGCGCCGAGACCCGCAGCAGGAGGACGGCCGGCCCCTGCGGATCATCGGCAAGCGGGGCCCAGCACTCGTCGAGGAGGGCTGCGGCGCCAGCGTAGGCGCCCTCGTTGTAGAGCGCGCGGGCCTGGATGGCCTGGGCGAGCGGCAGTGCGCCCGGGTCCTGGATCCGGGCTGCGATGGACCTGGCGCTGCCATTCCGGAAACGCAGGAGTGCTTCGCGGGCCGACTCCAGCATGTCCTCCTCGGACACTTTGACTCCGACTTCAATGGCCCACTCCACGGACCGCAGCCGCCCCTCACCGCGAAGGACCGTGCCGTTCTGCCGGGCACGGATCTTCTCCTGCAGCTGGAGGCTGCGGGAGACCGAGATGGTGTTCCTGATGGCGTCGGAAAAGAGGCGGTTCCAGAGGGAAAGCTCGGCAGGAACGCCTGACGTTTCGACGGCCATCTGCTGGTCCAGCAATGACCGGACCACCGGCGCCCCGCAGATTTCTTCGATGACCTTGCGGCCCACAGGGCCCGCGAGTGCGATGAGCTTGAGTGCTTCCTGTTCCTCGGGGTTGCGCCGCAGGTGGTCCTTGGCCACCACGGCTGTCAGCCGCGGTCCGTCGGCGGGCAGGGCACCCAGCAGGATCCAGATCCCGTTGCGCTTCGAGAGGATTCCCGCTTCGGCGGCATCGTGCAGCAGTGCATCGAGGAGGCGGGGGTTCCCACCGGACGCTGCCCAGACAGCCTCGATGGTGGCGGCGGGAACAGTTCCGTCCAGCAGGTGTGCCAGGACTTCTTCGATCTGTTCCCTGTTCAGCGGGCGCAGGTCCACGCGTTCGGCGAGCCCGTCATACCAGAGTTGGTCCAGTGGCTGGGGCAAGCCGGGACGCGGCCTTGCCGCCGCCACTACGGTGGCCCAGCCAGCCGAAATGAGGTCAGCCACCACGCCGGCAGAGGCATCGTCAAGGTAGTGGGCGTCGTCCAGAACCATCAGCACGGGCGCACTGTTCCCGGCCCGCAGCTTTTCGAAATAACTCCACATGGACCGCAGCACCGCCACCGGGGAGACGGATTCCTCGGCTGTCAGGTCACCGGTATAGGGCGTCAGGACACCGAACGGAACCGCCGCAAGGGCGGAGCTGCCATGGATCCGCAGGATGTTCAGCTCGCCGGCGAGGCGTTCCGAGATGGCTTCGGCCAGGGACGACTTTCCAATCCCGGGGCCGGCCATGACAAACACCGCCTGGCTGGTGCGGTTCCGGACGATGTTGCAGATCCTGTCCAGCGGCTCGCGGCGTCCGGTGAGGACCCTGCTTGCTGCTGCTTTGTGGCCGTTAGACGAGTCCAGTCAGATCACCCCTGGAGGTTACGCCGAGCTTGGTGAAGACCTGGTACAGATGGCCCTCAACAGTCCGGACTGACACGCCCATTTCCAGGGCAATGTCGCGGTTGGATGCACCCCGGCCCGCAAGCCGCGCTATTTGCCGTTCCCGGCTGGTCAGCAATGGGCTGCCGCTGCTGGGCACAATGGGGAGGTTCGCAACCGTGGTGGCCAGGATGTCCAGGCGGGCCTGGGCCGTGCGGGCCGAGATCGAGTCACCATCCTGGCGCGCGAAGTCCACCGCGAGGGCCATGCACCGGGCCTCGACGGCGTCCAGTTCCAGGGTGGCGGCAAGCTCGCCGCCGGCCAGGAGGGTCTTGGCATCCTTGGTACGGCTGCCCAGGGCAATGAGCCGGGAGACCTCGGCCAGTGGACCCTGGCGGCGGCTGGCAATGTCTTCGAGCAGCCGGAAATCGGCATCGCTGCCGTTGACCGTGGCCGCCAGCAGTTCGACGCCTGCAAGGGTGTAAAGGCCCGCAGCGAGGTTCCGCCGGGCGGATTCCTTGAGCCGGGCCACGGAGTCGGCGTCGTTAAGCCAGCGGCCGGCCGTCAGTGCGCAGAAGCGGATGATGCTCTCGTCTGCGAAGCCGGCGGCTGCAGGGATCCGTTGCAGCTTGCTCAAGTATTTGCGGGCCTGGGGAGCGTTTCCCGTCTGCGCGTAGGCCAGGGCGGTGGCGGCATACGTGTACCGGAGGGCGGTCTGGACGGGTTGGAGTTCCAGCTGCGCTCCGGCGGAGATCAGCAGGTCCAGGGCTGCGGCGCCACGGCCTGCGAAGACGTAGGCTATCCCGGCGCCCAGCTCGCTGGAAGCCGTCCCATAGGGCAGCCGGTACGGTTCTTCCGCGGTCTGGGGGCCCAGGAAGTCCAGGCACCGCCGCCACTGCCCCGCCAGCAGCAATACCATGTAGGACTCTTTGGTGTACTGCTCCCGCAGCCCCACCACGTGCGAGGCGTCGCTGATCTGGCCGCCGAGTTGGCGCATCAGGCCCAGCGCGTCCATCTCGCGGCCGGTGAGCACCAGCGCGGTCATCAGCAGGATCGCGGCATGCATGCGGTAGCCGGTGTCCGGGTTCAGTTCGGGATCGGCGGCGGCAACAAGTTCGGGAATCAGTTCGGCGTAGTCACCCATGAAGGCCCGGTACTCGAACGCGCTCAGGGCAACGCGGTTGGCTGCGACGGCTGCCGGTTCGGGCCAGGACGGCTGTTCGGTACCCGCGCCGGCAAGCAGGCGCTCCCGGGCTTCGTCGAGCAGTGACGGCACTTTGTCCGCATGCTCGGGCAGGCCCATCATCACCTTGGCCCTGGCCGCGGCCACCTGTGCGTATTCCTCGAGGTCGAGGGCGTCCAGCTCCGGCTGCGAAATGTCCTCGAGGGCTGCCAGTGCCTGGTCCGGCATGTCCAGCTGCAGGTAGGCGGCTGCCCGCTGCCGTTGGGCAGGAACCCATTCCCGGTCTCCGCGGCGAAGCAGTTCGCCGTAGGTCAGCGCGAACCGCGGGTCAAACAGCTGGACGGCGGCCTCGGCTGCCGAAAGGGCCAGCGCGGGGCTCAGTTCCGCCTCGCACTCATGGGTCCAAGCGGCAAAGGCCATCAGCTCTTCAACGGTCATTCCCGCCGGGTCCGGCTCCACACCACCTAGAAGTACGGCACGCAGTTCGCGGCGCCGGGCGATGCTCAGCCAGGTCCGTACGACGTCCCCGATGTATTTCTCCCGCAATGAGACCCAGCGGTGGTCTGAACTGTCGATTTCGAGGAGTCCGCCGTCTTCCATGTCCGCCACGACGTCGGCGCCGTAGATGGAGGTCAGCCGCGACAGCTCCACGCTCCGGGCGCAGGACAGCATTTCTATGACTTCGCGGGTTTCGGCGGTTTCACGCGACCAGCGGGAGCGGACGATGTCGTCGAGGCTGGCGGCGCCGTCGAGGACTACTTTGTCCCGCAGGGTCCATACGGAGTCGGACAGCACCAGGTTGCCGGACAGCTGCTGCTCGGTGACCAGGGCCTTGAGCAGCAGCGGATTGCCTCCCACCATCTGGTGGTACGTGGTGACCAGGGAAGCGGACACGCGGTGGCCCAGCAATGAAAGGAGGACCTGCCGTGTCTGGAGCTCATTGAGGTTGCTGAGCCGGACTTCGGTGAGCCGCCGGTCCGTGAGGAGCCAATGGAAGTCGGAGGGGAGGTCACTGATCTTGGGTGCCACGGCAATGATCTTGGCGGTCCCGGTCAGGAGAACGTTGAGGAGCACGCCGGCGCTGAGATCGTCGATGGTGCCGGAGGTGTCCAGCGTGATGACGCAGGGCCTGCCGGCGGCGTCACTGCGGATCAGGGACGTGATGCCGCGCAGGATGGCGGTGGGCGAGCCCATATAGGCCTGCGGGAGGCGTGCCAGCAGGAAGGACAGGCATCCGTAGGGTGTGGTGGAGCCGGCGGGTCCGCTGCGGAGCTGCAGCGACCAGACCTCCGGGCCAAGGTCCGTGACGGCGGCACGGGCGAGGGATGATTTTCCGACGCCCCGGCCGCCGGTGATGACGACGCCAAGCGAGTTGTCTGCGGTCAGTGCGGTACGGACGGTTTCAAGGTTGGCGCTGCGGGCGGGCACGGACCATTGCGGCCCCGGGCTGCCCTGGGCCGGAGTACGCAACCCGACGTCCAGGGGTGCTGGCCCGCGCCCCCAGCTGAGTGGCTCAATTGACATGAACGTTCCCCTACATCCAGCTATAGCGGAATGTAGCCCCATTGCTCCCCCGCATAGCAAGAAGAGTACCTTGCCCGGCGGACAACGAGACAGGTCAAAGCCACTTTAAGTTTTTTGTGGCGCCGGCCGGTGCCTGCTATCCGGCTGTCTTGGCCGGGTGGAACTTTTGTTGCGCTGCGGTCAGGCCTTCGCGTAGGAGCAATTCGACGGCGTCGGCTGCCTCGTCCAGCAGGAAAGGAAGTTCCTTGAGCTCTGCGGTTCCGAAATCGCGCAGCACGTAATCGGCAGTGTCCATGCGGCCGGGCGGACGGCCCACGCCTACCCTGACCCGGAGGTAATCCTTGGTGGCCAGCGCCTTGGAGATGTCCCGCAGTCCGTTGTGGCCGCCCTCGCCGCCGCCGATTTTGAGTTTCACCGTATTAAAGGGAATGTCGATCTCGTCGTGGACTGCCACCACATGGTCGGGTGATATCCCGTAGAAGTTGGCCAGCGCGGACACCGGCCCGCCGGAGACGTTCATGTAAGTCATGGGTTTGGCGAGCACCACGCGCGGGCCTCCGATGCCCAGGCGCCCTTCAACCACCTGGGCGCGTGCCTTGTGGCTCTTGAACCCCGCACCTACCCGGCCCGCCAGTTCGTCAAGGACCATCTGGCCGACGTTGTGCCTGTTCCCTTGGTACTGGGCGCCGGGGTTGCCGAGGCCAACAATCAGCCAGGTATCAGTCATGGATCAATCCTAAGGTGGGTGGTCTCGCGGCTCAGGCATGGCAATGGCCGGACCCCTGCGGGATCCGGCCATTGCGCACGTGGGGAAGGCTACTCGGCAGCAGCTTCTTCGGTGGCTTCAGCTTCGCCTGCGGGAGCCTCGGCCTGCTCGCCCTCTTCCTCGGCGATTTCGACTTCCTCAGAGATGTTCACAACCAGCGCCTCGGCGTCGGTCAGCAGCACGGTGCCCTTGGGCAGGACGAGGTCCGATGCGTGGATGTGCTCGCCTGCGGCGCGGCCTTCGATGGAGACCTCGACGGCGGTGGGCAGGTGGGTGGCCTCAGCTTCGAGGGAGACGGTTGTCAGCTCGAGGTTGTGGACGGTGCCTGGTGCGGACTCACCTGCGACGTGAACGGCAACGTCAACCGTGACCTTCTCGCCCTGGCGGACGGTCAGGAGGTCGATGTGCTCGATGATCTGCTTGATCGGGTCGCGCTGGATGTCCTTGACCAGGGCCAGGTGGCCTTCGCCGTTGATGTCCAGGGACAGCAGGGCGTTGGCGGTGCGGACGGCCAGGGTGGTGGCCTTGGCGGGGAGGGTGATGTGGATGGGCTCTGCGCCGTGGCCGTAGATGACGGCGGGGATCAGGTTGGCCATCCGTGCACGGCGGGCGTAGCCCTTGCCGAATTCGGTGCGCAGTTCTGCTGCGAGCTTCTGCTCAGACATGGAATCTCCTTGAAGGCTAAACGGTGTTCAGCGAGGGCGGAGGTCTGGGATGACCTTCAACGCCGGGCGGCCGGGGCGGCCCAATCCAAGAAGGCTGTTCTTCATCTGAAGAACAGGTCAGACCCAGTCGATCACGGAGATCTGCGAGCCGTCGAAGCGGCTGCTCTCCCTCGCCAAGGTTTCGGGGTAAATCCTACCAGTGCCGGCATCGTTTACTGAAAACGGTACCGGCACCGGCAGGGACAAGCAGGTGCTAGGCGTTGCCGTCGAACAGGCTGGTGACCGAACCGTCGTCGAACACTTCACGCACGGCGCGGGCAATCAGCGGCGCGATGGACAGCACCGTCAGCTGCGGGAAGCGCTGCGACGAGTTCAGCGGCAGGGTGTTGGTGACCACCACTTCACGTGCACCGGACTCGGACAGGCGCTGTGCCGCCGGTTCGGAGAACACGGCGTGCGTTGCGGCGATGATGACATCCTTGGCGCCGGCGTTCTTCAGCACCTGGACGGCGCCGGAGATGGTTCCGCCGGTATCGATCATGTCGTCGATCAGGACGCAGGTGCGTCCCTCGATCTGGCCCACCACGGTCTTGGATACGGCCTGGTTGGGGACGGTGAGGTCGCGGCTCTTGTGAACGAAAGCCAGCGGCGCCCCGCCCAGGCGCTCGGCCCACTGTTCGGCGACGCGGACGCGGCCGGTGTCCGGGGAAACCACGGTGATGTTTTCGGCGTCAACGCGGGTGCGGATGTAATCGGCAAGCAGCGGGATGGCCATCAGGTGGTCAACGGGGCCGTCGAAGAAGCCCTGGATCTGGGAGGTGTGCAGGTCCACGCTCATGATGCGGTCCGCACCGGCGGTCTTGTAGAGATCGGCCACCAGGCGGGCGGAGATGGGTTCGCGGCCGCGGCCCTTCTTGTCCTGCCGGGCGTACGGGTAGAACGGGGACACCACGGTGATCCGCTTGGCGGAGGCGCGCTTCAGCGAATCAATCATGATCAGCTGTTCCATGAGGTGGTTGTTCAGCGGGGCCGGGTGGGCCTGGATCACGAAGGCATCCGTGCCACGGACGCTTTCCCCGGCGCGGACATAGATCTCACCGTTGGCGAAGTCGTACGCGTCCACCGGAAGGAGGTCGGTGCCGAGCTCCTTGGCGATTTCCCGGGCCAGCTCCGGATGTGCCCGCCCGGTGGCGAGCACCAGCTTCTTCTCGCCATGCGCCGTAATTTCGCTCATTGTTACTTGCCCTCTTCTGTAGATGCCGGGGTACTTGAGGAGTTGTTGATGGCCGCCTGGGCCAGTTCGGCGGATCGGCTGCCGGGACGGTTGGCCGGGACCCACCCTTCGGTGTTGCGCTGGGCGGCGATGCTCAGCGCGAGCGCACCTGCCGGGACGTCCTTGCGGATCACCGCGCCGGCGCCGCTGTAGGCGCCGTCCCCCACGGTGACCGGCGCAACGAAGACCGTATTCGAACCTGTCCTGACGCCTGAGCCGATGACGGTGCGGTGCTTCTTCTCGCCGTCGTAATTGGCCGTGATGTTGCCGCAGCCGATGTTGGTGTCTTCGCCGATTTCAGCGTCGCCGGCGTAGCCCAGGTGGGACAGCTTGGAGCCGCGTCCGATGGTGACGTTCTTGGTTTCGTAGAAGGCGCCGATCTTGCCCTTTTCGCCAAGGACGGTGCCCGGGCGCAGGTAAGTGAAGGGTCCGACGGCGGCGCGCGGGCCGATCACCGAACCGGAACCGTGGGTGCGGATCACCGTTGCGCCCTCGCCCACCTCAACGTCGGTGAGGGTGGTGTCGGGTCCGACGACGGCGTCCCGCGCCACCGAGGTGGAGCCGTGCAGTTGCGTGTTGGGCAGCAGGCGGACGTCCTCGTCCAGTGTGACGGAGGAGTCGATCCAGGTGGTGGAAGGGTCCACCACTGTCACGCCGGCGCGCATCCATGCCTCCACGGTGCGCCGGTTCAGTTCGGCACCGAGGGCGGCGAGCTGGACACGGTCGTTTGCGCCCTCCACCTGCCAGCGGTCAGCGGTCACGACGGCGGCAACGCGGCCGCCTGCCTCGCGCGCCAGACCCAGCACGTCGGTGAGGTATTTCTCGCCCTGGGCGTTGTCGGTGGTGACCTTGCCCAGTGCTTCGCGGAGCACGGCGGCGTCGAAGGCGTAGATCCCGGAGTTGACCTCGCGGATCAGGCGCTCGGCATCGGTGGAGTCCTTGTGTTCGCGGATGCCGGTCACTGTGCCGTCTTCTCCGCGGAGGATCCGGCCGTAGCCTGTGGCGTCGTCCAGGACTGCGGTGAGCACGGTGACCGCGTTGGCTTCCCGTTCGTGGGTGGCGACGAGTTCGGCCAGCAGTCCGCCGGAGAGCAGCGGGACGTCGCCGTAGGTGACCACCACGGTGCCGGTGAGCTCTTCCTTGGCGTCCAGCGCCTGCAAGGCCACCTCCACGGCACGCCCGGTGCCGGGCACCTCGTCCTGGTCCACGATGGCCGCGGACGGGTCGAGTTCAGCCACGTGCCCGGCCACGAGGTCGCGTTCGTGGCGGACCACGATGGCGAGCTGGCGGGGTTCGATGCTGCGGGCAGCGAGGAGCGCGTGGCCCACCATCGAGCGTCCGCCGAGTTCGTGGAGGATCTTGGGGGTACGTGACTTCATCCGGGTACCGGCACCTGCTGCCAATACGATGACTGCGGCCGGACCGGTGTTTTCAGGGATCACGTACGGATTCTCCTCGCTTTGTTGCGCTGGCGCTTCATGGTGTCCGGCCAACGTCCGCCGGCCCGGCACCGGGAGTTACCTGCTGAACTCCCCGCACAGCAGTTCCGCCCATAGGATTCGAACCTATACTCCACGGCTCCAAAGGCCGGGGTGCTGCCGTTACACCAGGGCGGACCATGCCTCCGGCACAAGGCCCGGGCACAAGTCCCTATTTTGCCACGGCTTCGGGGCAGCGCGCGACACAGCCCTTGTTGACCGGGAGCCGGGCGCCCCCGGGAAGCGGGAAAACGGGCCCGCCGGGGTAGGGCATGATGGAAATGTGAGCAACAACCCTCCGCGGACACGGATGACCGGCCTTCAGCGGCGGAACCAGCTGATCGACGTGGGGCGCGGCCTGTTCGCAGTCCGCGGGCTGGACGGCACCACCATCGAAGAAATCGCCGCCTGCGCGGGCGTCTCCAAACCGGTGATCTACGAGCACTTCGGCTCCAAGGAAGGCCTCTACACCCAGGTGGTGGACTTCGAGTTCCACATCCTCCTGGACGCGATCAACACCGCACTGGCCGACGAAGCCAAGCCGCGCGTCCTGGTTGAACGCGCCGCCTTGGCCCTGCTCACGTATATCGAGGACCGCACTGAGGGCTTCCGGATCCTCATGCGCGACGCTCCCCCGTCACAGCCCGAAGGCGCTTTCTCCACGCTGCTGTCCCACGTCACCGCCCGGGTGGAGCACATCCTGTCCGACGAGTTCTCCCGGCGCGGCTTCAGCGGCCAGGACGGCGGCATGTACGCCCAGATGCTGGTGGGCATGGTGGCCATGACCGGCCAATGGTGGCAGGACAGCCGCCAGCCCGACAAGACCACCGTCGCAGCGCACCTGGTCAACCTCGCCTGGAACGGCCTCACCGGCCTCAGGAAAGACCCGGAGCTGCAGTCAGAGCTGTGAGTTGCCCGGTTGCCTTTGTCAGTCGCCCAGGAGTTCTGAGGACTCCAGCCACTCCATTTCCAGGGCGTCTTTTTCGTCCGTGAGGTCCTTGAGCTGTTTGTTCTGGTCGGCGAGCTTGTCGAAGTCTCCGGCCTCGGTGGACTTCAGCATCAGGTCGTGAAGCTTCTTTTCCTCTTGATCCAGCTTCTTGATCTGCCGCTCGATCCGGTTGAGGGCCTTGCGGGCTTCGCGCTTTTCGGCTTCGGAAGGGCCGGTCCCGGTTGCTGCCGAGGCAGCACCGGCGCTGGTGACGGGGTTTCCGCCGCCGGTCACGGTGGACCCGGCCAGGGCAGCCTCGCGGAGTTCAAGGTACTGGTCCACGCCGCCGGGCAGGCCACGGAGCTTGCCGTCGCCAAGGAGCGCCATCTGGTGGTCGGTGACGCGTTCCAGCAGGTAGCGGTCGTGGCTGACCACCACCAGGGTGCCGGGCCAGCCGTCCAGGACGTCCTCGACGGCGGCGAGGGTATCGGTGTCGAGGTCATTGGTGGGCTCGTCGAGCATCAGCACGTTGGGTTCGCCCACCAGCAGCCGCAGCAGCTGAAGGCGGCGCCGCTCACCACCGGAGAGGTCCCGTACCGGTGTCCACTGCTTCTGGTTGGTGAACCCGAGCTGCTCCACCAGCTGGCCGGCCGTGAATTCCTTGCCGCCCACGTTGAAGGAACGCTTCTCACGCTCAATGACCTCGATGACGCGCAGGTCAGCGACGTCGTCAAGCTCCTTGACTTCCTGGGTGAGGACCGCGGTGACCACCGTCTTGCCGCGCTTCAGCTTCCCGGCATCGGGGGCAATCTCGCCGTTCAGGAGCTTCAGGAGCGTGGTCTTGCCGGCGCCATTGACGCCCACCAGGCCCAGCCGCTCACCCGGGGCCAGGCGGAGGGTGATGTTGTCGAAAAGCTTCTTCCCGTCGTCGTCGCCCTGGAAGTTCAGCGAGACGTGTTCCAGGTCCAGGACGTCCTTGCCCTGGCGTGCGGTGGCCATCTTGCTCAGCGCCATGGAATCACGCGGCGCGGGAACGTCGGCGATGAGCGCATTGGCCGCCTCGATCCGGAACTTCGGCTTCGCGGTGCGGGCAGGGGCACCTCGGCGCAGCCAGGCGAGCTCCTTCTTGACCAGCTGCTGGCGCTTGCCTTCCACCACGGAGGCCATCCGGTCCCGCTCGGCCCGGGCGAGGACGTAGGCCGCGTAGCCGCCCTCGAAGGGGTCCACGATACCGTCGTGCACCTCCCACGTCTTGGTGCAGATTTCGTCGAGGAACCACCGGTCGTGGGTAACCACCAGGAAGGCGCCCTGGTTGGCGCGCCAGCGCGATTTCAGGTGGCGGGCCAGCCAGGCAACACCTTCGACGTCAAGGTGGTTGGTGGGCTCGTCGAGCATGATGACGTCGTGGTCCTCGATCAGCAGCTTGGCCAGGGCCACCCGCCGCTTCTGCCCGCCGGAGAGCGCATGGACGTTGGCATGCCAGTCGACGTCGGACACCAGGCCGCCCATGACTTCACGGATTTGAGGGTTGCGCGCCCACTCGTAGTCGGCCTGGTCGCCGACGATCGCCACGCCCACTGTCAGGTCGCCGTCGAGCACGTCGCTCTGGTCCAGGTAGCCGACGTTGACGTCGCCGCGTTTGGTAACACGGCCGGAATCCGGGGTGGAGCGCAGGGCGAGCAGCCGCATCAGGGTGGACTTGCCGTCGCCGTTCCGGCCCACCATGCCGATGCGGTCGCCCTCCTCGAGTCCGAGCGTGACGCCGTCCAGGACTGTGCGGGTCGCGAAGGAGACTGTGAGGTTTTCGCCGCCAAGAAGGTGTGCCAAAAAGAACTGCTTTCTGCTGCCCGGATGGGCGTTGCGCTGCTAGAGAAGGGTGTCGGAAATGATGCGGGCGCCGGGGACGGGACCATGGACGGCCAGGGCGGACAGGCCTTGGTGCTGCAGGTCTTCCGCCAGTGCTTCCGCTGCCACGGAGTCATCCGCGAGAAGGGCCACGGTGGGCCCGGAGCCGGATACGATGCCGGCGATGGCGCCATGCGATTCGCCGATGCCCAGCGTATCGCGCAGTGAGGGGGCCAGTTCAATGGAGGCCCGCTGGAGGTCGTTGACCAGGATGCGGCTGAGGGCGTCTGCGTCGCCGCCGCGCAGGGCGGCCAGGACGTGGGGGTCGACGCCGGTGGGCTCGTCCGCGTCCACACCCTCCGCTTCCCGCAGCCTGTCCAGGGTCCGGAAGACTTCCGGAGTGGGCAGGCCGAAATCTGCGGTAACCAGGACCCAGTGGGTCTTTGCCTTTGCGAGTGCCGGCGACAGTTGGTCACCAACCCCGAGCCCTACCGCTGTTCCGCCGAGCAGGGAGAACGGAACATCGGCTCCGAGTTCGGCAGCAAGGTGCGCGAGTTCCTCCCGGGAGAGGCCGCTGTTCCACAGGGCATCACAGGCCAGGAGCGTAGCGGCGGCGTCCGCCGATCCCCCGCCCATCCCGCCGGCCACGGGCACCCTCTTGGTGATTTCCAGGTGGACTCCTGTGGCGTGCTCGGAAACGTCAGCCATGATGGCGGCGGCCCGGTAGGCCAGGTTGCTGGCGTCCAGCGGGATGTCGACGGCGTCAAGGTCAAGGGTGCTGCCCGGGCTCAGGCTCACCGTGATGCCCGGCGTTTCCGTGCTGGTGGCTGCCACTTCTTCATAGAGGGAGACGGCCAGGTAGACGCTGGCCACGGAATGGTAGCCATCTGGCCGGAGCGGGCCGACGTCCAGCGAGACGTTGATCTTCCCGGGAGCCTTGACCCGGACCGTCCGCGCCGCGAACCGGACGGCGGGCGTGTTCACGCGCCCGCTTCCTTGGCTTCGGCGATCCTGGCGAACGCGGCGATGTCGATGACTTCACCGCGCGCGGTGGGATCGACGCCGGCCGCCAGCAGGAAGCGTTCGGCTTCCGCTCCTCCCCCGGCCCAGCCGCTGAGCGCGGCACGCAGGGTCTTGCGCCGCTGGGCGAAGGCAGCGTCAATCACGGCAAAGACCTGCTGGCGGGTGGCGCTGGTGGCAGGCGGTTCGCGCCGGGTGAAGGCGACCAGTCCGCTGTGGATCTTGGGCGCTGGCCAGAACACGTTCATGCCGATCACGCCGGCTTTGCGCATCTGGCCGTACCACGCTGACTTGACGGACGGAACACCGTAGGTCTTTGAGCCCGGACCGGCGGCCAGGCGGTCGGCTACCTCGTCCTGCACCATGACCAGGCCGTGCTGCAGGCTGGGGAAATGCTCCAGGAGGTGCAGGACCACGGGTACCGCAACGTTGTAGGGCAGGTTGGCTACCAGCGCCGTAGGTTCCACGGGAAGGTCCGTGACCCTCATGGCGTCAGCCTCGACGAGGTGGAAATTTCCGACGGCGGCCGGCCGCCATTCAGCCACGGTGTCCGGAAGCTTGGCGGCGAGGACGGGATCGATCTCCACAGCCACCACGGCCGCGGCGGCGTCCAGCAGGCCCAGCGTCAGTGAGCCGAGGCCCGGGCCGACTTCCAGGACGGTCTCATTGGCACCGACTCCTGCTGCTGCCACGATCCTGCG
This sequence comes from Pseudarthrobacter sp. NPDC059871, assembly GCF_042731175.1. NCBI lineage: Bacteria > Bacillati > Actinomycetota > Actinomycetes > Micrococcales > Micrococcaceae > Pseudarthrobacter > Pseudarthrobacter sp. NPDC059871. Next base: position 110,708 of record NZ_JBHWJV010000008.1, read on the forward strand.
GATGGTGTTGCCGTCGATGACGAAGTTCTGGCCCAGGGTTTTGGTGGGCCTGACACCGATCTCCCCTGCCAGCCGGCGAATGTCGGAGGCACCGAAAAGCGGTGCGGGCGCGGCGGGGTTGGGTTCAGTCACCTAGGTATCCTATCCCGCGTGGCCGGGCCGTTTCCGCCGGGTCGGCCGTGTTAACGGCCGAAGCCGGGCCCGGAAAAATCCCGGGCCCGGCTTCGATGCGTGGACCATGCCAGTACGGGCTGGCAGCGGGTCTGCTAGCTGCTGGCTGCCCAGCCGCAGCCCCACGGCTGCAGGCCGCGCTGCGCGTACACGCGGTTGGCGATGTCGATCTGCTGGGCCTTGGTGGCCAGGCTGGCGTTGGGGGCGTAGGCACCGCCGCCGGCACCGATCCACGTCCGGATGTCGAACTGCAGGCCGCCGTAGTAGCCGTTGCCGCTGTTGATGCTCCAGTTGCCGGTGGACTCGCACTGGGCGATCTTGTCCCACATGGCTTCGTTCATCATGGCCGGAGCAGCAGCGCCGGTGTTGTTGCCGGCGGCCGGGGCCGCAGCGGCCTGGGCCACAGGCTTTGCCTTGGTGCCCACCGTGACCTTCTCAGCGACGGGCTGGACGGCTACGGCTTCAGAGACGAGGGTGCGGGAGGCTTCACGGCCATCGACGAGGACCAGCTTGAAGGTCTTCTCCAGCTTGCCCGCGGCGCCTGCCTGGGTAACTTCCTTCTCGCCCTTGAGCATCTCGGCGTTTTCGGTGGTCACCGTCTCGAAGGGGACGTCCTCGGTGGTTTTCGCGGTCTGGCCGTTATCGACCCGGGACACTTTGATCACCATGTTGTTGACGACGTGCGCGTTGGCAGGCTGGGAGGTCCGGTCGTTGGCGCCGATGGTCAGCCCGGCGCTTTCGAGCACGTCACCTACGGTAGCTGCAGTGGTGGTGGTGGTGTTCACCTTGCCGTCGGCGACGATGCTGACGGATTTTGGGGTGGAGATGGACACGAAGGAGCCGGCGAGTGCGAGCTGCGCATCCTTGGGGACGGAGAGCGACGAGGTGCTGGCCACGCCGAGCTCGGTGACCAAGCCTGCGACGTCCTGCGCGGTGGTACTGACCGTTTTCTCTGCGCCGTCGAGGCTGACCTTAACTTCCTTGGCCTGGTTGACGTTGATCACGGTTCCGTTGTGGACCGAGGCGTCGATGGCCGGGGAAACCCTGTCTGCGGGCGTCAGTTCAATGTTGGCACTCTTGACCACCTGGCCGACGGTGCCGCCGAAGGTCTGGACGGAAGAGACCTTGCCATCGACGTTGAGCGTGATGGTTTTGTTATTGCCGACGAAGGCTACGAGCCCCGCTACCAGGGTGCAAAGCACCAGCAGCTGGGCCCCAACCTTGAAAAAGCTGATCTTGCCATCCGATGTGAAGAACTTGACCACGATTGCCCGTAACTTTAGGTCCATCCGGGCACGGGGATTTGCGCAGTAAAATGCCCGGCACCGCCTTTGAACAGCAGTCCGGGCACCTTTGCGCCGCCTGCTTCCCGCCAGCAGCCAGGACGGGACAGGGTCCCGGCTTGTGATGCTGAAAAGGAAGCGAAATTACCCGTTGGCCTTCCCCGACCCCGGCTAATAGTTTTCCACTGTAACCGTAGCGTTATAAACGGGCCAACAAATTTGCATACCACGTATGCCTCAAAGCTTCATCACTGTGACATTTCTCAGCTCCAGGATCCGTATGCCCGCAACGTATTTGAGCTGATCCGGGTGCACAGCTCGGAGAGGTCCGTGCCTGTCAATTCAGCCATGGCCCGGACGGTGTACGGCACCATGTAGCTGGCGTTGGGCCGGCCGCGGTGCGGATGTGGGGTCAGGAACGGGGCGTCTGTTTCCACCAGGACGAGTTCCGGGTCAGCGACCGCGAGCGCGGACCGCAGGTTGGCCGCGTTTCGGAAGGTCAGTGTTCCGGCGAACGACATGTACCAGCCCTCGCGGTTGCAGATGGTGGCAAGCTCCTCATCGCCGGAGAAGCAATGGAATACCACCCGGTCCGGAGCACCCTCTTCTTCCAGGACCTGCACCACGTCGGCGTGTGCGTCCCGGTCGTGAATCTGGAGGGTGAGGTCCAGCCGCTTGGCGATGTCGATGTGCCGCCGGAATGAGTACCGCTGATGAGCCAGTCCCTCGCCTTCAGTGCGGAAGAAGTCGAGGCCTGTCTCGCCGATGGCACGGATCCGCGGGTGGGCTGCCAGCTCTTCAATCTCAGCGAGAGCGTCTTCGAGTTCACCGCGGGCGGCATAGCCGGGAGCATCATTGGGGTGCAGCGCCACAGCGCCCAGCAACCGGTCATCCTGCTGCACCGCCTGAACAGTGAACCGCGAGGACTCCAGGTCGCAGCCCACCTGGACTGCCCCCTGGACACCCACGGCGGCAGCGGCGTCCATAGCTTCGGCTATTCCCACTGGCCCTTTTCCGTCAGGAAAATCCAGGTGCGTGTGGTTATCCATTACCGGTACCGGCAGCGGTTCGGGAGCGGGCGGATATTCGCGTTTCGGGGACGCTGCGCCACTCTGGGAACCTCCCGTTGTGGGTTCGCGGTAGGCATCGGGGGTCTGCGGACTGCACATCACTCCAGCCTAACGGCGGAGGGCACCACGATTTCGCCGGAACTCTATGCCAGGCCAGGCAGTTGTGTTAGTAGTCTGGTGGGAGCACATGAGAACGCCCACCGACGGGCGAAGGCAGGCTTGCTGTCCCGTCCAGGTGAAACCCTGGCTGAAAGGTTGCCGATGGAATCTTACCGACGCACTGCCAACGATGTGAGCGCTGCGAACCGCAACCTTGCGGGCGTTTCCGATCCCGTCAGCCACCTGAACGGCCATCGTGCCGCCGCCATGGACGCTGACTCGTTCCACGACGCCAGCCAGCGGATCCTCAGCACTGTCAACACGGTGATCGACGGGAAGTCCGACGCCGCGGAGCTTGCATTGACCGTCCTGCTCGCCCAAGGCCACCTGCTGCTGGAAGACGTTCCAGGCGTCGGCAAGACACTGCTGGCCAAAACCCTTGCCAAAACCATTGACTGCACCGTCAGCCGCATCCAGTTCACGCCGGACCTGCTCCCCTCCGACGTGACCGGGGTATCCATTTACAACCAGTCATCCCGGCTCTTCGAGTTCCGTCCGGGCGCAGTTTTCGCCAACATCGTCATCGGCGACGAGATCAACCGGGCGTCAGCGAAAACCCAGTCCGCCCTCCTCGAATGCATGGAGGAACACCAGGTCACGGTGGACGGCACTTCCTACCGGCTCGACGAACCGTTCATGGTGGTTGCCACCCAGAACCCCATCGAGATGGAAGGCACCTACCCGCTGCCCGAAGCCCAGCGCGACAGGTTCATGGCCAGGATCTCCATGGGGTATCCGGACAAGGACGCCGAAATCGAGATGCTCGAAACCCATCAGGCGGTGTCCCCGCTGGCAAAGGTCTCAGCCGTGGTCACCGCCGCTGAGGTAGCAGCCATGATCACCACCGTCCAGCAGGTCTACGTCTCGCAGGCGGTGAAGGAATACACCGTTTCCGTTGGCAGGGCCACCAGGGAAAGCCCGCTGCTGCGGTTGGGGGCCAGTCCGCGATCCATGCTGCAGTTGCTTCGCGCAGCGAAGGCGACCGCAGCCCTGGACGCCCGCGACTTCGTCCTCCCCGACGACGTCGTCCAGGTGGCCGAGGCTGTCCTGGCGCACCGGATCATCCTGGACCGCAAAGCTGCCGGCGCCGGCGAAACAGCGCACACCGTGCTGCAGGGCATCCTGTCGCGGCTCCCGGTTCCGCAGGCACCCGGAGGCGCCGGCAACGCGGCTGGTACAGGCACTGCCGCCGGAACGCGGAGCCAGGCCGCCCGGAACGCCGCTTCCGTGGCAGGTTCGGGCAGGAACCGCTAAGCGGTACGCCATGGCCCTCCTGGACAGACTGCCCCAGCACCTTTTCACCGCACGGGGGTGGGGCATGCTTGCCGCCGGTGGCTTCACCCTGGCAGCCGCCCAGGTCATGGGACGCAGGGACCTTCTGACCCTCAGCATCCTGCTGCTGGTCTTGCCATTGGTTTCGCTGGCCGGTATCCGGTTGGTGAAGCCCCGCTTCCGGGTGTACCGGGAGTTCCATCCTTCGCCGGTGGAAACGTCCTCCCCCACCACCGTGCGCCTTGCCGTGGCGCGGACCGGTGCAGGCAGCGGCCGGGCCAGCATGGAGGAACGCCTGCCGCCGCGGTTCGGTTCTTCGCCCTCGTTCAGGTTTCCCTCGCGTACAGCCTCCGGCGGTACCAGCCGCTATGAATACCACCTGCGTTCGGAGCAGCGCGGCCAATTCCGCATTGGGCCGGTCACCGCTGAGTTCACGGACCCCTTCGGGTTGTCACTGCACCGCCAGTCCATCGACGACGGCGACACGCTCACCGTGACGCCGGCCGCCGTCGTGCTCCCCGCTACCGGCCTGGCCGGCGCGCGCGGGAACGATGGCGTGACGGCAACCAGGACCCGTGCCAATCCCAGCGACGACGACGTCATGACGCGCGAATACCGTCACGGCGACCCCATGCGAAGGGTCCACTGGGCGGCCACCGCCCGGCATGGTTCGCTGATGGTCCGCCAGGAAGAATCAGTCACCACGCCGGAGGCCACGATTATCCTGGACCACCGGTTCGGGGCATTCTCCAGCGGTTCCACCGCAGCCGGCGGTCTGGGCGGCCAGGCCGGCCAAGCCAGCCAGGACGGGCATTCCATGCTGACCAGCCGGACGTTTGAATGGTCGGTGGTGGCGGCCATGTCCATCAGCGCACACCTCGCAGAGCGGAACTACGGCCTGCGCTTCCTGGACGTCCGCGGTGAGCCCGCCTTCCTGCATTCGCCGTCGGCGCCGGAACCGGAGTCAGAGGAATACGGCGGCGCGTCTGGGCTGCAGTCCATCGCAGAGAGCCTCGCTGCCATCCAGCTCACGGGGCCGCACCATGCCCGGACCAACGGCAGGTTCCGGCCGTCCGCCGGCCCGGGTTCCGCTCCTGCACTGCTGCGCCCCCGCAGCCGCAATGGCCAGGATGCGGGACCCGCAGCATTCGACGACAGGCTCATGGACAAGCTGTCCGCGCACCGCATGCGCGGGCCACTGATTGCGGTCCTGGGCCGCATCTCGCCCGAAGAGGCAATCGCCCTGGCGCCCGCAGCCAGTTACGGCACCAACGCCTTCGCCGTCATCGTGGCTGAGAAACCCGAAGACTTTGCCCCCGTGCTGGAGACCCTGCGACAGGGCGGATGGCGCGCCGTGGCGGTGCCGGCCTCCGTGGGAGCCGCCGCCGCCTGGGGATCGTTCGACCAGGACGTGCCATTGCCCGCTCCGGCCGGCGACGCCAGCCGCGGCGCGGGGGTGGTCCGATGACCATGGCGCCGGCCCGGACTCCGGGAACGGGTACGCAGTCCACACCGGCTGACGGTTCAAGGCCCGCCCGCGTAGGCGCCTACCCCTGGGCCATGGCCGCAGCCATCGTGCTGGCAGTCTGCGGTGCTGCCCTGTCCCTGAACGGGGTCCTGCGTGGCTGGGCCTGGTATTGGCCGGTAGCCACCACCGTTGGGGCGGTGGGCTTTACGCTTGCCGGGCTTCGGGCACTGCGTGCAGCGCCCCTGCTGGTCACCGCGGGCGGTTTCCTCTCGCTGGGGGCCATCCTCACACTGACGTTCTTCCGCGGCTCAAGCATTCTGGGGGTGATTCCCAGCGCTGCGACGTTTTCCGACGTCAACCAGCTGATCCGCCGCGCCAGCGAAACCGTCTTATCAGAGACGGCCCCCGTTGCACCCAACGTGGGCATCGTCATGGTGATCTGCGCCGTCCTTGGACTGGCAGTGATCCTGGTCGATGCCCTGGCCGTCCCGCTCGGCATGCCGGCGGCCACCGGCATGGGGCTGCTGGCAATCCTGGTGGTACCGGCAATGATCAAGCCACAGAGCGTCGGCTTCTGGGGATTCGTTGCAACGGTGGCCGGTTACCTGATGATCCTGGCCTGCAGCCAGTGGTTTGCCCCTGATTTCCGCAGCCAGGGCGGGGCTGCACGGAACCCGGGGCAGCTTCGCCGGGCAGCCCTCACCGGAGCCGTGGCGGTGGCCGCCACCCTGGTGGTACCGCTGGCTGTCCCCGGATTCGACCAGGGCACCTTCCCGCAGGGCTCACGGCTCAATCCGTGGGGAACCGGAACCGGCCTGAACCCCATGATCACGCTGGGGAACAGCCTGCGGACACCTGACGGCAGCGGCCGGATTACGTACGCCACCAGTGCCACCGCTCCCCTGTACCTGAGGTCCGTCACGGTGGACCATTTCGACGGCGAATCCTGGGGGCCGGACGACCGCACCGCATCGCGGCTGCCACTGGGCGGACAGATCGATCCCGGCTATGCGACACTCGCCGACGAACAGCAGCAGGTCACAGCCATCGACACCGGCACGTTCAGCAGCCCGTACCTCCCGGCCCCCTATGCCCCGGAAACCGTCCGCGGCCTCAACGGCCGCTGGACCTGGGACCCAGCCACACTAAGCATCAAGGGCTCCGACGCCACAGCCTCCCGGCGCCAGGAGTACGTGGTGACATCGTCGGTGCCCAACCTGACGGCTGCGTTGCTGGAGCGGTCCTCCGCTCCGGTGCGGGACGTTCCGGACGACTTCACGCGGATCCCCGGGAACGTGCCGGAGATTGTCCGGACCACCGCCGGGCGCGTAGCCGGTGCGGGCGCCACGCCGTATGAGAAGGCCATGGCCATCCAGCGCTACCTGCGCTCATCGGAGTTCACGTATTCACTGCAGTCGCCCGTGCAGGGCGGCTATGACGGCAACGGCTTGTCCGTCCTGTCTGACTTTTTGGAGCAGAAGAGCGGATACTGCATCCACTACGCCTCGGCGATGGCGGTGATGGCACGGTTGGAGGGTATCCCCAGCCGGATCGCGGTGGGTTATGCGCCGGGCAGGCTGACCGGTGCCACGGTAACCGTTGCCGGCCAGGGCGAACTTTCGGAGTATGAGGTGGACGCGCGGGATGCGCACGCCTGGCCGGAACTGTACTTCCAGGGACTGGGCTGGGTGCCGTTCGAGCCCACGCCGTCCCGTGGCGTGGTGCCGGACTACGCTAGCGAAGCCTCGTCCCCTGCAGCACCGGGCTCCGTTGAAAACAATGATGGCCTCGTCCCCGATCCCGCCCCGGCTCCGACACCGGCTCCCAGTGCCACCCCTGTGCCGGCCCCTGGTGTTGGCGGCGGAAGCACTGACGACGGCGCACAGGTGCTGCCGTGGCTGCTGGGAACGGGCGGCGTGCTGGGCGTGCTCCTGCTCGCGGCGTCGCCACGGCTGGTGCGCACGGGAATCCGTGCGCGGCGCCTCCGGCCAAGGAACGCCGCTGATGCCGTTCCGCTGGCATGGAGCGAGTTGCTGGACCTTGGCCGGGACTACGGTCTTCCGGCCGGCACCAGTGAATCACCGCGCGCCTACGCGTCGCGCCTCCGCAGTTCGCTGCTGGGCGAGCCGGACGGCATGGATGAGGCGGCGCACCGTGCCGTTGCCGCCGTCACGGCGGCCTTCGAACGGCGCAGGTACGGCCGGCCGCCGGAGCAGGCAGACGCCGTCTTGGAAACCGACGCCCGGCGGTCCGGCCCCGGCCGCGCTACGGGTGCGGAGGGTGTCACCGAAGCGCCCGGACAGCTGGGGCCGCTTGAGGATTCGCTGCGGGCCAACGCAACGCTGCTGCAGCGCTGGCGGGCCAGGTGGCTGCCGCCCTCCGTCATGGGCCGCCTGAGCAGGTTCGCCACCGCTCCAGTCAGGCTCGCGGGGCGCGCGTGGACGCTGCGCGCGGAGACCAACGCAGAAGCCGCCGTGCGCGCCCGCCCGGCCGGGCCAGGACGGACTGCGCACGGCGGCTTCCACAAGCAGGAAGGCAACTGACGTGGCCGATCCCGCCACGTTCGCCGGGCCTCCTGCCGGCGGAGGAGGCTAGCCCGCGTAGGGGTCGGCGATGCCGATGTACTGGGTGTAGAGATACTCCTCGATTCCTTCGAGCCCGCCTTCACGGCCCAGGCCGGACTGCTTGACGCCGCCGAACGGCGCGGCGGCGTTGGAAATCACGCCGGCATTCAGTCCGAGCATGCCGGTTTCGAGGCGTTCACCCATCCGGATGCCCCGGTTGAGGTCCTTGGTGAAGACGTACGCCACCAGGCCATATTCGGTGTTGTTGGCCAGGCGTACGGCGTCGTCCTCGCTGGAGAACGTGATGATGGGGGCTACCGGGCCGAAGATTTCCTCCGACAGGATCCGGGTGCCTTCGCTGACTCCCGAGAGGATGGTGGGCTGGTAGAAGTAGCCCGGGCCGTCCACCGGCGCCCCGCCGAGGACAGCCTTCGCGCCGGAGGCAACGGCGTCGGAAACCAGTTCGTGCACCTTGTCCCGGCTCTTGGCATCGATCAGCGGGCCCACCTTGGACTCCGGCTCGGTGCCGCGGGCGGTGGTCATCTCCTTCATCTTCGCGGCGAACTTCTCCGCGAATTCGGTGGCCACGGATTCGTGCACGATAAACCGGTTGGCAGCGGTGCAGGCCTCACCCATGTTGCGCAGCTTGGCCAGCATTGCACCGGCGACGGCCGCATCCAGGTCAGCATCGTCGAAGACGACGAACGGAGCGTTGCCGCCGAGTTCCATCGAGGTCCGGAGCACGGTTTCAGACGCATCGGCAAGCAAACGGCGGCCCACTTCGGTGGACCCGGTGAAGGAAAGCTTCCGCAGCCGGGCGTCCTTGATCAGCGGACCGGTCGTGGCGCCGGCGGTGGACGTGGGAATGACGTTCAGGACACCGGCGGGCAGTCCGGCTTCCTGCATCACGGCGGCGAACAGCTGCGACGTCAGTGGCGTCAGGTTGGCCGATTTCAGGACCATGGTGCAGCCGGCGGCGACGGCCGGTGCGATCTTGCGGGTGGCCATGGCCAGCGGGAAGTTCCACGGCGTGATCAGCAGGCACGGGCCAACAGGCTTCTTCGTCACCAGCAGGCGGGACTTGCCGTCCGGGGCAACGGAGTAGCGGCCGAACGCGCGGACCGCTTCCTCGGAGAACCAGCGCAGGAACTCTGCACCGTAGGTGACCTCGCCGCGGGCCTCGGCCAGGGGCTTGCCCATTTCCATGGTCATCAGCAACGCGAAGTCCTCGGCGCGCTCGGTCACAAGCTCGAATGCCCGGCGCAGGATCTCGCCACGCTCGCGCGGCGGAACCTTTGCCCACGACTCCTGCGCAGCCACCGCAGCGTCCAGGGCCGCGGCACCGTCTTCGGCGCCGGCGTCGGCAATGCTCAGCAGCACCTTGCCGGTGGCGGGATCCTCGACGTCGAACGTCTTGCCGGAAGCGGCATCACGCCACTCGCCATTGATCAGCAAACCGGTAGGAACGGAGGCCAGAAGCCGGCTTTCACGGTCGGCGTTAACAGCGGCCTGTGCAGTAGCAGTCACGATGACTCCCTCGTCAGTAGGGTTGTGGCGGCCGTGGTGTCCTGCCGTAGCGGCGGAGCGTCGGAGGCCGATTAACTGTCACACTACTGCGGGCACGGAGGAGGGGTCTACGCTCCGGCGCACTGCCCAATCACGGGTTTACTGTGCAGCTGCACAGCATTTTCCTGCCACGGGCGGGACGGTTTGCCGGTGCCCTCAGCGGGCGGCAAGGACAGCCGAATACAGCTCCCGTTTGCTGACCCTGACGTCCTCTGCGACGGCGGCCACTGCTTCCTTGAGCCTGATGCCCTGGGCCACCAGGTCGTTCACGGCCGCCACGTGGTCTTCCGGCGTGCCGGCCGCCTGCTCCGGCGCGCCACCGAGGACCACGGCAATCTCGCCTCGGACCTCGTTGTTTTCGGCCCAGTGCAGCAGCTCATCGAGGGAGCCCCGGATCACTTCCTCATAGGTTTTGGTCAGCTCCCGGCAGACCGCGACGGGCCGGTCCGGCCCGAAACGCTCGCGCAGCGCACGGAGCATGGCCTCAAGCCGGTGTGGCGCCTCGAAGAACACCATGGTCCGGCGCTCACCGGTGAGGTCTGCCAGCCGTCCGGCGCGTTCACCGGCTTTCCGCGGGAGGAACCCCTCAAAGCAGAACCTGTCAGTCGGCAGGCCGGAGAGCGCCAGGGCAGTAAGGACGGCGGACGGACCGGGGACGGCAGTGACCGTCAGTCCGGCGGCAACCGCACCTTCCACCAGCCGGAAACCAGGATCGGAGACCGACGGCATCCCTGCGTCGGTCACCATCACCAGCGTGCTGCCCGTCCGGACCTGGTCAAGGAGTTCGGCGGTCCGGGTCGCTTCGTTGTGCTCGTGGTAGCTGATGATCCTTCCGGCCACAGTGACGCCGAGGCTCTGGACCAGGCGGTGCAGCCGGCGGGTGTCCTCAGCGGCAATGATGTCCGCTGTCCCCAGGAGCTCAACCAGGCGCGCGGAGGCGTCGCCGACATTTCCGATGGGGGTGGCCGCAAGGACGATGCGCCCGGGGGCAGCAGGGCTGGCGGCTGGTGAGGTGCTGGGGGAAGAATCCACGCCACCAGCCTACTGCTGGGAAGGACTGCCAGCCGCAAAAGGTAGCATGGGGCTCGTGACGCAGACCTCGACGCGGCGGCCGGGAGCCGGAGAATCCGGAGCCGGACAACCCGCTCCCGCGGCGTCTGCAGACACCCTTCCCGGGGTTGGTGAACAAGGTCCGCTCCGGTCCGGCCGCGGCAGGCCCCGGCCGTGGGTGGTCCGTCCGGCGGAGGCCTTCAGCACCGACGGACTCCGGGCGCGGCTGCTGGGCAATGTCCGGTCATGGCGGGAGTACCCGCCATCGCTGCGCATCTGGTTCGTCCTGGTGCCCGTCTTCACGGCGGTGGTGGCGGGAATCCTCCGTTTCTTCCGCCTGGACGCCCCGCACAAGCTGGTCTTCGACGAGACGTACTACGTCAAGGACGCCTACTCCTACCTGATCAGCGGCTACGAGCGCAGCTGGCCGGACAAGGCGAACGACTCCTTTAACGCCGGCAACCCCGATGTCCTGCTGAACTCCCCCGAATACGTTGTCCATCCACCAGTAGGCAAGTGGATGATCGCCGCGGGGATGGCGCTTTTCGGCTCGGACAACCCCTTCGGCTGGCGCTTCGCGGCGGCCCTCACCGGAACCCTCTCGGTCCTGCTGGTCTCCCTCATCGCCCTCAAGCTCTTCAGGTCACTCCCTCTGGCCGGAGCCGCCGGCCTGCTGCTGGCGGTGGACGGACACCACCTGGTGATGTCACGCACCTCACTGCTGGACATCTTCCTGATGTTCTGGATCCTGGCGGCATTCGGGGCGCTCCTGATGGACCGGGACGATGGCCGGCGGAGGCTCGCCGCCCGGCTGGCCGCTGCCGCTGCACGCAACGGCGGCCGTCCATCGGTGGGCGATCTGCTGTCCGGCCCGTGGCTTGGCGTCCGCTGGTGGCGCATCACGGCCGGCGTCTGCCTTGGCCTGGCCGTCGGCACCAAGTGGTCCGGACTGTTCTTCCTGGCCGGGTTCGGGCTGCTCACCGTCTTCTGGGACCTGAATGCGCGGCGGGTGGCGGGCATCCGGGGCTGGGTCAGCGGCGGAATCATCAAGGACGGCCTTCCCGCGTTCTTCAGTACGGTTCCGGTGGCCGCCGTCGTTTATTCGCTGACGTGGATCGGCTGGTTCCGGTCCGACAACGGCTATTTCCGCCACTGGGCAGAAAACAACCCCTCAGCAACGTGGGGCTGGTTGCCGGACGCTGTGCGGTCACTCGCCCACTACCACCAGGAGGCCTACACCTTCCACCAGGGCCTGAGTTCCGAGCACCCCTACGAGGCCAGCGCCTGGAGCTGGCTGGTACTGGGCCGGCCGACGTCGTTCTTCTATGAATCCCCGCAGCAGGGCACCCCCGGCTGCGATGTCGCCAAGTGCACCTCGGCCATCCTGTCCGTGGGCAACCCCCTGATCTGGTGGGCTGCGGCAATCTCCCTGGTTGTCCTGCTGTTCTGGTGGGCGGGCCGGCGGGACTGGCGCGCCGGTGCCATACTGGCCGGCGTTGCGGCAGGATACCTGCCGTGGTTCATGTATCCGGACCGGACCATGTTCTATTTCTACGCGGTGTCCTTCGAGCCCTTCCTGGTACTGGCCCTTACCTATTGCCTGGGCCTTGTCCTCGGCAGGGCGTCCGACCCGCCGTGGCGTCGCCGCTCGGGGCTGTACCTGGTGGTCCTGTTCGTGGCGGCAGCGATCATGCTGTCCGCCTTCTTCTACCCCGTGTGGGCAGCGGAGGTCATCCCCTACGACGCATGGAAGGTCCGCATGTGGATGCCGTCGTGGATCTAGGGCAGGATGGCATCAGACCCCAAATGGACGCCGCTGCCGCGGCCTGGCTGCGGAACGGAGACCTGTTGTGAGAGAAGCAAGCACTGAACTGTTGGTCGGGCTGGACGCCGCCAGCAACGTGACCGACCTGTTGCTGGAACGGCACGACGCCAACCCCGCCCATGCGTTGTACCGACGCAAGGGGCCCAACGGGTGGGTGGATGTACCGGCCGGGAAGTTCCTGCAGGACGTCAGCGCACTGGCCAAGGGGCTGATCGCCGGCGGGCTCGAACCCGGCGACACTGTCGCCGTCATGTCGGCCACGTCCTACGAGTGGACCCTGGTGGACTTCGCCATCTGGTTCGCCGGCGGGGTGACCGTACCCATCTACGAAACATCCTCAGCCAGCCAGGTGGACTGGATCCTCCGCGATGCCGGAGCGCGCCGCGTCTTTGTCCAGGACCAAGCCACAGCGGAACTCGTCAGCGGAGTGGTGGCCGGCTCGGCCACGCTTCGGGACCGTTTGGTCAACGTCATACGCATGGATTACGACGGCGAAGCACCCCACCTCGCCAGCCTTTCGGCTGCGGGCGCGGGAGTCAGCGACGCCGAACTCGAACGGCAGCGGAGCACGGCGGGCCTCGACGACGTCGCGTCCCTGGTCTACACATCCGGCACCACCGGCAGCCCCAAAGGGTGCGAGATCACCCACGGCAACTTCGCGCTGGTGGCCCGGAACATCGTGGCATTCCTGCCGGAGCTCCTGGTCCAGGACCAGTCCCGGACCCTGATGTTCCTGCCGCTGGCCCACGTCCTTGCCCGGGCGGTCCAGGTGGTCTGCCTCTCCGCCGGAGCCACCCTGGGACACACCCCGGGCGCTGCTCAACTGCTGGAGGACCTGGGCACTTTCAAGCCGACCTTCCTGCTGGTGGTCCCCCGGATCTTCGAAAAGGTCCGGGCCACCGCAGCACATAAGGCAGCACTGGCCGGGAAGGGCCGGCTCTTCCAGGCGGCCGCGGCTGCAGCGATCTCCTACTCCACCGAACAGGACCGGCAAAGCCGCGGTGAGGGGTCAGGGCCCGGGTTTGTCCTGCGGGTCCGGCACGGCCTTTTCGACCGGCTGCTCTATCCCCGGCTGCGCCAGGCACTGGGCGGCCAGGTGGGTTACACCGTGTCCGGAGCCAGCCACCTCTCCCTGGAGGATGCACACTTCTTCCGCGGTGCTGGCATCCCGGTGCTGGAAGGGTACGGCCTGACCGAAACCACGGCGCCGTGCACGGCCAACACGCCCACCCGGACGCGCGTCGGGTCCGTGGGCATTCCCATTCCAGGCACCACCATCCGGGTGGCCCAGGACGGCGAGATCCTGGTCAAAGGCATTGGCGTGTTCAAGGGTTACCACAACAACCCCCAGGCCAATGCCGAGGCATTCGTGGATGGCTTTTTCCGCACCGGGGACCTCGGGGTGCTGGACGCGGACGGCTTCCTGACGGTCACGGGCCGGAAGAAGGACATCCTGGTCACGGCGGGCGGAAAGAATGTTGCCCCTGGGCCCCTCGAAGACGTCATCAGGGCGCACCAGCTGGTGGGTCACGCCGTGGTGGTGGGTGACGGCCGGAAGTTCGTGTCGGCTCTGATCACGCTGGACCCGGACGGACTGGCCGATTGGAGGTCGGAGCGCGGGATGCAGCCGCTGGAGCGCCAGGCCGCCGTCACTGACGCCGAGGTCCTCGCGGCCGTCCAGGAAGCGGTTGACCACGCCAACCTTTCGGTCTCAAAGGCCGAATCCATCCGCCGCTTCACGCTGCTGGACACGGAGTTCACGGTGGAATCCGGCCACCTGACGCCGTCGCTGAAACTGAAGCGGTCCGCCGTCGTCAGCGATTTCGACGCCGAGATTGCGAAGCTTTACGCCTGAGCGGGCTCCGTGGTCTCCTCCGCTGCCCGGGCCACGCCGCGACGGCGCCGCGTGGGCCAGGTGAGGATCAGCGTCACCAGCGACACGAGGAGCACCAGGCCCCCGATCACAATGCCTGCGTCCATCCAGAACTGGCCGGGGAAAAGCCGGATCAGGGTGTCATCCAGGCTGAAGGTCCAGGAGCCGTCCGCGAAGAAGATCCGGTGGAACTCGGTGAAGAACTGCTGCCAGCCCAGGAACGCCAGCGTGCCGAGTCCCAGGATGAGGACCAGCGTGACAATGGAACCGGCGAAGAGGCCGCGCCGGACTCCCCCGGTGCTGCGCTTGCGCAGGTCCAGGACGGCAATGACGCCCAGGATCAGCAGCAGGGTGCCCGCTCCGAAGGTGGAAAGAATTACGGTCTTGACGTCGGCCATGTGGCTGACTTCGCCGTCCTTGAAAAGGTTGTCGCCGCTGCGGTGCACCAGGTCGCCGAGGTAGCGCGGACCGGCCCAGTTGCTCAGGTAGTCAACGGCGTAGGAGCCGTAGGTCATCCTGTCGTCCGTGCTGAACCCGTAGCCGTCGCCGGGAAACCCGGGGCGGTTGTATTCGATCCACAGGAACAGCGGGCTGGTGACTGCGCGGACGGCCAGCACAAGGAGGACCACCGGGAAGAAGATGGCAAGGAGGACCTGCATGACCCGCGGTGCCACCGGCTTGGCGTTGGCCGCGCTCTCACGCTCGGCGTTGCGCCGCGCCACTTCCTCGTCGGGTGGGCGGACAGAAAGCGCGGACGTGGGAAGCGGCTCGCGGAACGCCCCGCCGTCGCCCTTGCCCGAAGGCTTGCTGGTGGATTCGTCGGCGGCTTCCGCGGCGCGGCGGCCGGACCTGCTGTCCGCCTGCTGGTCCACGGGCGTGGCCGTGCCTTCCGTGACGGTCCCATCCCCGGCGCGTACCGGCGTCGGGCTCCCCTTTCCGGCGCCGTCCGCGGTGCGCGCCGGTGCTGGGGCTTCCTTTCCGGTCCCGTCATTGACGGGCTGGTCCCGCACGGTGGTGTCCGTGCCGGTGCCGCCGTTGTCCGCCGCGTCGGCCGCCAGCCAGGAGAAGGCGGGCTCGTCCGAGTCCCCTGACGTATCCAGGAAAGGTTCGGGCTGCGGCTTGGCGCTTTTGGCGCGGGCCGGGGTCTCGTCTTTCACAACAGCGTCACTTCCGTTGGGGTGTCCGCGCCGCGCTGGGATAGGCTGGCGCGCTTCATCTGTTGTCGAGCCTACCGCCCGCTCCGTGGCGCGGGCGAGGAACCACCCCGGAGCAATTACAACGATTCAGGCAGCGATTTCCGTGTAGCCTGCATCCTCGCGGCGCAGGTCGCCCCGCTCCCCCGCCAGGTAGGCGCGGCGGCCCCAGACCAGGGCGTACGTCCAGTAGCAGGCCAGCACGGCGGCGCCAATGGCAATCTTCGCCCAGACGGGAAGCGGGCTGGGTGTGACGAACCCTTCCACGAGGCCGGACACGAAGAGCACCAGGACCAGGCCCAGCGCCACGGTGATCAGTGAACGGCCCTCATCGGCCACCGCCCGCAGCCTGGTTCGTGGCCCCGGCGACACCATGGCCCAGAAGATCCGCAGGCCAGCGGCACAGGCTATGAAGACGGCGGTGAGTTCCATGAGGCCGTGCGGGAGGATGTAGCTGAAAAAGACGTCTGACTTGCCGGCAGCGGCAAAGATGCCTGCCGCCACACCGACGCCTTGGGCATTGGTAAAGAGAATGATGGGCACCCACACACCGGTGATGCCCAGGGCAACAGCCTGGGCGCTGATCCAGGCGTTGTTGGTCCACACAGCGCCCGCGAAGGAAGCAGCAGGGTTCTCCGAGTAGTAGTCAATGAAGTCTTCTTCGACGTACTGTTTGGCCGCAGCCTCCGAGGCCACCGCGCGCAGGGCCTCGGGCGACGATCCGATCCAGATCGCGTAGGCGGCGCCAATGATGAGGAAGGCGGCCCCACAGGCAAGCGTCAGCCACGCCAGACGGTAGAACGCTGCCGGCAGCGCGAGGACGAAGAACCGCTCCAGGTCTGCCATGGGGTTGGACCGTGCACCGGTGAACCGTGTCCGTGCCTGCGCGAGGGTGGCTGACAGGGATGCTGAGAGGCCGCTTTCCGGGGCAACTGAGCGGATGAGTGACAGGTGGGCGGACGTGGCCTGGTACAGGGCAAGCAACTCATCGGCCTCCGGCCCGCTGAGCTTGCCCTTGTGGGCAAGCTCGTGCACCCGCGACCACTTGTCCGCGTTGACAGCGGAGAAGGCGTCCATATCCACGGCACCAGCCTAGCGGCACCGCACTAGACTTTGACCGACTGCACCATAGCCGCAAGGAAACGGATACGCACGTGGGATCGATCATCACCGGTGAGGCCGTGGTCCTGGAACTGCGCCCTGCCTCATTTGCAGCGCGCGCCCTGGGACTGTTTCTCGACGTCCTTTTCAACGTGGTCCTGCTGGTGGTCATCCTGATCGGCCTCGCCGCCGCCGGCGAAGACCTGGACGAGGCCGCCATGCGTGCGCTGGTCCTGTGCAGCGTGGTCTTCTGCCTGGTGGTTGTCCCGGTGGGGCTGGAAACACTGAGCCGGGGCCTGTCCCTCGGCAAGCTTGCCGCAGGCCTCCGGGTGGTGCGGGACGACGGCGGTGCCATCCGCTTCCGGCACGCCCTGATCCGTGGACTGGCCGGTTTCCTCGAGGTCTACCTGACCTTCGGCGGCCTGGCCCTTGCCGTGGCACTTTTCAACGACAAGTCCCGGCGGCTGGGCGACTTGATGGCGGGAACCTACGCAATCCGCACCCGGGTCGCTGCCGAGCGGCCGGTTCCGGTTTCCATCCCGCCAGGCCTGCGCGCCTGGGCCCGGACGGCGGATATCGGCCGCATCCCGGATGCCACCGCACGCCGGGCGTCCCAGTTCATCCGCCAGGCCGCCAGGATGGCGCCGCTTTCCCGGGCAGGCATGGCCGCATCAATCGCCACCGAACTCGCGGCCCACGTGGCCCCCGGGCCGCCGCCGGGCACCGGCCCGGACGACTACCTTGCCGCCGTCGTGGCCGAGCGGCGGAACCGGGAACTTACCAAACTCGCCCGGCAGCGCCAACGCAACACGGAGGTCGGCGAGCGGCTGCAGCGGCTGCCTTTCGGCAGCTGACGTCAGTTGTCGTACTCAGCCCAGGGGATGTTCCAGTCGCCGTACCCATCATCGTGGGCGGCGTAGTCCCCCTCGGTGTTAATGATGTTCACCACGTCGCCGGTGCCCATGTTGTCGAAGACCCAGGCGGCGCCGTCGGGGGCGAACCCGATGCAGCCGTGCGAGACGTTCGTATTGCCGATGTACGGGAAGGCGGACTCAAGCGCCTGGTGGATGTAGGCCCCGCTGAGCGTCAGCCTGATGGTGTACTCCACATCCACGTCACCGTAGTAGGCCGGGTCGCCGGGTTTCAGTCCGATGCTGGAGGCGCGGAAGTGGTCGAACCGGTTCTTTTCCATGAGGACGCCGTAGCCGCGGGCTGACGGGAACCGCTTGTCGCCCATGCTGACGGGCAGGGTCTTCACCGGCTGGTCGTTCACGCTGAGGGTGAAGGTGTGTGCGGTGGCATCCGCCACGGCCACCTTCTTGTCCCCGATGTTGACCTTTACTTTTTTGTCGAAGTTGGCGATCTGGCCGTTGCCCAGGTCCACGCCGAACATCTGCATGTCCATGGTGACGGTGGAGTTCGCGGCCCAGAAGTTTTCCGCCCGGTACCGCACCATTTTGTCGCTGTACCAGTGGAAGGCTCCCACCTGCCCGGCGCTGCTGGTGATTTTGATGGCCTTCTCCACGGCGTCCCGGTTGAGTACGGGTTCGCTGAAGATGATCTGCAGCGGCTGGCCCACGCCCACCTTCATTCCGTCCAGCGGGTACACGGCGGCGTCAGCCTCATGCGAACTGGAGACGGTGCTGAACTGCTGGGTGGTGCTCGTTTCGCGTCCCGCGCCGTCCTTCACCACGAACGTGTAGCTGTAGTCGGTGTTGAACTTCAGCGGGGCGGTGGCGGTCCATCCGGTACCGGCGGGGTCGATGCTGCCATCCACCTTCTCGCCCGCAGTGCTGCTCAGCGTCACGCGCTCGATGGTGCCGTTGCTGACCTTCAACGACACGGGGGCCGCGGGGTTGACCTGCTTGGCGCCATTGACCGGAGAAGCCTCGGACTTCACCGCAGCCACCACCGGTGAGGCGATGCCGGGAGAGGTCCGGGTGGCGGACCCGGCTTCGGATTCCAGGTCCCCGCCGGCGAGGCCTGGCGCGACGGCGGCGAACACACCGCCGGCAGCCGCGAGGATGCACACCACGGCGATGATGAGCATCTTCTTGAGGGACCGGGGGCGGCGGGGCTGGACTTCAGGCTCCATGATCAGATCCTAGGCGCTGGAAGTAACGGCCCGGGCGCGGAGGGCGCCCGGGCACCTTACTTCTTGGTAACGGCTTGTTGGCGGCGGCTTCTAGTACCGGTAGTGCTCGGGCTTGTACGGGCCGGCGGCGTCAATGTCCAGGTACTCAGCCTGGTCCTTGGTCAGCTCGGTCAGCTCCACGCCCAGGGCGTCGAGGTGCAGGCGGGCCACCTTCTCGTCCAGGACCTTGGGCAGGACGTAGACCTGGTTCCCGTACTCGCGCTCGTCAGCGGGCTGGTCCTTCTTGGTCCACAGCTCGATTTGGGCGATGGTCTGGTTCGCGAAGGAGTTGCTCATCACGAAGGAGGGGTGGCCGGTGGCGTTACCCAGGTTTAGAAGGCGCCCCTCGGAGAGGACAATGATGGAACGCTCGGAGCCGGTGCCCTGGTCAAAGACCCATTCGTGCACCTGCGGCTTGATCTCCACTTTGCTGACGCCGGGGACCTTGGCCAGTCCGGCGATGTCGATCTCGTTGTCGAAGTGGCCGATGTTGCCCACGATTGCTTTGTTCTTCATGCCCACCATGTGCTCGGCCATGATGACGTCCTTGTTGCCCGTGGTGGTGATGAAGATGTCACCCTGGGCGAGCACGGATTCGAGCTTGGCTACCTGGTAGCCGTCCATGGCCGCCTGGAGTGCGCAGATGGGGTCGATTTCGGTGACGATCACGCGCGATCCCTGGCCGCGGAGGGCTTCCGCCGCGCCCTTGCCGACGTCGCCGTAGCCGCAGACGACGGCGACCTTGCCGCCCATGAGGACGTCAGTTGCCCGGTTGATGCCGTCCGGAAGCGAGTGGCGGATGCCGTACTTGTTGTCGAACTTGCTCTTTGTGACGGAGTCGTTGACGTTGATGGCCGGGAAGAGCAGCTTTCCCTGCTCCGCGAGCTGGTACAGGCGGTGGACGCCTGTGGTGGTCTCTTCGCTGACGCCCTTGATGGTGGCGGCGGTCCGGGTCCACTTCTGCGGATCGGCTGCCAGCGACCGGCGAAGGACCTCAAGGAAGATGCCATATTCCTCGGAGTCGGTGGGATCTGCTGACGGAACGTTGCCGACTGCTTCGAACTCCACGCCCTTGTGCACCAGCATGGTGGCGTCGCCGCCGTCGTCGAGGATCATGTTTGGGCCAAGCTCCGGGTTGGTCTCGGCACCCGGCCACGTGAGGATCTGTTCTGCGGTCCACCAGTATTCCTCAAGTGTTTCGCCCTTCCAGGCGAAAACAGGGACACCCTGGGGGTCTTCCACCGTTCCGCTGCCCACAACGACGGCTGCGGCGGCCTCGTCCTGGGTGGAGAAGATGTTGCAGGACGCCCACCGGACCTCGGCACCGAGCGCGGTGAGGGTCTCGATCAGCACGGCAGTCTGCACCGTCATGTGCAGGGAGCCCGCGATCCTGGCGCCCTTCAGCGGCTGGCTGGCGCCAAATTCCTCGCGGAGGGACATCAGGCCGGGCATCTCGTGCTCGGCCAGGCGGATCTGGTGCCTTCCGGCCTCGGCCAGGGAGATATCGGCAACTTTGTAATCGAAGGTCATGGATGGTCCTTTGCTGTGTCCGGGAAATCATGAACAGGCCGCATCAGCGTTTCCGGAGGGCCTGGAAATGGCATTTGTGTCGTGTTCCGCAGGGGGGCGGGGCTCCGGGGTCATGCACCGGGGCCGGGCGGGATTAGCGGACGGCGCCTTCGGCGGGGTCGGAGTCGTGCTGGTCGGACCCGGCGGCCGTCGCGGCAGCCAGGAGTTCCGGGGGCAGGAGAAGGGGAATGCCGTCCTCGATGGCGTAGCGGGGCTTCACGCCGTCGGCCCCCGCGGCCGTGGCCACCAGTTCCTCGCCTTCCTGCACCAGGGGCGAGCCCGTGACGGGGCAACGCAGGACAGACAACAGTTCGGAACTGATTTTTGGCATAGGTTCAGGCTCCCTGGCGGGCGCGCTCGCGCCGGTAGCGGAAATGGTGTGCAGGTTCCAGCCTACCGCCAGAAAGGGCTCAGGACGGCTCGCGCAGGATGCGCAGGTGTCCCCTTCGGATCCCTTCGGCCCCGGCAGGCGCCTCCAAGGCGGAATGCTGGCCGCGCTGGGCGGGTTGCTGCGGCGCCTGGGCGGGCACCGCTGCCGCGTCCCGCACCGCGTTGGCCAGGGCGAGGAGATCGTCCGGACCGGGCTGCTGCGGAGTCGAGGGCATGGCCAGCCGCAGGACCTCCCAGCCGCGGGGAACGGTCAGCGAGTCGGCGTGTTGCTCGCAGAGGTCGTAGCAATGCGGTTCTGCGTATGTGGCAAGCGGACCCAGGACAGCGGTGGAGTCCGCGTACACATACGTCAGGGTGGCCACCGCCGACTGGCGGCAGGCAGATCTTGAACACTGACGGATAGCTCCCACGACATCCCAGACTACTCTGCGCCCAAGCCAAAACGCCGCATTGGGGCCCATGCCCGGACGCGCCTTCGCTGCGGGGCGAATCTGTCGCGGAATCCCCGGTCCGGGTTTAAAGTCAATGTATGCAGTCATCGAACCAGAATTCAGGCCTGACGGTCCGGTTGGCTGACCCGGATGTCGATTCCACCACCGGGGCGTCCGGAGCCGGCCGGAGCTTCATGCGGCGCCGGCGGAACCGTCACGGCCGTGGCCTGCGCGGGGAAGTCATGCTTCCCACCCACCCCGGCTACCGGACGCGCGGCGACCGCTTCGATGACATGGTGCTGGACTCGGCCCAGCGCCTGCACGATATCTGGGGCAAGACCCTGGACGGCGTCAGGTTCGGCGTTGATGAGATTCCACCAGAGCTGGAACTCCTGGCCGCCACCGGCGCCCCCGCACCGATGGGCGCTTACACGCCGGCAGCCGGGGATGACGGGCCGCTGATCACCGTTTACCGGCGCGTCGTGGAACAGGCCTGCCCAGGCGTGGAGGAACTCCAGGACATGGTTCACGACGTCGTCGTCGAGCACACTGCCGAGATGCTGGGCGTGGCGCCCGAAACCCTGGACCCGGTGTACCGGCGCCGCTACTGAACGCGCGGGCGGGTCAGTAGCCCAGGGCTACGGGGACCGTTTCCTGTCCGGCGGCTGCAGCCTGGAACGGCAGCGATGAGACGTCGCTGCGGCCATCTTGTCCCACCAGGACCGCACCGTACGCGGCGTCGCCGGAGGCTGACACCACGTAGCCCACAACTTCGGCACCGTCTGCTTCATTGGGGACGGTGATGGAGGCTGTCGTTCCGCCGGCGATGTCAGCGGTGGCCGGTGCCTTTACCTTGCCGTCGGCGGTGATCGCGGCGTACGTGATGGTGGCCCTGGCATCAAGGGCGCCAAATACCAGCTGGCGGGTGCCGCCCTTGGGCACGGCCACCACGTGCTGGCTGCCCAGCCGGATTCCGGATGCCGCCCAGGCGAGGTCAGAGGGTTGGTTCGCCTGCAGTCCGCGGGTGATGCGCGTTGCCGCCACAAACGAAACATCCGACGACGCCGCTACCGTGTAGTTCCCGGCCGGCACCCCTGCCAGGGATACTTCGGTAATGGAATTGGCTTTGGCTGTGATCACGCCGCCGGACGGGAGTGCCTTTTGGCCGTCCCGGCCATAGAGCTTGACCTCGACCACGGCGTCGGACGGTCCCGGGACGGTGATCTCCAGCGCGGGCTCGGCGTCTGCATACCCGGGCTTGGCGGTCAGCGCGGCGATCCCGGCAGCGTCCTGGATGTCAACGCCGGTCATCACCTGGCGGACGGCGGGCGCGGTGCCCGGCGTGATGAAGTCCACTCCCCCGGGCGTCAGGCCGCGCAGGACACTCTGCTGGATGGCCGCCGCAATGGGACCGCCAGTGCTGCGGACGCGGACGCTCAGCTGTTCCTCGCCGGGCGCCAGCCCGGCCAGCACCACTGAACGGGTGGTTCCCGGCGCCACCAGCAGGCCGCGGCTTCCCGGCGCCTGAATCTGCCCCTTACCGCCGAACAGCTCGAGGCTGACGGTGGCCGGGCTGCTGGATGCATTGCTCAGGACCAGCACCGATGTCCGGCCCACCGTGGTACTGGCTCCGGCAAGCCATTGGTCGTTGGAGGGCTGCAGGCAGTTGGCCGCAGCCGAACCCTGCAGGTCCCCGTCCGTTGCCCTGAAGATCATGGCCCCCGATGCGGACGCCTTCTGGTTGGCCACGGCGTCGGCGCTGAGGACAGTGACCGAATCCACGCCACGGCCTGACACCGTACCGGCCAGCAGTTCCTGCCGTGGGCCTTCGGATGCCGGCGTGCCCGGAGCCTTGGCGATCTCGACGGCGGTGGCCCCGTCCAGCCGCGACAGCCGGCTTCCGGGTACCACCCCCGCAGTCCCCATTACTGCGCCGGTCACGCTGGTGGCGGCGGTGTCCGATTCGGGGCTGAACTGAGGATCGGTACCTGCTTCGGTGCCTTCCAGGAGGCGGGCCGGGCCCGGGCAAACACCCACGCTGGTTCCGGCGGGAACAGCGGCAGCGGCCGGCTGGATGCTTCGGCTGGAAGGGGCCTTGGGCAGCAGCGAACCTGCGGCAACGACGCCGCCGGCGCACGCCAGGACAAGCACGGCTGTGGCAGCCCCGGCAAGGGCCGCTTTCCGCCGCTTCCCGCTGGCGGGGACATCCGCCGCGCCGGAGTCCTGCTGCTCCTGTAGTCCGTTCCGGTCCTGCCCGGATCCGGTATCGGCGGGACGGGTGGGGTGCTCATGCATTCTGCTTTTCCTTACGCAGGGCGCCTTCGTCGCGTGACAGCCCGGTCCTGGGCCTGTTGACCGGCATGGGAATGGCGAGCATGACCGTCAGGCCGATGACGGTGATCTGGGCTGCTCCTACCCACCAGGCCCACGGGTTTTCGTAGCGGACTGTCAGCTGTCCGCCCGAAGCCGGCAGAGTGAACGCCTGCGCCCACCCTGAGGTGGTGGATGTGAGCTTCCGGCCATCGAGCCAGGCGGTCCAGCCGGCATCGGCGCGTTCGGCCAGGACAACGAGTCGGCCTTCCGGGCCACCGGGAACGGATGTGTCGACGTCGTTTACCCCCGATGGCACCATGGCCAGCGTGGCGCCGTTGCTGTCTGTAATCCGGACACGGTGGGCAACTTCCGCTGCCTGCGTGGCGGACTGGTTCCGGGACGTGATGCGCCAGAGCCAGCCCACGTCGGTCTGTCCCACAGCCACAAGCCCCGGGACGGCGTCCATCCGGCTTGCGGTCAGTTGAGCTGCGGTGTCGGCGGAGCGCAGGACCACGAATCCGGCGCCGAGCTTCTCAAGGTCTTCGCGCGGGTCAACGCCCTGCCCGGCAACCAGTGTGGCCACTACCCTCCGCACGGACGCTGTGACGTCGTCGTCGCCGCGGACCGTTTCGGCTCCCGCGGCGCCCGTGATGTCTCGTGCAGAGGCGATAGCGGACAGGCTGTCCAGCGTGGTTCCCGCACCACGCATCAGGGAAGCGTCGTAGGTACCGTCTTCGCGGGTACCGATGAGCAGTGTCCGTGTCTGCTCAGCGCCGGTTCCTCGGTCGATTGCGGTGGCTGGAAGGGTGCGGGTACCGGCGGCCTCCACGAGCCTGGCGGTACCGAGCCCGGGTGTTCCGGATTCTTCGGGAACGGCTGGCGCGGCAGTCGCCGTGCCGGTCCGGAGCAGGTTTTGGGCGGACCATGCGGCCATGCTGACGACCGGCCCCACAAGAAGGACCGCCATGCCCACTGCCGCGGCCGCATTGGCTGCCGTGGCACGGCGCGGTTTCCTGGCGGCGGCCCGGCCGGCTGCGTTCAGGAGCCGTTCCGCTCCGAGCAGGCCCGCGCCCAGGAGGGCAAACGCGGCGGCGGAGACGGCAGGTCCGGTGAATGGGCTAACGAGGCTGTCAGCCGTGGCACCGGTGGCCACCTGGGTGGCCAGCCATCCGCAAGCCAGCGCTATGGTGGCCGCTGCCCACAGCGTCCGTACCTTCCCGGACCCGCGTCCCGTGGCGAAAAGGGCCACGGCCGCAAGGATGAGTACCGGTGCTGCCAGGAGGACCGAAAGTGCCAAGGCCCACGGCAGCGCGCCGTCCGCAAAGAGCGGTAACCCCACCAGCCCCTTGGCGGGGTCGAACGCCAGCGGCTGGCCCAGGAGCTGCTGCCAGAGCGGGGCAGCCGCGAAGGGCAGGGGCATGCCGGGGTCGGCCAGCAGGGCACGTGGCCTGTCGAGCACCGAAATGCCGAACGGAATGAACAAAGCAGCGCTGGGCAGGAGGGCCCACCAAACGGTGCGGCCGCGGCGGCCCATCCGAAGCCCACAGATAATGATGACCAGGGCTGCCGGGACCAGGAGGGAAGGGGCGGAAGCAACCGTGACGGCGAGGGCAAGCCCCGCCGCGGCCGCGGCAGTCCAGGAAGGCGTTCCGTTGATTCCCGGCCGGACGGCCGGTTTCTCGGCCGCACGCAGGCCTGGTTGCGGTGCCGCATGGCGGCCGTGGCCCACGGCGGAACCCGTGGCCCGCAGCAGGGCCAGGACAACCAGGGGAACCATCAGGTGCGCCACCAGGGCTCCGGCCCGCCCCTGGTTCAGGGCAACCTGCAGGGCCGGCGCAGCCGACCAGAACAGAGCGGCAGCCAGGCGGAGTCGCCGCCGGGTGGTCAGCCCTCCTGCGGCGAACCACGCCGTCAGTCCGGACAGTGGCGTGCCAAGGATGATCAGCCATGCCATGGCGGCGTTCGCGTTGCCGCCGCCCAGTACTCCCAGGATCCACAGCACGTAATCGAAAGGGTCTCCGTGGCCGGGAAGTCCCGCACCGAGATTGATCCACCAGCCGGAGGCGTTCTGCCAAATGTCCCCCAGGCCAGTGGAGATGGGGATGAGGCCACCGCCGGCCACAGCCTCAGCACGGAGAATGCCTGCCAGGCCCAACAGCGAGGCAAGGGAAGCGATGATGAAGGCGGCCAGGGCGCCGTTGCCCACCCAGCCGCGCTTCCGGGTTGCCAGTGCGGCGAAATCGTCTGCGGAGTCACCCGTTGGCTGGTGCGCCAGGGGGTCCTGTTCAAGTTCATCTGCGGGGTTGTCGTCCGCGCCAATGGCTTCCATCAGGGAACGCCGGTGGCTCCAGACTTCCCGCCGCGGCGTCTGGAGCTTGCGGATCACGGACCGGCGGATGCGCCGGGTCTGCCGCGCCGACTTCCTTGCCCGGGCAATGGTTCGTGGCCGTACCAGGGCGGCGAAGGTGGCGGCGAGTTGCGTGATTCCGTGGGCCGGGTCCTTCACCACGATGCTCAGGACCAGCCTGAAGAGGCTTCCGAGCAGGGCTCCCACGGCGTGCACGGGTACCAACCACAAAGGCGCGTGCTTCAGCCGCAGGTGTACCTGGGCTTTCCGGGCTGCTGCCGGGTTACCCAGGCCGTGCGGCCTGTGCGCCACGTGGAACATTCGAGCCGCCGGCACCACGACAACCCGGTGCCCTGCCAGGCGGTTGCGCCAGCAAAAATCGACGTCGTCCCCGGTGCCCGGGAGCCCGGGGTCGAACCCGCCCAGCTGCTCCCACACGTCCCGACGCACGAGCATTCCCGCCGAGTTGACGGCGAAAGTGTCGCTGCGGCCGTCGTATTGGCCCTGGTCAAGCTCGTCGGCGTCGATGAGCGTCAGCCGTTCCGCCCACCTGCTGGTAGACAGACCGACGTCGATGAGCTTCCGTTCCTCGTGCCAGTCCAGTTGCTTACAGCCGGCAACGGTCACTGACGGGGCACGCTCCACGGCACCAAGCAGTTCAGCCAGGGCCTCCGGGGCGGGGGCGGCGTCGTCGTGGAGCAGCCAGATCCACTCCGGTTTGCGGTCGGGCCTGCCTGCCCCGCCCGGGGCCAGCTCCGAAAGGGCTGCTGACACAGCGGCGCCCATGCCGCCCTTCCCGTGATCATGGGAGACGACATGGGCTCGGCCCAAGGTGTTTTCGAGGAGGGTCCGGGAGTCGTCACCGGACCCTGTATCGACGCCTATTGCATAGTCGACCGGCCGGGTCTGGTCCGCTAGGCCTGCAAGCGTTCTGGGGAGATAGGCGCTGCCGTTATGGGCAACCACAACGGCAGTGACATGGACGTCCTGGTGAATTAGACCGCTCGCTTCCTCAGTCGTCGGCGCTCACGCTCGGAAAGGCCTCCCCAGATGCCGAACCGTTCGTCATTGGCCAACGCGTACTCCAGGCACTGTGAGCGGACGTTGCACGCTCCGCAGACTTTCTTGGCGTCACGGGTGGAGCCACCCTTTTCCGGAAAGAAAGCTTCAGGATCGGTTTGGGCGCACAGGGCATCTGTCTGCCAGCCCAGCTCCCCTTCGTCGTCGAAATCCTGCTGGAACGGCAGGCCGATCCACACTGGCTGCACCGTTCCCGGAGCAGCGAGCTCCATGGGCGGATCGAGTTCGTCTTCCGGTTCCGCGCCGCCGTCGAGAAGGGCTTCGTGGGCTGCCAGGAATGCGGTGGCCTGGTCTTCAAGTGCAGTGCCGGTGTTGCTGTTGTAGCGTTCCGCGGCGGCGGGATCGGCGGGATCCACGTACCAATCACTGGGCACCCCCCGGGCACGGTACCTTGCCGTAGCCTGCCCGGCCACGACGGCATCTTCCTGGATACGCTCTGCTTGCCCCACGGCGACCCTCCTGATGTTGCAGCCACTGCCTGGATACGTGGACACTCGGTTGTGTGCCGGTATTTACGCAGTTGCCTTTAGTTATCTAATTACACGTGTGTAACTAAGACGAGTCAAGCCGCAGCCGGGATAATAATCAGTGAACTCGGCGAACCGCGTGCACGCCACGCCCGGGAATTTTTAGCCCTTGGAGCCGCTTCCCCCTCTCGCACCGGTCAAAAGGGCCGAAAACAGGCCTGAATCGCTGTCGCCGCGGGAAAATAGCGCCCTTCGAAGAAATTAGCAAGCCCGCTTACTACTTTGTGTGATAAAGATCTCATACGGCGCTGGCCCCTGATGTCGGCGCTGCCAGCCGGATGCCCGGCACAGCGGCCAGTGGCAGGATGGAGGCATGACTACTCCGGCAATCCAGCTGATGAACAGCCTCCGCTCAGGCAACTCCACTGCACCGCGGTTGACGTGGTACGGGCCGGAGGGCGAGCGCGTGGAACTTTCCGGCCGGGTCCTGGACAACTGGGTAGCGAAGACCAGCAACCTGCTGCAGGATGAGCTCGATGCCGAGCCCGGCATGAAGATCAGGCTGGCCCTGCCCGCGCATTGGAAAACGATGGTGTGGGCCCTTGCCGCGTGGCAGCTGGGCCTCGAAACCGTCCTGGAGGGTGAGGGCGCCGACTTCCTCGTCACTGCCGACCCCGATCTGCTGAACGGAAGGGCGGCCGGGCAGGAACCGGCAGACGGAACTTACGACGCCGTGATCGCCGTCGCGCTTCCTGCCCTGGCCATGCGGTGGCCGGGTGAGCTCGCGGCCGGCTGCCTCGATTACGCAGCCGAGGTACGCCTGCATGGTGATGTTTTCCTGGCTCACGCCGATCCCGATCCCCTGGCGCGGGCCATTTCAGGGTCGGACGGCCGTGAGCACCTTCAGCAGGACCTGCTGGAGGGATTCGCCGCCAGCCATGACGGCGGCGTTCGGCTGCACATACCGGTCTCGGACGGCCTTGAGGCGGCGCTGGCCAATGCCCTCGGGGCGTGGAAGCAGGACGGATCCGTGGTGATCACCCACCCGGACGTCCAGCTGACTGACAAACTGCTCGCCGCCGAACGCATCCACGGCAGCTGACACCCGGATACACGGTGCGTCGGCCCGCGGTCCTGCCATCCGGCCGGAGCCGGCAACGTCCAGCTAGGACTTGGCCGGACCGTCCGCGGACGGCTGGCGCTCGTTGTCTGCGGCCACCGGCGCACCGTGGTGGTGCACTTCGATGAGCTCGTGGTCATGCGAGAACTCCGGCTCTTCGTCCAGTTCCTTGTTGAACACGAGGAAGCGGTAGGCGAAGAAGCGCACCACGGTGGCCACCAGAATGCCCACCACACCGGCCAGGAACAGCAGGTTCTTGTCGGTGACGCCGAGCCCGTACTTGGCCAGGGCCGTGAACCCGGTGGAGATGCCGATGCCAATGCCGTTGATGAGGACGAACATGACGAACTCGCGCAGGACATTGTCCTGGCGGCGGTGGCGGAAGGTCCAGAAACGGTTGGCGATCCACGAGAAGACGGTAGCCACCGTGGCGCCAACGAACCGCGCCTTCGCTTCGCTGTCCGTCATGGGACCGTGCATCAGGTAATACGTCAGGCCGTTGTCAATGACGAAGGCCACACCGCCCACCGCCCCAAATTTGGCAACCTCGCGCCAAAACAGCGACGCCAGGCCCCGGATGCGGTCTGCAAGTGCGGAAATCATGACCCTCCAAGGCCGTATAACGTGTGGGCCTTTTGGCCAGAGATCCATTTTAGCGCCTCGAACCTTGGAGGAGCCTCCCAATAATCCCCGCTGGAGGGTCCGCGTTACCTCGAATCTCGCTTTCCGCCACGGCCGGAAGCCGGGTTCTCCGGCGGTTTTCGGTAGGCTGGCAGATGTGACTTTTCCAGTAATAGGTGTTGTTGGCGGCGGCCAGCTTGCCCGAATGATGGCCCCAGCCGCGACTGCCCTCGGCTTCGAACTTCGAGTCCTGGCGGAAGGTGAGGACGTCTCTGCCGTCTCCGCGGTGTCCACTTCCCCGGTGGGAGACTACAAAGACCTGCAGACGCTCCTGGACTTTGCCAAGGATCTGGACGTCATGACCTTCGACCATGAGCACGTCCCGGCTGCCCACCTCCGGGCACTCCAGGAGGCCGGAGTCAACATCCAGCCAGGCCCAGATGCCCTCATCCACGCCCAGGACAAACTGGTGATGCGGGCAGCCATTGACCGGCTGGAACTGCCCAACCCGGTGTGGGCGTCCGTGGACGACGTTGCTGCCCTGGTGCGCTTCGGCGATGACACCGGCTGGCCCGTTGTCCTGAAGACTCCGCGCGGGGGCTACGACGGCAAGGGCGTCAGGATCGTCGGGTCGGCGGACGAGGCGGCAGAAACAGCCGACTGGTTCGCTGCAATGAGCCCGCTCCTGGCCGAGGCAAAAGTGGAGTTCACCCGGGAGCTTTCTGCGCTGGTGGCACGGACCCCGGACGGCGAGGCCCGTGCCTGGCCTGTTGTCCACACCATCCAGGTGGACGGCGTGTGCGACGAAGTCATCGCCCCCGCCCAGGACATCCCCGTGGAGGTTGCGGCAGCAGCCGAGGACGCCGCGCTGCGGATCGCCGCAGAACTTGGTGTGACCGGCGTGCTGGCGGTGGAACTGTTTGAGACTCCCGGGACCGGGGCGGGCTTCCTGATCAATGAGTTGGCGATGCGCCCGCACAACACCGGGCACTGGACCCAGGACGGGGCAGTGACCAGCCAGTTTGAGCAGCACCTGCGTGCAGTCCTGAACCTTCCACTGGGTGCTACCGACGCGCTGGCTCCGGTAACAGTCATGAAGAACTTCCTGGGCGGCGACAACCAGGACCTGTATGCGGCATTCCCGCAGGCCCTGGCCAGCGAACCGGCGGCCAAGGTGCACTGCTATGGCAAGTCGGTGCGGCCCGGCCGGAAGATCGGCCACGTCAATCTGGTGGGCGCCTCCACCACGGAAGTAGAGTCAGTGCGGCGCCGGGCCGGGATTGTGGCCGGCATCATCCGTGACGGGCGGGCACCTGCAGAAGAGCCGCCCATGACATTCGAGGAGAACGCATGAGCGCCCCCACCACCCCGGCCAACGGATCCGCGGCAAGCCCCCTGGTAGGGCTGGTCATGGGCTCAGATTCGGATTGGCCCGTCATGGAAGCGGCGGCGGAAGCGCTGGCAGAGTTCGGCATCCCGTTCGAGGCCGACGTGGTGTCGGCGCACCGGATGCCCACCGAGATGATCCGGTACGGCCAGACCGCCCACGAGCGCGGGCTCCGCGTGATCATCGCCGGTGCCGGCGGCGCGGCACACCTGCCCGGCATGCTGGCCAGCGTCACTCCCCTGCCGGTCATCGGGGTGCCTGTTCCGCTGAAGACGCTGGACGGCATGGACTCCCTGCTGTCCATCGTCCAGATGCCCGCCGGCGTGCCCGTAGCCACGGTGTCCATCGCCGGAGCCCGCAACGCAGGCCTGCTGGCCGTGCGCATGCTGGCTTCAGGGACCGACGAACTCGCCGCGTCCCTTCGCGCGGACCTGCTCGAGTTCGCCGCAGACCTCAACGCCGTGGCGTCCCGCAAGGGTGCCAACCTCCGGCAGAAGGTCAGCGAGGTCTTCGCCGAGGGCAGCGGAACACTGCGGGGCAACCGTTAGGACCGGCGGAATGTCCAGCAGCAAGGTCCCCCAGTCCGGGTCTGACACGTCCCTGACAGACCCGGTCCGCTACCCGGTGAGCGCTTCGCCGCCGGTACGGACCAAGCGCGCGTTCGTGCTGATCCTGCTGACGCTGTTCGTTCCTGGCAGCGCACAGCTCGTGGCGGGCGACCGCAAACTGGGGCGGGCCGCGCTGCGCGTGACGCTCTGCGCCTGGGCGGCAATCGTCCTTGCACTCCTGCTGCTGCTCTTCAACCGGCCCCTGCTCATCAACGTCATCACCAACCAGTTCGCGTCGCTGGTGATCATCCTCGTCCTGGTGGCCCTCGCCATCGGCTGGGCTGTCCTGTTCATCAATACCCTGCGGCTCATCCGGCCCGTGCTGCTGGTTCCCGGCGCGCGGCCTGGCGTCGGCATCGCCCTGGTCCTGGCGCTGGTCATCAGCAGCGGGTCCCTGGGCTACTCGGCCTACCTGCTCAACGTGGGGCGCAACGCCATTGGCAGCATCTTCTCCTCCGGTCCGGCCATCGATCCCGTGGACGGACGCTACAACTTCCTCATGATGGGCGGCGACGCCGGTGATGACCGCACCGGCCGCCGGCCGGACAGCCTGTCGGTGCTCAGCGTCGATGCCAAGACCGGGCAGACGGCCATCATCTCCATTCCCCGCAACTTCCAGAACGCCCAGTTCAGTGAGGGTTCGCCCATGCGTTCGGTCTACCCGGACGGCTACAACTGCGGCGACGAATGCCTGATCAACGCCATCAACACCGAAGTCACCAACCAGTACGCGGACCTTTACCCGGGAGTGGCTGACCCCGGCGCCCAGGCCACCATGGAAGCGGTGTCCGGAACGCTGGGGATGCCCATCCAGGCCTACGTGCTGGTGGACATGGAAGGGTTCTCCACGCTCATCGACGCCATGGGCGGAATCAGGATCAAGGCCGGCGGCTGGGTTCCGATGAGCGGGTACTTCGACGAAGCCACCAAGACGCACGGCATGCCGCTCGGCTGGATCCCGGCCGGCGAGCAGACCCTGAACGGCGACCAGGCGCTGTGGTACGGACGGTCCCGCGAATACGTGGATGACTACGCCCGGATCCAGCGCCAGCAGTGCGTGCAGCAGGCCATGCTCAAGCAGCTCGATCCGGCTACCCTCCTCGCCAAGTTCGAGGACATTGCCAAGGCCGGTACCAAAGTGGTGGACTCCAACATCTCTTCGTCGCAACTGGGCAGCTTTGTGGACCTCGCCATGAAAGCCAAAGGCAAGGAGGCCAAGCGCCTCACCCTTGGCCCGCCGGACTTCGATGCATCGTTCTCCACGGTGCCAAACTTCGACCAGATCCACGAGCGCGTGGACCAGTTGCTTGCCTCAGCATCCGGCGCCCAGTCGGCAGGAACGGCCGACGACGTCATGGCAGTACCAGCCGCGGGTGGCGGGCACGTCCAGGCATCCGGCAGCCGCTCCCCCGACGTGCTGCAGGCCGGCGGGAGCACGGGGCAGCAGGCCACCCCGGCGCCGTCGGACTTCACCCCGGTGACCACCACACCCGACGGCGAACCGATCACTGCCGAGATGCTGAACCAGCTCAAGAGCGAAGGCAACGAGGAAGCCATCCGGCAGCTCGTGGCAACGAACGGCCAGTGCGCGCCGCTCTAGCGCGCTTGGCGGAACGGCCCTGACAGCCCTAACCAAGAAACGGAACGGTTTTGTACGAGATTGACAACGTCCTCCGGGACTACGCGTGGGGATCCACCACAGCCATCGCAGCCCTCCTGGGCCGGCCCGAGTCCGGTGCCCCTGAAGCTGAACTCTGGATCGGCGCCCACCCTGACTCGCCGTCCACCGCCCATGTCCCGGAGGACCGGAGCACGGCTCCGCTCGATGCGCTGATCACCTCGGACCCGGAGCATTTCCTGGGGGCGGAGTCCGTGGCACGTTTCGGCCCGCGCCTGCCGTTCCTGGCGAAGATCCTTGCCGCAGCCCAGCCGCTGTCCCTCCAGGTCCACCCCAGCCTGCAGCAGGCACAGACCGGGTTCGCCCGTGAAAACGCCGAGGGTGTGGCACGGGATGCCCCGCACCGGAACTACCGGGACGACAACCACAAACCGGAGATGATCCTGGCGCTGACGCCGTTCGAGGCCCTCTGCGGCTTCCGGTCCGCAGCAGCCACCCGAGGGATCCTGCAGCATGTTGCGGACGCCGTCAGCCGTGAAGCGGGGAGCCACGGGGATTCCGGGCGTGAGGGCGCTGCCCTGGTGGATTCCCTGATTTCGGATCTCGACGGCGAAGCCCACGGCGGTGATGAAGGCGCCGGCCTGCGCAGGGCCTTCGAGCGGCTCATCACCGGCGGCGAGGACATCGCCACGGCCACGTCACAGGTGGTTGCCGCACTGATCGGTGGCAGCCTGGCGCCTTATGAGGCCGAACTCGGCACCGTTATCAGCCTCAACGAGAAGTACCCGGGCGACCCCGGGGTGCTGATCTCCCTGCTGCTGAACCGGCTCTCGCTGCAGCCGGGCGAGGCCGTATACCTCCCTGCGGGCAACGTGCACGCCTACCTGCACGGCCTGGGAGTGGAGGTGATGGCGTCCTCGGACAACGTGCTTCGCGGTGGCCTCACGCCGAAGTACGTTGACGTTCCCGAACTGCTGCGCACCATCGACTTCAGCCCGGTGGCGGTCCCCATGCTGGACGCCGAACGGTCGGAACTGGGCCAGGAACTCTTCCGGCCGCCCTTCGCTGAGTTCCAGCTCCAGCGGATTGAGCTCTCGCCCGGCGACGGCCCGGTGCCGCTGGCACAGTCCGGAGCAGCAGTGGTGATCGTGGTGGCCGGCGGAATCTACCTGGACTCACCCAAGGGCGACCTGCGCCTGGACCGCGGTGCCAGTGCCTTCCTCGCCGCCGCCGAGGCACCGGTGAACGTGCACCTGGCCTCGGACAGCGCCGAGGCGGCACTGGCGTTCGCTGTGACAACCGGCCTTTAGCCCCGGCGCAGCAGCGTCCGTGCCCGTCCGGCTGCGGCTTTGGCCAGCCGGCGGGCCGTCTGAAGCCCGCGGCGGGCCAGTGGCATCGCCTTGGAGTAGGCCGGGTAGAACGGTGAGAGCGGCTTTTCCCACGTTCCCAGCAGCATGTTTTCGTGCTTCGCGAACTGCTTCTTGAAGTCGGAGATGCCATCGTTGAGCAGGCCGTTGAAGTCGTACCGGGAGCATCCGTCCTCCCGCATGGCCTGCAGGGCGGCCCACTTGACGCCGTAGTTCACGCGCTGTTTCTGCCCTTCGGCCGAGACGCCGCCATAGAGTTCAAACGCCGTGGCGCCGCTGCGGGCGAGCCAGACGAACGCCAGCAGCTGCTCGCCGTCGAACGCTCCGATGATGGGCGAGCCGTCACCAAGGTTCCGGAAGATGTCGCGGTAGTACTGGTCCTCGTGGATGCCAAACCCGGCGCGCTCGGCTGTCTCGTGGTAGATGGCCAGGACCTGTTCGAGCTCGGACTCGTTCTTGACCTTGCGGAATTCGACCTCGCTGCGCATCGCCTTCCGGATGTTCGCCCGGGTCGACTTGGACATTTCAGCCATGAGCTCGTCATCGGTCCGGGTGAGGTCCAGGATCAGGGTCCGGGGAATGAGCACCGTGTTGGTGGTTTCCCGGAAGCCCGCCCCGGCCACGGCCCCGGCGTAGGCCGAGTCCTTGTCCCAGTCGGGTTCGATGCTCAGGGCCACGCCGCGGTGCCGGATGGCGGCATGGTCAGCGAGGCTGTTAAGGACGGCCTGGGTGTCCTCCACCAAGCACATCGGGCCCCTGGGGATGTAGACCAGTGCCCGGAAAGGCAGCGGCAGCGGGCGGACCAGCAGCTGGGCGGCTCCGACGGTGGCCTCGCCGTCCTTCAGCAGCACCCGGTCCACCGACCAGCCATGCATGGCCTTGGTTTCTCCCCAGCCCCAAAGCTGCTGCGGATGCCCGTTGAACGTGTCGACGGATTCGTCCCAGAGGGCGCGGTCAGTACAGGGCACAACAGCAGGAATCATGGCTTAAACCCTATACCAGCCTTTAACGCCGAAGCCCCGGAGCGCACGCTGTGGAATAGTCGCGGGCGCTCCGGGGCTTCCGGGGGAACTGTGGTCAGCTCTTGCGGGCGTAGCCTTCCCACTTGCTGGCCTGGTGCTCGCCGTCCACGAAGCGGATGGTGCCGGACTTGGACCGCATCACGATGGACTGGGTGAGGACCTTGTCCTTGGAGTAGCGCACACCGCGCAGCAGGTCGCCGTCGGTGATGCCGGTGGCCGCGAAGTAGCAGTTGTCGCTGGAGACGAGGTCGTTGGTGGAGAGGACCCGCTCAAGGTCGTGGCCGGCGTCGATGGCCTTTTGCTTCTCTTCGTCGCTGGTGGGCCACAGGCGGCCCTGGATGACGCCGCCGAGGGACTTGATGGCGCAGGCAGCCACGATGCCTTCAGGGGTGCCGCCGATGCCCATCAGGGCGTCAACGCCGGTGCCGGAGCGGGCTGCAGCGATGGCGCCGGCGACGTCGCCGTCCATGATGAACTTGGTGCGGGCGCCGGCTTCGCGGATCTCCTCGACCAGCGGGCGGTGGCGGTCACGGTCCAGGATCATCACGTTGAGCTGGTTGACCTTCACGCCCTTGGCCTTGGCGATCAGGTGCAGGTTCTGCTTGACCGGCAGGCGCAGGTCCACCATGTCAGCAGCTTCGGGCCCGGTGACGAGCTTTTCCATGTAGAAGACGGCGGAGGGGTCGAACATGGAGCCGCGTTCGGCCACGGCGAGGACGGCCAGGGCGTTGTTGATGCCCAGGGCGGTCAGCCGGGTCCCGTCGATGGGGTCAACGGCAACGTCGCATTCGGGGCCGGTGCCGTCGCCGACGCGTTCACCGTTGAACAGCATGGGGGCTTCGTCTTTTTCGCCTTCGCCGATGACCACAACGCCGTTGAAGTGGACGGTCTGCAGGAAGGAGCGCATGGCGTCGACGGCTGCACCGTCGGCGGTGTTCTTGTCGCCGAAGCCCACCCAGTGTCCGCCGGCGATGGCTGCTGCCTCGGTGACGCGGACGAGCTCGAGGGCAAGGTTGCGGTCCGGCTCATCGTTGCCCACAGCAAGGGACGGTGAGATCGTGGAGTACTTCTGGGTCATGGACGCTGGTGACACGTTAACCTCTTCTTCGAGTGGCGATCATTGAACCCGTCCCGCCGGAGCAGCTGGACGGTGATTCCTCTGCTTTCGATCATAGTCGCGGGACGCGGTGCCGGACGGCGGATGACGCACACCCGCAATGTGCACGCGGTGTGCGGGACTGCCTCCGGGAGCCGCCGAATGGAAGTCCCATGCCGGCATGGGCGACTATGGAGGGGTGAATGAGATGCAGGAGAAGACCAGCCCCACCCCTGACCCGGCAGGAACCGGAGGCAGCGGCGGGGCCGGCGCCGGGGACGCAGGCGCCCCCGTAAGGCCTGTCATTCCGGCAGCAGCGGCCAAGCGGGCGAACGCTTCGGTCATCGGCATGGTCATCGCCCTGGTGGTGAGTATCGCCGCGTTCCTTCCCGTCATCCTCATGAACCCGCTGCCCAAGAGCGACGGATACCGCCCGGACATCGACGTCGCGGGCATCTCCCAGCGGGCTGCGGATGTGGCAGGATTCACACCCGCGGCGCCTGATACCGGGAACGCCTTCCGTGCCAACTATGCGCGGTGGGAAGCGGGGACTGGCAACGGCGTCCCCACATGGGAGGTGGGCTTCCTGACCCCCAAGGAGTCCTTCATCGCCCTGGTGCAGACCAGCAAGGCCAACCCCACCTGGCTCCTGCAGCAGACCAAGAACGCCCCCGTGACCGGGACCCGCAGCGCGGGCGGCCAGGAATGGGAGCTCCGGGACACCGGCAAGGGAGAGAAGTCGATGGTGCTGGATTACCGCGGCACCACCGTGGTCCTCTCCGGCGCGGCGCAGCTGGACGAATTCGGCACCTTGGCCGACGCCGTCGTGAAATCCATGGACAGCAACCCGGCCGTCACAGTTTCACCGTCGGCACCCGCCGCACCTTAATGTAGTAAGCGTGGCTACTAATCTGACTCCTGCACTGGCCTGGCGCCGCCTGCGCGAAGGCAACGAACGATTCGTCAACGGCGAGTCCTCGCATCCGAACCAAAACGCCGACCACCGTTCGTCCCTGGTGGAGACCCAGCATCCGTTCGCGGTGATCTTCGGCTGCTCCGACTCCCGCCTCGCCGCGGAAATCATCTTCGACGTCGGCCTCGGCGACGTCTTCGTGGTGCGGACCGCCGGCCAGGTCATCGACGACGCCGTCCTGGGCTCGCTCGAGTACAGCGTCGGTGTGCTCGGGGTGCCGCTGATCGTGATCCTTGGCCACGACAGCTGCGGAGCCGTCACGGCCACCAAGTCGGCCGTCGAGACCGGCGAGATGCCCACCGGCTTCATCCGCGACCTCGTGGAGCGCATCACGCCGTCTGTCCTGACCTCGCTGCGCAACGGCCAGCCGGAGGTCAACGACATGGTGGTGGAGCACGTCAAGCAGACGTCCCAGCGCCTTGCGGACAGCTCGCGTGTGATTTCCGACGCAATTGAGGAAGGCCGCACTGCGGTCATCGGGCTTTCGTACCGGCTGGCCGAGGGCCGCGCCGACCTTGTTTCCGGAATCGGCGAGCTCTAGCAACCAGTACCGGACCCGTGGAGCGGGTCCCTGGACGGCCGGACAGGCCGCTCCGGGGCCCGCTTCACGGTTTTCGATGGGGCGGCCGGGAGCCATAAGCTAGCCCCATGACTTCCACTGAAGAGTTCCGCATTGAACATGACACGATGGGCGAAGTCCGCGTCCCCGTGAACGCACTGTACCGCGCGCAGACGCAGCGGGCAGTAGAGAATTTCCCCATCTCCGGCAAGACCCTGGAGCGCACCCACATCGAGGCGCTGGCACAGGTCAAGAAGGCAGCTGCCCAGGCCAACGCAGAACTGGGCGTGCTCGACGGCGAGCTGGCCAAGGCGATTGCCGACGCTGCCGATGAGGTGGCAGCCGGCAAGTACGACGGCGACTTCCCCATCGACGTCTTCCAGACCGGTTCCGGCACCTCCTCGAACATGAACACCAACGAGGTTCTGGCAGAGCTGGCCACGCGCGCACTGAAGGCTGCCGGCAGTGACAAGGTGGTCCACCCCAACGACCACGTCAACGCATCGCAGTCCTCCAACGACGTGTTCCCCACGTCCGTGCACGTAGCCGCTACGTCGGCACTGATCAACGACCTGATCCCAGCCCTCGGCTACCTGGCCGAGTCGCTGGAGCGCAAGGCCGTTGAGTTCAAGGACGTCGTCAAGTCCGGCCGCACGCACCTGATGGACGCCACCCCGGTGACCCTGGGCCAGGAGTTCGGCGGCTACGCCGCTCAGGTCCGCTACGGCATCGAACGCATCAACGCCGCGCTCCCCCGCGTCGCCGAGGTTCCGCTGGGCGGCACCGCCGTGGGCACCGGCATCAACACCCCCGCCGGGTTCCCGGAGCGGGTTATCGAACTGCTCGCCACGGACACCGGCCTGCCGCTGACCGAGGCCCGCGACCACTTCGAGGCACAGGCCAACCGCGACGGCCTGATCGAAGCGTCCAGCCAGCTGCGCAACATCGCGATCTCCTTCATGAAGATCAACAACGACCTCCGCTGGATGGGTTCCGGCCCCAACACCGGCCTCGGCGAAATCGCGATTCCGGACCTGCAGCCCGGTTCCTCCATCATGCCCGGCAAGGTCAACCCGGTCATCTGCGAGGCGTCCATCATGGTGGCCGCCCAGGTCATCGGGAACGACACCGCCATCGCCTGGTCCGGCACCAACGGAGCGTTCGAGCTCAACGTCGGCATCCCGGTGATGGCCGCGAACCTGCTTGAGTCCATCCGCCTGCTGGCCAACACCAGCCGCGTGATGGCGGACAAGATGATCGACGGCATCACGGCCAACGTGGAACGCGCCCGCTTCCTGGCCGAAGCCTCCCCCTCGATCGTCACGCCGCTGAACAAGTACATCGGCTACGAGAACGCTGCCAAGATCGCGAAGATCGCCGTCAAGGAGGGCCTGACCATCCGCCAGGCCACCGAGAAGCTCGGCTTCGTCGGCGAAGGCGAAGGCAAAGTCTCCGAGGCTGACCTCGACAAGGCACTGGACGTCACCACCATGACGGCCCCGGCCCACAAGGCCTAAAGCACTAAACGCCCGACGGCGGCCGCCCACCTTCCCAGCGAAGGCGGGCGGCCGCCGTCGTACTTTAAGCCCTGCCGTGCAACCACAGTCAAAGTTGCACCATTGCTCACTTAGTGCAAAACTTTACTCTGTGACTGATAGTGCAAATTCCGATCCGGGCCTGCGGGAACGCAAACGGACCGCCACCCGGACCGCCATCACCGCCGCCGCCAGGGCCCTGACCTCTGCGCGGGGCCTCAACGGCTACACGGTGGAGGAAGTCTGCGAGGCGGCCGGCATCTCACGCCGGACATTCTTCAACTACTTCCCCACTAAGGAAGACGCCATCATCGGCCACGCCGAGGACGACGTTCCGGCGGACGTCATCGAGGAATTCGTGGCCGGCGCCGAGGGCTCTCCCGCGGGCAGCATCTCCCCCACGCTGTTCCAGGACCTGGTGAGACTGTCCCTGCGGCTGGCCGAAGGCATGTCGGCCTCCGAAGAGGAAACCCGTCAACTGATCGCCGTGGTCAAGAAGGAGCCCCAACTCATCGTGCGGATCATCGGGGTGACAGAACAGCGCGAGGCGCAGTTCGCCCGGGACGTCGCACGGCGTGAAGGAGTGGCTCCGGACCACCCTGTGGTGCAGATGGCCGTGGTGCTGCTCAGCACCATCGCCCGCAAAAGCAGCATGGCCTACTTCTCCGACGGCAACACCCGCAGCTACCCGGAGCTGCTGCTGGAAAACATCTCGGCAGCAAGCCTCCTCTTCTCCCAACCATTCGACAGCACGGCCACCGCCGCAGCAGAAGGACACGCATGAGTACCGCAACCGCCACACCGCCGGCAGGGCCCCTGCTGCTGACCCAAAAACGCATCTGGATCATCTTCTCGGCCCTGATCGCCGGAATGCTGCTGTCCAGCCTTGACCAGACCATCGTCTCCACCGCCATGCCCACCATCGTGGGCAAGCTCGGCGGCGTGGAACACCAGGCCTGGATCACCACTGCCTACCTGCTGGCCACCACCATCGTGATGCCCATCTACGGGAAATTCGGTGACATCCTGGGGCGGCGCAACCTGTTCCTGGTGGCCATTGCCCTGTTTACCCTCGCCTCGCTGGGGTGCGCCCTGGCCACGGACTTCTGGGGCTTCGTCATCTTCCGCGCCATCCAGGGGCTGGGCGGCGGCGGACTCATGATCCTTTCCCAGGCCATCATCGCCGACATCGTTCCGGCCAAGGACCGCGGCAAGTACATGGGCCCGCTGGGCGCCATCTTCGGCCTGTCCGCCGTGGCCGGTCCGCTGTTGGGCGGCTTCTTCGTGGACCACCTCACCTGGGAATGGGCCTTCTACATCAACATCCCCGTTGGCCTGGCCGCCTTCGCCATCGCCTGGTTCGCCCTGACGCTGCCGAACAAGAAAGCTGAGAAGCGGATCGACGTCCTGGGCGTTGTACTGCTCTCCGTCGCCACCACCTGCCTGATCTTCTTCACCGACTTCGGCGGCAAGAAGGACGAGGGCTGGGATTCACCCCTTACCTGGGCTTTCGGCGCCGGCCTGCTGGTGTCCGCCGCCGCGTTTGTCTTCGTGGAGCGCCGCGCGGAAGACCCCATCATTCCGCTCAGCCTGTTCCGCAACCGGATCTTCATCAACGCCACCGCCATCGGCTTCACCCTGGGCCTGGGCATGTTCTCGGCCATCGCGTTCGTTCCCACGTTCCTGCAGATGTCCTCCGGCACCTCCGCCGCGGAGTCCGGCCTGCTCATGCTCCCCATGATGGCCGGCCTGATGGGTACCTCCATCTACTCGGGCATCCGGATTTCCAAGACGGGCAAGTACAAGATGTTCCCCATCCTGGGCGCTGCGCTCACGATGGCCGCCATGCTCTGGATGACCACCCTGGCCGCGAGCACACCCATCTGGGTGATCTGCGTGCAGCTGTTCGTGTTCGGCGCCGGGCTGGGCCTGATCATGCAGGTAGTGGTCCTGGTGGTCCAGAATTCCGTGCCGGCGGAGCAGATCGGCACCGCCACCAGCACCAACAACTACTTCCGCGAGGTGGGCGCCGCCATGGGCGTGGCGATTTTCGGATCCCTGTTCACCACCCGCCTGTCCGAGTCGCTGACCAGCGCCTTTACCGGTGCGGGCGCATCGGCCGAGCAGGCGTCGCAGTCCACCAGCACCCTGGACCCGCAGGCCATGAACCAGCTTCCGGAGCAGCTGCGGGACGCCATCGTCAACGCCTACGCCGATTCGCTGGCCCCGGTGTTCTGGTACCTGGTGCCGTTCATCGCCATTGCCCTGCTGTTGGCCATCACCCTCAAGCAGATCCCGCTCTCCGATACGGCCGGGATGGTGGCCCGAGGCGAAGCCGTCGGCGGCGAGGAAGCTGAGCGGCTGGCCGCCGGCCTGCCCGGCGTTTCCGGAGGGCAGCATGCTCCCGCCGGGGAGGCCGTGGACGACGGCGACACGGCCATGGCACGGGACGACGACGGCGAGCTGGTCCCGCAGGGCCGCTGACCGCCGCCGTACGCACCGCCGCCGCACCCGGTCCGGGTCCGGTGCGGGTATGAGCCGACAGGGACGCCGCAATCTTTGGGGGTTGCGGCGTCCTTGTTCGTATCAGCGGACTCCCGGGGCGAGGCGCGATTTTCAGGGCTCGTAATGGACGGCGTCATGGGGCGCCAGCGCCCGTTCGATGCTCTCCCTGTCCCGCGGCCGGATGTCCGGCAGGCCGTCCAGGGGGAACCAGCCCACGGCAAGGGATTCGTCATCGTTGACCCGGGGCTCGCCGGACACGTGGCGGCACCGGAACACGATGTCCAGGAAGTCGCACACATCCCCGTTGGGGAAAGTGACGGGGCCGGAGACACCCACGGAAACCATGCGCTCGGTCTCTGCCACCACCGCGGTCTCCTCGAAGATTTCCCGCACCAGGCCGGGGCCCGGGTGCTCCCCCGGATCCAGCAAGCCCGAAATCAGGGCCCACCTGCCGTTGTCTGATCGCTGCCCCAGCAGGATGTGCCCGTCGTCATTGACCACCACACCCCGTACTGCGGGAATCCACAGAGGATCGTGGCCGATTTTTTCACGGAGTTTAAGGATGAATTCGGGCGCTGCCATGGCTTCAGCCTAGCCGCCGCACGGCGTGGCCAGACCTTTCGGTGGCGTCAGGCGGCAGGCAGCAGGAGCATCGCGGCGGCGGTCCCGGCCAGCATGAACGGGCCGAAGGGAATGGCGGATTTGAGGCTGCCGCGGCGGCTGGCGAGCAGTCCAAGGCTCCACAGGCCGCCCAGGAGGAACGCCGCGAATGTTCCGGCGAACACGTGCCCCCAGCCGAGGTAGCCCAGGTACATGCCCAGCACACCGGCGAGCTTCACGTCACCGAATCCCATGCCGGGCGGATACACCAGGCGGAGGACAAAGTAGAACAGCCACAGCACCGCTCCCCCGGCGAGCACACGGCCTCCGGGCAGGCCGAAAAGCCGGGCACCGCCGTCGGGTACGGCCGCAGCGTCCGCCCCTGCCACCAGGACCGTAGCCACCGCAGCCAGCAGGAGCACCCCGGCCACCCCATAGGAGGGGAAAACGATCCGGTTGGGCAGCAGGTGGTGCCGGACATCGATCACCGTGAGGCGGACCGCCATCACCGCGAAGTAGAGGCATGCCGCCAGCACCAGCCAGAACGCAAGAGGGGTGTCCAGCCACAGGTCGCCGAGTCTTCCGATCACCCCTCGGATGCTACTGGAATTCCCCTGCCCGCCCCACCGTGTCCGCGTAAACTGTGGATATGTCAGCCTGGGATTCCCGGCGGCGCCCGGACCCCGCCGGCGGCGCATCCCCCTCAGATCCCACCGCCATGTTCCGCAGCCTGTGCCGGTCTTCGCCGTGGAAGTGGCAGTCACTTCGCTTTGAGTACTGGGATGAGCCTTTCGACGCGGCACCGGCTCCGGGAGCTTCCCTGGTCCGGGCGTGGCTGCGCCGGCCCGGCGCTCTCCGGCTGGAGAGCCCCGAAGGACTGGTCCTCCACAGCACCACAGGAATCAACGATTCCCGGGATGGCCTCTACGTCAGTTCCACCCGCAAGTCCTGGCTCCTCCCGCCCCATCTGGTCTCTCCGGTGTACGGCGCGGCCGGACTGGTGAAGCGTCGTCCGGAGGCAGCGTACGGTGAGCCCGGGTTCGGCAACGGACGGTTCTCCGCTGCACTGGACCCGGTGGAGCTTGCCGGCAATTCCCCCGCGCCGCTGGAATTTCCGGGCAGCAACCCGGTACAGGTGGAGGACGTGCGCACCGTGGACCACGACGGCAGGCCGGCCCTGGAGGCCGTGGTGGCCCCCACTCCCGCTTACCAGCCCTGGGATCCAGCGGCTCCGCTGTGCCTTGCCGGCCGCTCCCTGGTGCGGGTGGACCTTGGCACGGGAGTCTGCGTGGCCAGCCGTTCGCTGGAGGACGACACCGCGGGCTACGGGCACTGGCTGCGGATCCTCGGCGTCGACGAATACATGCTGGACGACCTCTTCCTCGCCGAGTCCATGAACCTCACAGACGTCCGCCGCCACATCAGCTGGGATGTGCCCGCCTGACGTGACAGGCAGAGGTGCACGTCATCGGCTAGGCTTCGCGGATGATTAGCATGAGCTCCATCTGGCCGCTGTACGACCTGAAACTGACCACTCCGCGGCTGGAGCTCCGGCCCGTCACCGAACAGGACATCCCGGCAGCCGTCGACGCCGCCCGCAGCGGCATCCACGAACCCGGCCGGAACCCGTTCAGCACGGCCTGGGCAGAGGCTCCCCTGGTGGAAATGGGGCCGCGGATGGCCCAGTGGCAGTGGCGCCTCCGGGCCGAATGCACGCCGGAGTCCTGGACACTGCTCCTGGGCATCTGGCACGAGGAGCAGTTCATCGGCTGCCAGGACGTGGGCGCCAAGGACTTCGCACTGTTGAAAACCGTCTCCACCGGATCGTGGCTCAAGCAGTCCGTGCAGGGCCGGGGCCTGGGCGCAGAGATGCGTGCCGCCGTCGTGCTCTGGGCCTTCGACTGGCTTGGCGCCGACGTTGCCGAATCCGAAGCCGCGGACTGGAACGCGGCCTCCCTCGGCGTCTCCCGCACCCTCGGCTACGAACCCAACGGAACCACCCGGAAGGCGTGGGGCACCCAAGTCGAGACGGTCCAAAAAGTCCGGGTCACACGCGAAACCTTCAAGCGCCCCGATTGGACCCTCCAAGTAGAAGGCCACGAAGCAGCGGCCAAGTTCCTGAAGGTGACCTGACTCCAGGCCGGGTGGCGCGGTTCGTCCGCGGCCATGCAGAAGGGCCGTGGCCTGGCGAACCCGGACACAGCCCTTCCGTCAGGCGACTCAGCCCTCCAGCAGCTCTGTGACCAGGGCTGCGATCGGGGACCTTTCCGAGCGGGTGAGCGTGATGTGCCCGAAGAGCGGGTGGCCCTTCAGGGTCTCCACGACGGCGGCGACCCCGTCGTGGCGTCCGACGCGAAGGTTATCGCGCTGGGCGACATCGTGGGTGAGCACGATCTTCGAGTTCTGGCCGATGCGGCTCATGACTGTCAGCAGGACGTTCTTTTCGAGGGACTGGGCCTCGTCCACGATGACGAATGCGTCGTGCAGTGAACGGCCGCGGATGTGGGTGAGGGGCATGACCTCGAGCATTCCGCGGTCCATGACTTCCTCCACCACTTCCTGGCTGA
Organism: Pseudarthrobacter sp. NPDC059871; assembly: GCF_042731175.1. Lineage (NCBI taxonomy): Bacteria > Bacillati > Actinomycetota > Actinomycetes > Micrococcales > Micrococcaceae > Pseudarthrobacter > Pseudarthrobacter sp. NPDC059871. The sequence continues at coordinate 155,612 of NZ_JBHWJV010000008.1, forward strand.
CCAGGGCGCCCAGTGTGTCGAAGACGGCCTGGGCCCAGGGGTTCATCTTTTCGGACTCGGAGCCGGGCAGGTAGCCGAGTTCCTGGCCACCCACGGCGTAGAGGGGGCGGAACACGATGACCTTGCGGTGCTCGCGGCGTTCCAGGACCGCCTCGAGGCCCGCACACAGGGCCAGGGCCGACTTGCCGGTACCGGCCCGGCCGCCGATCGAGACGATGCCGACCGAAGGGTCCATCAGCATGTCGATGGCCAGCCGCTGCTCGGCGGACCTGCCATGGAGACCGAACACGTCCCGGTCGCCCTTGACCAGGCGCACCTGCTTGTCCGCACCCACCCTGCCCAGGGCGGAACCCCGGTTGGACAGGAGGACCAGCCCGGTGTTGACCGGCAGTTCCGCGGCCGCGGGGATGAACACGGGTTCGTGGCCGTAGAGGGTGGAGATCTCCTCCTCATTGGCCTCGACCTCGGCCACCCCGGTCCAGCCGGAGTCCTTGACCAGTTCGTTGCGGTACTCGTCCGCCGTCAGCCCCATCGCCGAGGCCTTGACGCGCATCGGCAGGTCCTTGGACACCACTGTGACGTCCTTGCCTTCGTTGGCGAGGTTCTTGGCGACGGCGAGGATGCGGCTGTCGTTATCACCGCTGCGGAACCCGAGCGGAAGCACCTCCGCAGAGATGTGGTTAAGCTCCACCGTGAGGGTGCCGCCGTCGTCCCCGATGGGGATGGGCTGGTTCAGGCCGCCGTGCTTGACCCTCAGGTCGTCGAGGAGCCTCAGCGCCGCGCGTGCAAAGTAGCCCAACTCGGGGTCGTGGCGCTTTGCTTCCAGCTCGGTGATTACCACGATGGGGACGATGACTTCGTGTTCTGCGAACCGCAGCAGCGCCCGGGGGTCCGAGAGAAGGACGGAAGTGTCGATCACGAAGGTGTGGATCAGGGAATCCCTTCCGGAGACGGCAAAACCGGCCGCAGCATCAGTTGCCGCGCCGGTTTTTTCAGTGGCTCGCACAGTGCGAGAGGTAGCTGTTCCTGCCTGGTCTGAAAGGACCTCATGCAGTTTTTCAGAAGTAGCCACATCGACTCCAGCCCCGGGCCCCAGCCCGGCCTTGTTATTGGTGAGGCGGCTCGGCCATGAGGCCGGGTCCGGCCTCCCATACAACCGGTGCGATGTTTCGCTCCATGTACTGGCCTCCCCGATCAGCCGGCGGTTTGCCTGCTGATGGATATAACGTAAATCCAGCCCCCGGCATTTCCGCAACCATTACGCGGCGATTCCTGTTGCGGTGTTGTGAACTCCGGGTGAACCGGGAGTGTCAGGAGCCGTAGCGCCGTTGCCGCCCCGCGTAGTCACGCAGTGCCCGCAGGAAGTCGACCTTGCGGAACGCCGGCCAGAGGGCCTCGCAGAAATAGAACTCGCTGTAGGCGCTCTGCCACATGAGGAAGCCGGAGAGCCGCTGCTCGCCGGAGGTGCGGATGACCAGGTCCGGGTCGGGCTGGCCGCGGGTGTAAAGGTACCGGGAGATGTCATCCACGCTGAGTTCGTCGGCAAGCTGGTTGATGTCGGCCCCCTTGGCCACGGCGTCGTGCAGAAGTTCACGGACTGCATCCACGATCTCGCGCCGCCCGCCGTATCCCACAGCCACGTTGACATGGATCTTTTCGTGGACGGGCGTCCGTGCCGTCAATTTGTTCAGGCGCTCGGCAAGGTAACCGGGAAGCAGTTCCGGCGCCCCCATGGCATGGACGGAAATGTTCTCGTCCTCGTCCAGCCGGTCCAGGGTGTTGGCAATAATGCCCATGAGGAGATCCAGTTCCTCACTGGACCTGTTCATGTTGTCCGTGGACAGCATGTACAGCGTCACCACTTTGACGCCGAGCTCCTGGCACCAGCCCAGGAACTCATGGATCTTATCCGCGCCCGCCTGATGGCCCTGGCTTGTGGGTGCGTTGAACTGCTTGGCCCAACGGCGGTTCCCGTCCACCATCACACCGATATGCCGCGGGATGCGGTCCCGGGAAAGGTCCTTGAGCAGCCGCCGCTCGTAATAGCCGTAGAGGAACCCGGGCAACTCCACGCGTCCACTCACCTGACTTCCTCGCTGTTCGTACTTGCACATCCTAGGCTACCGCCCGGGCGGCGCCTGCCGGTCGAAGGGGCCCCGGCGCCGGGTCGCAAACACCCAGTTACCGATGAGTAACTTACCGGAACGTAGGTTATTCTGGACTTATGAACAGCGACTCTTCCGAGGCTCCGCGCACGCCGCAACCGGAGGATGAAAAGCCCGCTCCGCCAGGAAAATCTCCGGTTGACGATGCCGCCGTCAGGCTGGCTGAGCTGCTGATGATTAAGCCGAAGTGGCGCGGCTGGATCCACACCGTGGCGGCCCCGTTTGCCTTGGCCGCTGGAATCGTCCTGGTGGTCCTGGCACCCACCGCCGACCGCAAAATCACCTCGGCCATCTACGCCGCCACCGGTGTGCTGCTCTTTGGCGTCAGCGCCGTGTACCACCGCGGCAACTGGTCACCGGCGGTCAAGCGGGTATTGAAGCGGCTGGACCACACCAACATCATGCTGGTCATCGCCGGCAGCTACACGCCGCTGGCCTGGACCCTGCTGGAACGGCAGCAGGCCGTCCTCCTGCTCTGGATCATCTGGTCCGGCGCCATACTGGGGGTGTTGTTCCGGCTGCTGTGGACTGATGCGCCGCGGTGGCTGTACGTGCCCATCTACATTGCGCTGGGATGCGGCGCGCTGTTCTATTTGCCGCAGTTTTTCCAGGCGAGCGTTCCAGCGGCCGTCCTCATCTGCGTGGGCGGCGCGCTCTATATCGCCGGGGCCGTGTTCTACGCGCTGAAGAAGCCAAACTTCAGCTACAACCACTTCGGCTTCCACGAGCTGTTCCACGCCTTCACGGTCTTTGCGTTCGCCGCCCATTTCACGGCCATCGCCATAGCCGTCCTGGGCTGACCGCAACGCCAGCCAGGGTCCAGGGGAAGCGCCTACTCCCGCGGCAGGGAGTTGCCCTGGCTGAAGCCGTTTCCGTTGGTGTCCCGGGCTTCCTGCGGAGCCGTGGCATCCTCGCGGGCTTCCTCCGCCACAATGTCCGCTTCGGCGGCAGCCGCGATGCGTTCCTCCTCCACCTGGGCCCGGTACCGGACGCGCCGGATCCGGCGGACCATGTCCACGATGAGCAGCGCCGTGGCCACGACAAAAAAGGCAGTCATGATGAAGCCCAGCAAGCCGGGTGTTACCTGGTCCTCCGTGATCCCGTCGCGCAGGGTTGGAGTGGGCATCGGCGTGGGGGTGGTGGCCAGGCTGAGGAGCAAGTTTTGCACGTGTAATACCTTCAAGGGATCGGGTTGCAGCCGGACATATGTCGCGCCCGAAGCGCCGGAGGCTAACTTCTACGCGGCATAGAAATCGCTGCCGCTTCTATCTTAGCCCGGCAAACAGGTCCGTCTCGGGCAGCTCGGAGGAGACCCGGGACTTGATCAGGGAGTAGTCCTCCCACGGCCAGGCCCGCCGCTGCATGTCCGCTGACACGGCGAAGAAGAACCCCAGGGGGTCCACCTGCGTGCGGTGGGCCCGAAGGGCGTCGTCGCGCACCTCGAAAAAGTCTCCACAATCAACCTGGGTGGTGGTGGCATGTGTTGCGGGCGGCGGCGTGTGCCCCTCCGCGTCGGACTCCAGCCAGGCTGCGAGGCGTTCCGCATAGGGCGACTGCAGCCCGGCTTCCTCGAGCGCAAAATGCAGCGCGCGGAAGCGTTCCGGGCTGAAGGCACGGTCGTAGTACAGCTTGCCGGGTTCCCAGGGCTCCCCCGCCTCGGGGTACTTATCGGCGTCCCCTGCGGTATCGAACGCTTCCACTGCCACTTTGTGCGCCATGATGTGGTCCGGGTGGGGGTAGCCACCGTTCTCGTCATAGGAGAGGATGACGTGCGGTTTGAAGGAGCGGACCAGCCGCACCAGGGGCGCCGCGGCATGGTGCAGCGGCAGCGTGGCGAAGGAACCAGCCGGAAGGGGCGGAAGGGGATCGCCTTCGGGCAGCCCCGAGTCCACGAAACCAAGCCAGCGCTGCCGGATGCCAAGGATCTTTGCTGCCCTGTCCATCTCCAGGCGCCGGGCACCTGCCATGTCCCGCTTGGGGTGCGGCTCGCCTTCCACGGCGGGGTTCTGGATGTCGCCGCGCGATCCGTCGGTGCAGGTGGCCACCATAACCTCTACGCCGGCGGCAGCGTACATGGCCATCGTGGCAGCACCCTTGCTGGATTCGTCATCCGGATGGGCATGCACTGCGAGCAGCCGAAGCGGTGCCGGGGAGGTGCTGGACGCTGTCATGGAAGGACGGCTCCTGATTCTTCTTGGTTTGTGGCGGTGCGGGGTTATGGCGGTATGCGGGCGGACAACACCCCCGTGGACGGTGCAATTGGCCACCACGGGATGGGCACTAAACTGGTCTGGTGACTTCCCCGGACCAGTCGGCCCCATCCGCGCCCGCAGACACTAGCCTAGCCAATCGATATGGTGGCCAAAAGCGCGGCCTGACGCCCGCCGTCAAGCGCGCCATCGCGGGCGGGGCCCTCGCCGTCGGTATCGGTTTCCTGGCATGGGTCTCCACCTCTAATTCGTTGTCCTCGGTGACCTTCAAGGACGTGGGGTACAGCACGCCGGATGCCACTGTGGCCGAGGTGGACTTCCAGGTGACCCGTGAGCCCGGCACTCCCGTCAAGTGCGCCGTGAAGGCCCTCGATTCCAAGTACGCGGTGGTTGGCTGGAAGGTGGTGGACATTCCCGCCGATGCCCCCGAGGGATCAGAGGGAACGGCCGACGGCGGCAGGACGGTTTCCCAGCGGGTCATGGTCCGCACGGAGTCGCTGTCCGTGTCCGGCGTTGTGGACAGCTGCTGGGCAACGGACGGATCCGGCCAGAAGGTGTGATGTGGACCGCTTGCTCGTTGGGATAAATCCAGGGGTTTGACTACAATGGACCAATACCTTCACCCCGCTGAGCTGGTTGCTGTTCCACAAGTGGCCACCGTGGCGGGGTCTTTTGCATGTAGGACCATTTAGAGGAGAAGTCCGTGTCTACCACCAACAGCGCAGCTGCAGCCTGGCTTACCCAGGAAGCTTTTGACCGCCTGAAGGCAGAGCTGGACCACCTTTCCGGCCCCGGCCGGGCGGATATCGTCCAGAAGATCGAAGCTGCCCGGCAGGAGGGCGACCTCAAGGAAAACGGCGGATACCACGCTGCCAAGGAAGAGCAGGGCAAGATCGAGGCCCGCATCCGCCAGCTGACCGTGCTGCTCCGGGACGCCCACGTGGGTGAATCTCCCGCCGATGACGGCATTGTGGAGCCCGGCATGATCGTGGTGGCCCGGATTGCCGGGGACGAAGAGACCTTCCTGCTCGGATCCCGTGAAATTGCCGGCGATTCTGACCTGGACGTCTTCAGCGAGAAGTCCCCCCTGGGTTCTGCCATCCTGGGCCACAAGGAAGGCGAGACGCTGAGCTATGTTGCGCCCAACGGCAAGGACATCACGGTGGAAATCCTGTCCGCGAAGCCTTACGCGGCCTAGTTTTCCGTAGCTGCCGAAGCGCCTGCCGCCCCACGGGCGGCAGGCGCTTTGTTGTTTTCAACTTGTTGGGCGGCAGTTACAGGGGAATTGCGCGGTCCCGCTGCCGGTCGGCGCCCGAACGGGGGCGGAGGATCAGTGCGGCCACCACTCCCCCGGCGGCTCCGCCCAGATGGGCCTGCCAGGACACGAAGCCTGACACGATGGGCAGCATGCCGAACAGGATGCTGCCGTAGCCCATGAACAGGACCACGGCCAGGAGGATCTGTTTCCAGCTGCGGTTGAAGAAGCCGCGGACCAGGAGGAAGGCAAAGAGTCCGAAGACGAGGCCTGAGGACCCTACGGTGATCCCGCCGTCGCCAATCAGCCAGACGGTGATTCCCGATCCCAGCCAGCTGAGCGCGAGGGCTGTCAGGAAAACCCGGAGCCCGGAGAGGAAGACCAGGAAGCCGAAGATGATCAGCGGCAGGCTGTTGGACAGCAGGTGGTTCAGGTTGGCATGCAGCAGCGGAAACGTGAAGATGTCCAGGAGCCCGTCAGCGCTCCGGGGCCGCAGTCCGAACGTGCGCGTCAGCGACCCCAGCGTCAGCGTGTTGAACAGCTCAATGACGAAGAGGAGTACCACAAACCCGCCCAGGACGAGCAGCCCGCCCTTGGCGCGCGCCGCCGTCGTCTGCCGCTCCCTGAAGTCCCCGTTCCGCATGAGGCCAGCCACGCGTGCTCCTAGTGCACCACGATGGGCTGGAATCCTTCGGCACGCAGCGCGCTGAGGACTTGCTCGCCATGCTGGTGGCCCTTGGTTTCCAGGTTCACGGTGATGGAGACGTCGCCCATGCTGATGGAGCCACCCACGCGGGTGTGGTCCAGGCCGGTGACGTTGGCATCGTTTTCGGCGATGATCCTGGCGATGGTTGCCAGCGAGCCGGGACGGTCATCCAGCATCATGCGGACGGTCATGTATCGCCCGGCTGCGGAAAGGCCGCGCTGGATGACCTTGAGCATCAGCATGGGGTCGATATTGCCGCCGGACAGTACGACGGCGGTGGTCCCCGGGTTTTCGATCTTGCCGTCCATGAGGGCTGCTACGCCGACGGCACCGGCGGGCTCCACCACCATTTTGGCGCGTTCCAGCAGGAAGATCAGCGCACGGGCAAGCGAATCCTCGCTGACCGTGACAACGTCGTCCACGAGTTCGCGGATGATGCTGAACGGCAGTTGCCCTGGCCGGCCCACGGCGATGCCGTCAGCCATGGTGGACACCTTCTTCAGCGGCACCAGGGCGTCAGCGGCCAGGGAGGGAGGGTATGCCGCAGCGTTTTCCGCCTGTACCCCGATGATGCGGATGTCCCGGCCGAGTTCCTTGGCCCGGGCTTTGATGGCGACGGCGACCCCGGCCAGGAGACCGCCACCGCCAACGCCCATCAGGACGGTGTCAACTGTGGGGATCTGCTCGAGGATCTCCAGGCCGACAGTGCCCTGTCCTGCCACCACATCAACGTTGTCGAAGGGGTGGACGAAGACTGTCCCCGTTTCGTTGCTGTACCGCTGGGCTTCGGCCAATGCTTCGTCCACGTTGTGGCCGTGCAGGATCACTTCGGCACCGTGGCTGCGGGTGGCTGCGAGCTTCGGCAGCGCAACACCGAGGGGCATGTAGATGCGGGCCTTGATTCCCAGGCTTTTCGCCGCCACGGCAACGCCCTGTGCGTGGTTGCCTGCGGACGCTGCCACGACGCCGCGTTTCTTTTCTTCTGGTGACAGGCGGGCCATGCGGACATAGGCGCCGCGGACCTTGAAGGATCCTGCGCGCTGGAGGTTCTCGCACTTGAAGTAGACCTCGCCGCCCACCTGCGCGCCCAGCGCACGGGACGTTTCCACCGGAGTGCGCGCAATAATCCCGTCAAGCAGCTTCTGCGCCTCAAGGACATCGTCCAGCGTGACGGGAAGGGTTTGCAGGATGTTCACGTACTACTCTCCTCTTGGTTCGTCTCCGGCGCCCCGCTGGGATGCGGAGTGGGCACCGCGGTGTTCAGCTGTGGTGCCGTCGGACGTGTCGCGTTCGCCGCCAAAGTCCTTGGGCGGTTCAACGTCTTCAATGGTGTTGTCCCCGCCAGCCGGAGCTGTCAGGGGCCTCCCGGCAATCACCGGCACCTGTTCATGTTCCCATGTTCTGGCGGCGATGTAGCGAATGGCCGAGTTTGCTACGGCCAGGATGGGTACCGAGAACAGTGCGCCCGGGATGCCGGCAAGGTAGGAACCGGCGGCAACGCTGAGGATGACGGCTACAGGGTGGAGCGAAACGGCCTTGCCCATGACCAGCGGCTGCAGGATGTGGCCTTCGAGCTGCTGGACCGCAAGGACGATGGCGAGCATGATCAGCGCATTCACGGGGCCGTTGGCAACCAGTGCCAGCAGGACGGCAATCACGCCGGTTATCAGGGCACCCACCACCGGGATGAATGAACCCAGGAACACCAGCACACCCAGGGGAAGGGCCAGCGGGACACCGATGATCGCGGCACCCACGCCGATGCCGATCGCATCCACAGCGGCAACGAACATCTGGATGCGCGCGTAGCTGACCATGGAGGCCCAGCCCTTGCGTCCGGCGCCGAAGGCGGCGGCCCGCGCCCGCCGGGGAAGCAGCCGCACCAGGAACGCCCAGATCCGGTCTCCTTCCAGCAGGAAGAAAATGAGGATGAACAGGGCGAGGAGCAATCCGGCGGCGAAGTGCCCGGCAGTACTGCCGAACGAGAGGGCGCCACTGAGGATGCTGCTGCTGTTGTTCTGCAGTGCGTCGCTGGCTTCCTTAACGTACTGGTCGATCTGGGCCGCCGTCAGGTGCAGCGGCCCGTCGGAGAGCCACGTCTGGACCTGACGCACTCCTTCGAGCGCCTGCTGCCACAACTCGCCGAAGCCGATCACCAGCTGCCGGCCGACAAGGGCCAGCGCACCGGAGATCACTGCGATAAAGCCAAGGACAGTGGCGGCCACCGCAAGGCCGGCGGGCAGTCCGCGCCGCTTCAACCAGGCCGTGACCGGGCTCAGCAGCCCCGCGAGGAGCGCCGCCACCATGACCGGGATGATGAGGAAGGTGATGTGGCTCAGGAGCCAGATCAGCGTGCCGGCCATCAGGAGGATGAGGCCCAGGCGCCAGGACCAGGATGCGGCAATCCGCACACCGTACGGGATGTCCCGGTCCAGCTCACGGTCCGTCAGGACCCGGAGCGGCGCCGCCGTGGCGGGGGCTGGAGATGGCCTGGACTGGGTAGCGTCGTCCGCGTTGGGCGTCATAAGGAAACTCTAACCGCCCGTGGCGGCGTGGTAGTCGATTCCCCACTCCATGGCGAACGACTCCCCCGGCTCGAGCCAGCGCAGGCCGTCACCGGAGTTGAAGGCGTTGGCCGGACCGGTCATCGGCTCCACGGCGAGCGCGCGGCTCCGGCCGGGGTAGACCGTGCTGACGAAGACGTGGACGTACTGGCAGGATTCGTCCTGCCAGAGGCTGACGCTGCGGCCGTCCGGGCCGGCCAGCACGTGGCGGGCCTTTCCATCCTCATACCCGAGGCCGGTAAGTGCGACGTCGACGCTGAGGCCGCCGATGGTGCGGCCGGCGCGGAAGTCGGTGTCGCCGTCGACGGGAGCGGAACTGCGGGGTATCAGCCGTTCATCGGCGATGAGCTGGGTGTCGGCCTGGACGGTCAGTACCAATTCCTCGGCCGGTGTGTCCCCCAGCCGCAGGTAGGGGTGCGCGCCGAGGACGAACGGTGCAGCTGCGGCGGAATGATTGGTCAGGCTCTGGCGGACCGTGAGGCCCAGGTCTGCGGCCAGCTCGTACCGTACGCGGTGCCGCACCAGGAACGGGTACCCGTGCTGAGGAAAGACCGTGGCTTCCAGGGACACGGAGTAGGGCGATTCGTCCACCAGGGTGTAACCCACATTCCTGAGCAGGCCGTGGCTGGCGTTGTTCCGGGATACCTCCGTGATGTCCAGCTGCTGCTTTTTGCCGTCCAGGACCCAGGCGCCGTCCTCCACCCTGTTGGCCCAGGGCGCCAGGGTGATGCCTGCCCCGCCGGGCGGGATGACGTCGTCGCCGTAGGTTTCGGTCAGGAGCACGCCGCCCCGGCTGTAGGAGCGAAGTCCGGCGGCGAGCTCGGTGATGACGGCCACGGCGTCGCCGCGCCGAAGTTCGTATTGGCGACCTGAGGCAAAGGCGCGCAGCTGGGGACTGGTGGGTGCGTCCTGGGACGAAGACTGGGTCATGGGCTTACCGTACCGCGGCGCCATCGGGCGCACCGAACAGGGAATGTTGTTTTTTGTTCTTAACTATTCTTTTTTGGTTGAACATGCCAAAATATTCCCATGACAGCGATCACCAGCACCAGACTCTCCGACGGCCGGGAGCTGATCTATTTCGATGACCCGGGCACCAATGCGGCGCGGGCAACGGGTCCAACCGACCAACGGGGCCTGACGCCCCGTGGTGAGCCCGGCGAGGTCCGCTTCGATGCCCTCACGGACGAATGGGTGGCGGTGGCGGCGCACCGACAGACCCGAACCCACCTCCCGCCTGCGGACCGGTGCCCCATCTGCCCCACGACGCCCAATAACCCGTCCGAGATTCCCGCCGCGGACTATGACGTGGTGGTCTTCGAGAACCGTTTCCCGTCCCTCGGCCCCGCACTTGGTCCGGTTCCGGAAAATGCTGCATGGGGAACCAAGGGCCCGGCCTACGGCCGCTGCGAAGTGGTCTCCTTCACGCCCGAGCACACGGGCTCCTTCAGCACCCTCAGCGAAACCCGCTCCCGGACGGTGATTGAGGCCTGGGCCCAGCGCACGGAAGCGCTCAGCTCACTGGCGGGCATCAAGCAGGTGTTCCCTTTCGAGAACCGCGGCGCAGATATCGGCGTCACCCTCCACCACCCGCACGGCCAGATCTACGCCTACCCCTATGTCACTCCCCGGGCGGGCGTACTGGGTTCGGCCGCCCTGCGGTATTACCAGAAGCACGATGGCCGCGAAACCCTGACCGGTTCCCTCCTCAAGGCAGAACGGCAGGACGGCAGCCGGATGGTCATGGAAGGCGAGAACTTCAGCGCCTACGTCCCCTTCGCCGCCCGCTGGCCTCTTGAAATCCACCTGGTCCCCCACCGCCACGTTCCGGACCTGGCGGCCTTGAGCGGGGAGGAGAAGGACGAACTTGCCCACGTCTACCTGGACTTGCTCAAGCGCGTGGATGCCCTGTACCCCACGCCCACCCCGTACATCTCTGCCTGGCACCAGGCTCCGCTGGAGCCCGAACTCCGCGCCTCCGGCTACCTCCACCTTCAGCTGACCTCACCCCGGCGCGCTGCGGATAAGCTGAAATACCTTGCCGGATCCGAGGCAGCCATGGGTGCCTTCATCAACGACACCACACCGGAAAGCGTGGCCGAGCGGCTGCGCGCAAAGGTTCCGGCACCTGCCACTGCGGCCGCCGAGGCCGCTCCGTCCCAAGGAGTTCCCGCTTGAGCGCCGCACCCCATACCGCCGATTCAGCTGCCGCAGGCACACAGGACCTGGCTGCCCGCTTTACCCGGGAGTTCGGCGCCGCCCCGGCAGGCGTCTGGCAGGCACCGGGCAGGGTCAACCTGATCGGTGAGCACACTGACTACAACGAGGGCTTCGTGCTGCCCTTCGCCATCGACCGGACTGCCCGTGTAGCGGTGGGCATCCGCCAGGATTCCACCGTGAGGCTGCTGTCAACGTACGGTGACCAGGGCATGGTTTCCACCACGCTCGACGCCCTGGAGCCGGGGTCCGCCAAGGGCTGGACCAAGTATCCCCTCGGCGTGATGTGGGCCCTCCGCGAGCGCGGCATTGACGTTCCCGGAATCGACCTGCTGCTGGACTCGGACGTTCCGCTCGGCGCAGGCCTGTCCTCGTCGCACGCGATCGAGTGCGCGGTGGTCACCGCCCTTAACGAGCTCACCGGCGCGGGCCTGGCAGCGGAGGACATGGTCCTGGCCACGCAGCGCGCAGAAAACGACTTCGTGGGGGCTCCCACCGGCATCATGGACCAGTCGGCCTCCCTTCGCGGCGCCAAGGGCCACGCGGTCTTCCTGGATTGCCGTGACCAGAACGCCACCCTGGTGCCGTTCGAAACGGAACCCGCGGGGCTGATCCTGCTGGTCATCGACACCAAGGTCTCGCACTCGCACGCCGACGGCGGGTACGCCTCGCGCCGTGCCTCCTGCGAACTCGGTGCCGAGGTCATGGGGGTCAAGGCGCTGCGCGACGTCCAGGTGGGTGACCTTGAGGAAGCCAGCGGACTGCTGGACGAAGTGACGTTCCGCCGCGTGCGCCACGTGGTCACGGAGAACGACCGCGTGCTGCAGACGGTCGAACGCCTGGCCGCGGAAGGGCCCGCCGCTATCGGCACCCTGCTGGATGCCAGCCACGCATCCATGCGGGACGACTTTGAAATCTCCTGTCCGGAGCTTGACCTCGCCGTGGACACCTCCCGCGCCAGCGGGGCCATCGGGGCGCGGATGACCGGGGGCGGCTTCGGGGGTGCGGCGATCGCCCTGACCCCCGTCGCTTCCGAGGAGAAGGTGCGGGCCGCCGTCGTGCGCGCTTTCGCCGAGGCCGGCTATGCCGCACCGGACATCTTCACTGTCTCCCCCGCGGCCGGCGCCATGCGCGTCGGTTAGCATCCCTGCGCGGCCAGCCGGCCAACCACACGTCAATAAACAGAACAGGCCCACCGGAAGGTGGGCCTGTTCTGTTTAATGATTCGGACGACGGCGGCCGCCGCCGTCGGTGCTAGTCGTCGCCGCGGAGGATGGCCAGCAGGCGGATGATCTCCACGTAGAGCCAGACCAGGGTGACCGTCAGGCCGAAGGCAGCGGTCCAGGAGAAGCGCTGCGGAGCGCCGCTGCGGACGCCGGCTTCAATGCTGGTGAAGTCCATGATCAGCGAGAAGGCGGCGAGGCCGATGGCGAGCACGCCGATGACAACACCAATCACGCCGCTGCGCAGGCCGAAGGGCTCCTGGGTGACGCCGGTCAGCATCATGACCAGGTTGACCACTGAGAACAGGGCGTAACCGCCAAGGGCGATCATGAAGAAGCGCATGGCCTTGGGGGTGGCGCGGACCTTGCCGCTCTTGAACAGCAGCAGGGTGACGGCAAACACTGAGAGTGTGCCCACCACTGCCTGCAGGCCGACGCCCGGGTACTGGGTGTCGAGGATGCGGGTCAAGCCGCCAAGGAAGAGTCCCTCAAGCCCGGCGTAAGCCAGGATCAGTGCAGGGGAAGGCTGCTTCTTGAACGTGTTGACCAGGGCCAGGACGAAGCCACCGAGGGCGCCGACGATCATGAGCATCGACGCGAGCCCCAAGCCGACGGTCAGGGTGACTGCCGCGCCGAGGATGACGACGCCGAGGCAGGCCGCCGTCTTGACGATCACGTCGTCAAAGGTCATCCGGCCGGTATCCGCCGGGCCCGCCGACGGCTGGTTGTACATGTCCTGGAGCTGGTTGTCCGTCATGCCCTGGGGCTGGGCGTTCCAGGTCTGCTGGCCGTAGGGTGCCTGGGCGTACGGCTGCTGGCCGTAAGCCTGCTGGCCGTAGGCGGCGCCGCCGAAGGCCTGCGGGGCAGGCGGTGCCTGGGTGGCTCCACGGAAGCTCTTTCCGTTGAAGATCGGGTTTCCGCCAAGTGCCATTGCGGGATTCCTCCATGCTGGGTGGGTGATGGATCTTAAGGTTTACGCTACCAATTCCCACGTAGCCGGCTCCCCTAAAGTTCCCGACTCCCTTGCTTGCAATACAACCGTGACCTGCCGGTGGACAGGCTGCGCCCCTGGCGACACCGCTACTCAACAAAGGTTGTTTCCCACGATCCGCGCCACATCGCGGCCGCAGGCGCGCAGTTGTTATCCGATCGCTACCAATATGGCCTGGACCACGGCATTCACCGGTTCTGATGCGCTGTAGCATAAGCCAAGCAGGGTGACGGAACTCACACTTGTGGGTGTCGGGCGTCATGGCATTTTTCCCCACCCTGCGACCGTTCGCAGCGGCTGCAATGGCGCGGCCTAGACCGCCCCCAAGTGGAGGTTATCAATTTGAGAAGTACACCCCAAGGCCAGCGGGCCGGAAGGCGCCTCGGTTTGCTGAGACTGTTGGGAGCCATCGGCGCTTCCATCTTCGCAATCCTCCTGGTGGCCGGACCGGCGAGCCAGGCCGCTTCCCCGTCACCGACACCATCCCCGTCGAATCAGACCTTCCAGAACAACATCAGCGGGTTCCTCCGTGACGACACCCGCGCACCCCTGGCGGACGTGACCATCACGGCGAAGAAGGGCGATTTCACCGGCACTGCCAAGTCATCGGCCAACGGCGCCTGGAACATCGGCGTGCCGGAGCAAGGCACCTACACGGTGGAACTGGATGAATCCACCCTTCCCGAGGGCATCAAGCTGGCCGACGGCCAGGACAATCCCCGCGACGTCACATTCAGCCAGACCTCCAACCTCTCGGTGATCTTCGCGTTCGGCAAGGGCATCGTGGTGCAGCAGCAGGACTTCGGCCAGAACCTGCTCAACCGGCTGGTGGCGGGCCTGAGCTTTGGCCTGCTCCTCGCCCTGGCATCGGTTGGCCTGTCCCTGATCTTCGGCACCACCGGCCTCACCAACTTCGCCCACGGCGAGATGGTAACCCTTGGCGCGGTCCTTGTCTTCGGCTTCAACGCCATCGGGCTGCCTTTCTGGCTGTCCATCATCCTGTCACTGGCGGGCGGTGGCCTGTTCGGTTATGCCCAGGACCGCGGCCTCTGGCGGCCACTGCGCCGCCGCGGCACGGGCCTGGTCCCCATGATGATCGTCAGCATCGGCCTGGCCCTCGCCGTCCGCTACGTGATCCAGTTCTACTTTGGCGGCGCCACCCAGCAGCTGCCTTACGCCCAAAGCCCCGAGGTCCAGATCGGCCCGGTTTCCATCTCGCCGAACAACCTGTGGTCCCTGGGCATCAGCGCGGTGGTTATCGCCCTGATCGGCATCGTGCTGTTGAAGACCAGGCTGGGCAAGGCAACCCGCGCAGTGGCGGACAACCCCGCACTGGCTGCCGCGTCAGGCATTGACGTGGACGCCGTCATCCGGCTGGTCTGGATCACCGGCGGCATGCTCGCTTCCCTTGGCGGCATCCTCTGGGCCTACTACCGCCCGGGCGTCACCTTCGACATGGGCTCGGCCATCCTGCTACTCATCTTTGCCGGTGTGACCCTCGGCGGCCTGGGAACCGTCTTCGGCGCCCTGATCGGTTCCATCATCGTCGGCATCTTCGTGGAGCTGACCACCGTGTTCGGCCTCGCCGCCGACCTCAAGTACGTGGGGGCTTTGTTCATCATGATCGTTGTCCTCTTGTTCCGGCCGCAGGGCATCCTGGGCCGCCGCGAGCGCGTGGGTTAGGAAACAGACATGGATTTTGGCTTCATTCTTTCCAGCGCCGCCGGCGAAATCTTCAGCCCCACCACGGCCGCCTACGCCATGGCTGCCCTCGGGCTCGCCGTCCACTTCGGCTATTCGGGCCTGCTGAACTTCGGCCAGGCCGGCTTCATGGCCGTGGGCGCGTACGGGTTTGCGATCTCCACGCTGACCTTCGGCGTCCCGTTCTTCGTGGGGCTGCTCATCGCCATTGCGGCCTCCGCAGTCTTTGCGCTGCTGCTCGGCATCCCCACCCTCCGGCTCCGGGCGGACTACCTGGCCATCGTGACCATCGCCGCCGCGGAAATCGTGCGCTACATCGTCACCACCAACCAGCTCACTGCGGTCACCGGCTCCGCCAACGGCCTCGCGGCGTTTGAAGGCAGCTTCTACGCCATGAACCCGTTCCCTGAGGGCTCATACTTCGGCATGAACAACCGCGACTTCTTCATCCGCGTGGTGGGCTGGGCCCTGGTGGCCATCTGCTGCACCCTGGTGTGGCTGCTGATGCGCAGCCCGTGGGGCCGTGTGCTGAAGGGCATCCGCGAGGACGAGAACGCCGTCCGGTCCCTGGGCAAGAACGTCTACGCGTACAAGATGCAGGCGCTCGTCATCGGCGGCATCCTCGGCGCTTTGGCAGGCATGATCTTCACCCTGCCCCGCGGTGCCGTGCAGCCTGCCAACTACGGCACGGAACTGACGTTCTTCCTGTATACCTGCCTCCTGCTGGGCGGCCTGGGCACGGTCCTTGGCCCGGTCATCGGGGCAATGATCTTCTGGGTGGTCCTCTCCCTGACACAGGGCATCCTCTACGGCCTGATTGAGTCCGGTGCCGTTACGTGGCTGAACACCGTACAGGCCGGTCAGCTGCGCTACATCCTGGTGGGCGTGGCCCTGATGCTGTTGATGATCTTCAGGCCGCAGGGCGTCTTCGGAAACAAGAAGGAGCTGGCGTTCGCGTGAGCATGCACAATGAAAACCCTGAAACGACCGGGGCCGCGGCCCCGGATTACATGACCGACAACCGCCCCATCGCAGCGGGTGAAACCGGGCCGGGCTGCAAGAAGCGGGATCCGATCGTGGTGGCGGAGAACGTCACGCGCAGCTTCGGCGGCATCAATGCCGTGGATGTGGACTACCTGGAGATCCCGCGGCACAAGATCACCGCACTGATCGGCCCCAACGGCGCCGGTAAGACCACCCTCTTCAACCTGTTGACCGGTTTCGATACCCCCAACACCGGGAAGTGGCAGTTTGAGGGCCACAGCCTCGCGGGGGTGTCCCCCTACAAGGTGGCACGCATGGGCATGGTCCGCACGTTCCAGCTCACCAAGGTGATGGGCAAGCTGACAGTCATGGAAAACATGCGGCTGGGAGCGTCAAACCAGCCCGGCGAAAGCCTCGCCAAGGCCCTGTTCAAGGGCATCTGGGGCGGCCGGGAAAAGGAGATCACGGCCCAGGCCGATGTCCTGCTGGAGAAGTTCAAGCTCGACGCCAAGAAGGATGATTACGCCGCGTCGCTCTCCGGCGGACAGCGCAAGCTCCTGGAGATGGCACGGTCCCTCATGGTGAGGCCCAAGCTGGTGATGCTCGACGAACCAATGGCCGGCGTCAACCCGGCACTGACGCAGTCCCTGCTGGACCACATCAAGAACCTGAAGGCCGACGGTATGACCGTCCTGTTCGTTGAACACGACATGCACATGGTCCGGCACATCGCGGACTGGGTGGTGGTCATGGCGGAGGGCAAGGTTGTCGCCGAAGGCCCGCCCGGTGAGGTCATGAAGAACCCCGCCGTCATCGATGCCTACCTCGGCGCCCACCACGACGTCGACCTTGGTGACGCCGAGGGCATCAAGGAGCTCGCTGCCGAACTAGTGGCGGACGACGAATCCATCGTCGGAACCGAAAACGCCGGGATCATCTCCCTGGACGTTGTCGGGGATGAGGCCGGTACCGCCAGCCCGGAGGAACCGTCGGCAGGTGACGGGCAACGCGGCAGGCGCGCTAACAGGGACGCCGAAACCGATGGGAACGACCGGACAGATAGGGACACCCAATGAGCAGCACCAGCGCGGCACCGGCCGCTCAGCCCGTAGACGACGGCGAAGCGGTCGTCAAAGTCACCGACCTCGTGGCCGGATACATTCCGGGCGTCAACATCCTGAACGGCTGCAGCATTGAAGCCCGGAAGGGCGAGCTGATCGGCATCATCGGCCCCAACGGCGCCGGCAAGTCTACCCTCCTCAAGGCCATGTTTGGCCTGGTGAAGGTCCACTCCGGCACCGTGGTGGTCCGCGGCCAGGACATTACCGGGCTGAAGGCCAACAAGCTGGTGACCCGCGGCGTCGGCTTCGTCCCGCAGACCAACAATGTGTTTGCGGCCCTCACCATTGAAGAAAACCTCCAAATGGGCATGTTCCAGCGGCCCAAGGACTTTGCCCAGCGGTTCGACTTTGTCACCGGGCTTTTTCCGGAACTAGGGAAGCGCCGCGCCCAGCGGGCCGGTTCGCTGTCCGGCGGCGAGCGCCAGATGGTGGCGATGGGCCGCGCGCTGATGATGGATCCTGCAGTCCTGCTGCTGGACGAGCCCTCAGCCGGGCTCTCCCCCGTCAAGCAGGATGAGACCTTCCTCCGCGTTCATGAAATCAACCGAGCCGGCGTCTCCGTGATCATGGTGGAACAGAACGCCCGCCGCTGCCTGCAGATCTGCGACCGCGGTTATGTGCTGGACCAGGGCCGGGACGCGTACACCGGTACCGGCCGGGAGCTGATGAAGGACCCCAAGGTGATCCAGCTGTACCTGGGCACCCTGGCGGACACCGTCGAATAGCCCGGAGCCCCAACACAACGAAGCCCCCGTCCGGATGGACGGGGGCTTTGTTGTGCCTGTGAAGGTTTAGAGCTTGCCGAACTCTTCCTTGACTGCCGTGTACTTGTTGTCGTCCTGGTACTCGTAGATTCCGATGTACGCCTCGGTGGGGTCACCGGCGTCGGAGAAGGTCACCGGACCGGACTGGCCGTCGTAGTCGATGTCCTTGCCCTCGCGGAGCAGGGTGACGCAGGCGGCGAAGGACGTGCACTTCTCGCCGCCCTCCGAAACTTCCTTCAGCTTCGCGGCGATGTCCGTGCCCTTGGTGCTCTTGGCAGCTTCCGTGGCCAGGGCGATCAGGTTGACGGCGTCGTAGGACTCACCGGCGTAGCTGTAGTCCTTCAGTGCCGGGTCGATGGCGAGGAGCTTCTTCTTGAAGGCATCCTGCGCGAACGTGCCGGGGATGGTGCCCCGGGCGCCCTTCAGGGTGCCGGCCTGGAAGTCCTTGCTGTAGTCGGAGGTGTTGCCGTCCACCAGGAACATCTGCGTGGCCTTGACTCCCTTGCCGGTCATCAGCGGAACGATGCTCTTGGCCTGGTCGAAGGTGATCAGGGCGATAGCGTCCGGCTTGGCGGCCAGTACCTTGTCCACCTGGCTGCTGAACTGGCTGTCACCTTCATTGAAGAGTTCCTCGGCAACAACCTGGCCGCCGGCGGCCTCAAAGGATTCCTTGATGTTCTTGGCCAGGCCGGTACCGTAGGCATCGTTCAGGACCACCATGCCGACGGTCTGGGCGCCACACGTTGCCATGTAGTTGCCCAGGACCTTGCCCTGGAGGACATCGGACGGGGCGGTGCGCCAGTACAGGCCCTTGTCGTCCCAGGTGGTGAAGTCCGGGGACGTGTTGGCCGGCGAGAACTGGATAACGCCTGCACCGGTGATCTGGTTGATGACCGTCTTGGACACGCCCGACGATGCGGCACCGATGATGGCACTGACACCCTGGCCGAGCAAGGCGGACGTGGACTGGGTGGCGATGTCCGTCTTGGTGTCACCGGAGTCGCGGTGGATCACTTCCACCGGCTTGCCCAGCACGCCGCCGGCATCGTTAACTTCCTTGATGCCGAGGTTCACACCGGCGATTTCGGGCGGGCCAAGGAAGGCCAGGGATCCGGTGGTGGGCAACAGCGAGCCGATCTTGAGCGGAGTCTCCGTGCTGCCGGTGGACGGCGGAACAGCTGCCGGCGCCGCGCTCTGCGTGGCTGCAGCGCCCCCTCCGGTTTCCGGTGCGGGGCACGCGATGCCTCCGGCTGATGCGGAGGAAGCGGACTCGGACGTCGTGGGTGTGGACGAACCGCCGCACGCTGTCACCATGAAGGCGACGCCGATGCCAAGCGCTGTCAGCTTGGCAGCGCGGGTTCCCGCCTGGGGGAATAAAGTCATTTACGAGCTCCTCGATCTAAAGGTGCGAACGGCCTTTGACGCGAAAAATCAGGTGTTCCTGATTTAGCTTCAAGCTAATGCAAATCCAAGGCGAAGATAAGTGACTGAGGTCACATCCTTATAACAGTCGTTGCATATGCGAAATTAAACGAAGGAAGCCGCCCGCAGTGCGGGCGGCTTCCTTCGATTCGGTGCCTTTTGGAGGGCATCCTCTGCTCCGTACCCCAGGTGGGACTCGAACCCACAACACGCGGATTTTAAGTCCGATGCCTCTGCCAATTGGGCTACTGGGGCGCCGGGTCAATGGTATCCCGTCAGAAGCGTTCGAACGGTTCGGCGTACCGGAACGCCCCGTGCACCCCGCCCGGCCACAGCGCCAGCGGCAGGAGCTGGAAGTGCCCGCCCCACGCTTCATCCGGCGCCAGCACGCCGAAAGAGGCCGCCGGGACAAATCCGAACCTGGGGTAGTACACGGTGCTGCCGAGGAGCGCGATGCCGCTCTCCCCCGCAGCGTTGGCCCTGGCGATGGTCTCAGTCATCAAGGCTGATCCGATGCCCTGCCGCTGGAGCCTGGGCGTCACGCTGATCGGCCCCAGCCCGAGCATCTCATGGCTGCCCACCCAGCCCCGGGTGCTGATGACGTGGCCCACCACTTCGCCGCCCAGCACCGCCACCACGCTGAGTTCGGGAAGGTATTCATCGGCGTCGAACAGCGCCCGCAGGATCTTCACTTCCACGGGCTCCCCTTCTGCGGGAAGTCCGGTTGCCGGTGAGACGGCAAACGCCTCGGCGGTCAGGGCCAGGATCGCGTCCCGGTCCGCGGGCGTTTCGGTGCGCAGCTGGAGGCCGGGACGCGGTGCATTCCGGCTTTCGGCGGATAGATCGGCCAAGACCTGCAGGGCCCGCTGCGCGTCCGCCGCTGGGACCAGGAGGTGGTCGTGGTGGAACCCGGCCAGGACGTTGCAGCTGATGCCGGCGTCCGTCAGGGCCCTCGCTACTGCGGCGGTGAGGCCTACGGCTTCCAGCGCCGAGTGGATCTCCAGCGTGATCCAGGCAGCCACGAAGTCGTAGGGAAGGCCCATCCGGTCGGCCTCCGCACGGGGCAGGACGACAGTCAGCCCTTCAGCCTCGCGGACAGCCGCCTCAACATGGCCCTCCAGGGGCCTGCCGTGGGGCCAGAGGACATAGACGTACTCGCCGTCGCGCTGGACGGGGCGCATCCCCGCCAACAGGGACTGGAGGTTCTTTTCGGCGGTCATGAGCCCAGTCTAGGAGGCGGGTCCGGCGGGGCCACACAACGCAAACGGCGGCTGCCCCCTTTTGGGGACAGCCGCCGTCGTGCTTGTGGCGCGAAGCCGGTTACTTGGCCTGGGCCGAGACCGGTTCCTTCGGCTCCACCACGGAGGAGCCGGCGGCCGGGGCCGCGGGAGCAGGGGCCGCAGCCGGCTTGGGTGCCGGGGTGGCGGCAGCAACGAAGGCGCCGCGCGGGTTGTCCAGGTCCAGCAGCTGCGTGGTGTCGCGGCCCGCGAAGAAGGCGATGATCCAGTTCAGGACCACGCGGAACTTGCGCTCGAACGTGGGCATTGCCATGCCGTGGTAACCACGGTGTGCCAGCCAGGCCAGCGGGCCCTTCAGGCCGATGCGGCCCAGCAGGTTGATGTTGGCAACGCCCTTCCATTCGCCGAAGCCGGCCACAGCACCAAGGTTCTTGTGCTTGTAGTCCTTCAGCGGCTTGTCCCAGCGGGAGGCCCACAGGTTCTTCGCGAGGCGCTTGGCCTGGCGGAGTGCATGCTGGGCGTTGGGGACGCAGGTGCCGTCAGGCAGTCCCTTGCCGGTGAGGTCCGGGACGGCCGAGATGTCGCCGGCAGCCCAGGCGTTCTCGACGATGCCTTCGTCGCCGCCGATGCGCAGGTCCGGGAGGACGCGGACGCGCCCGCGGGGTTCCAGCGGGAAGTCGGTGGAGCGGACCATGGGGTTGGCCTGCACGCCGGCAGTCCACACGAGGGTATCGGCTTCGAATTCCTGTGCCGGACTCTTGTCCGGGAGGTTGATGAGCTTCAGTGCGCCTTCAGCGCTGTCCAGCGAGGTGTTGAGCAGGACCTCGATGCCGCGGCTGCGGAGGTGCTCCACAACCCAGTCTGCCTGCGGGGCCGTGACCTCGGGCATGATGCGGCCCATGGCCTCAACCAGGACGAAGCGGACTTCCTCCTGCTTGACCCGGGGGTTGTTGCGGACAGCGGCGCGCGCCATGTCCTCCATCTCGGTGATGCATTCGATGCCCGCGAAACCGCCGCCGACAACGACGAAGGTGAGGGCCTTGGCCCGGGCCGCAGGATCGGTCATGGTGGAGCCGAGCTCAATGCGCTCGAGGACCTTGTTGCGCAGCGCAACGGCTTCCTCGATGGTCTTCAGGCCGATGCCCTTGTCCGCGAGGCCCTTGATGGGGAACGTGCGGGTGATGGCGCCGGCCGCCAGGACGACGTCGAAGTAAGGAACCTCGAAGGTTTCGCCACCGTCGGAGGGAGCCACCACCGCAGTGCGGTTGGCGTGGTCGATCGCGGTGACGCGGCCCTGGATCAGTTCGGACTGCTTGAGGTGCTTGCGGTGGGACACCACGGCATGGCGGGCCTCGATGTTGCCGCCTGCCACCTCGGGAAGGAACGGCTGGTAAGTCATGTAGGGCAGCGGATCAACGACGGTGACGATGCCACCTGCATTCGCGATCTTCTTCTGCAGTTTGAGTGCTACGTACAGGCCGACGTACCCGCCGCCGACGACGAGCACCCTGGGACGGTCCTGGAGCTGTGGGGTGGTTGCCATGCCTTCAAGGATAGCCCAGTTTGTGAAAATCTTCACTAACTGCGTCAGGCGCCCGTAACGCTACGGCTTCCGCTCTGAATCCACCTTGTCCAGGACCCCCGTTTCGGTATCGTCACGTGCCAATGCGGGGTTCCTGGCGGCCCTGGTCAACTGGACGGCGGCCGCGGCGATGATTGCGAGGAACAGGAGCCCGAATCCGATCACGACGGCGGCGCTGATCGCACTGTCCCGCTGCGAGGGAGCCTCGGCCGCGGGCACAGTCGCTTCGGGAAGCGTGGGCACCGCGCTGGGGACGTCCGCGGTGGGCAGCGGCGCAGGGGTGGCCAGGTTGCCGCGGCGGTGGACCCGGATCCATTCAGCCACCGAGCCCAGCGGGTTGCTGGAAGTCTCTGGCACGTCGTCCTTGAGCGCGGCCTCGGCGTTGAGGATGCCGTAGCCGTACAGCGGGTCCTTCCCCGGAACTCCGGCGTCCTTGGCGGTGGTGACAATGCGGTTGATGACCTGCTCGGCGCTCATGGACGGCCACTTGGACCGGATCAGTGCTGCCACCCCAGAGACGATGGGCGTGGAACCTGACGTGCCCGCCCATTCCGCGTAGCCGCCGCCCGGCAGCCCGCCCAACAAGTCCTCGGCCGGGGCTGCGACGCCGATGCTGATGCCCTGGGACGACGCGTCCACGCTGGCCGTGTTCTTACGGTCCAGTCCGGCAACCGTCAGGACACCGGGGATGGTGGCGGGCGCGCCTACCTGGATGTTGCCACCCACGCGGTTGCCGGCGGCCGCCACGATGACCACGTCCTTTTGTTCGGCGTAGAGGAAGGCGGCGTCCCAGCTCTGCGGCCACTGCGGGGTGGTGCTGCCAAGGGAAATGTTGATGACCTTGGCGCCGTTGTCCACGGCCCAGCGGACAGCCTCCGGAATCTGGTCCTGGTCGCTCTTGCCCGAGGGGTTGGTGGACCCCAGCCAGGTGGAGACGGAGAGGATCTCGGCCTCCGGGGCCACACCCACGATGCCGTCCGGCCCCTGGGTGGGAGCACCGGGCGATGGCTTGGGGCTGGCGGTGGCAGGCTGGTGGCCCCGGCCGGCGAGCATGGTGGCTACGAGGGTGCCGTGTTCCGGCTTGGAGCCGACGCTCTTCTGCCCGTCAGGCTGGCCGGCGCCGGAGGCGTCATAGCCTCCCACCACAGCGCCTTTGAGGTCCGGGTGCTGGGCGTCCACGCCGCTGTCGATGACGGCCACCTTGACGCCGGCGCCCTTGGACACCTCCCAGGCCTTGGTGATGCCGGAGTCGGCGAGCCAGTATTGCTTGTCGCGCCAGTCGTCGGCGTGGGCGGCCGGAGCGGCCACCAGGCCGGCGCAAAGGCAGCAGGCCGCCAGGACAAGGGCCAGCACCGCCGACCCCGACCTCCGGAGTACGGATGCACGTGAGGAAACCATGGAATCAGCCGATGCTCAGGGCAATGCCGTCGAGGATGTCGTGCTCACTGGCCGTTGCGGTGGTGACCCGGCCGCCTGAAAGCCTGTTCACCTGTTCCAGGATGCGGCGCCACACCAGTCCCCCGGCGCCGATGACGTCCACCCGCCCGGGGTGCATGTACGGCAGCGCTGCACGGTCGGCGCGGACCATGCCCAGGAGGTCCAATGACGCGTCCCGCACCGTGTCGATGGGCAGTTCGGCGCCGTGAATGGCGTCCGGCGAGTACTCGGTCAGTCCGAGCGCGTGCGCCGTGATGGTGGTGATGGAGCCTGCTACGCCGACGACGGCGGTGGCGCGTTCCAGCGGGACCTCACGGGCGGCGAGGGCAATGGCTTCGTCCACGTCGGCTTCCGCGGCGGCAATCTGTTCGGGAGTTGGCGGATCGTTTCGCAGGTGCCGCTCGGTCAGGCGGACGCAGCCGATGTCAACGGAACGGGCCGCGGTGACGCCGGCTCCGGTACCCAGCACGAACTCGGTGCTTCCGCCGCCGAGGTCAACCACCAGCACCTCGTGGCCGTCCAGGATGGGCAGGACACTGCTGGCCCCGGCGAAGGACAGCGCTGCCTCTTCGTTTCCGGAAATGACCTCCGGGGCCACGCCCAGCAGGTCGCGGATGCCGTCCACGAAGACGTCCCGGTTCCGGGCGTCCCGGCTGGCGGACGTCGCCACGAACCGGATCTTTTCGGCGCCGTGACGGCGGATGAGCTCCGCATAGTCAGCGGTGGCCGCGAAGGTGCGGTCCAGTGCTCCCCGGGTGAACTCCCCCGTGGCGTCCACGCCTTCCCCGAGCCGGACCACGCGCATTTCCCGGACGACGTCCGTGAGGCGGGGGGTTCCGGCGCTCCGGTCGATGTCGGCAATGAGCAGGCGGATGGAGTTGGTGCCGCAGTCGATGGCGGCCACACGGGTCATTCCGGGGCCTCCGTGGCTGTTGCGGACTTCCGCACCGGTGCCGGCCGGCCCACGATGCCGGGCAGGCCCTGGGGTCCGTGCCGGCTGAGGTCCTTCGACGGAGCCTCTCCCGTGGAGTCCCAGGCGCCGTCGCAGTAGCAGCGGTCCGCGGTCCACCATTCCTGGATGCGGATCAGTGCCTCGTCACCCAGGGGGTTGACGCCGGGTCCTGCTGCCAAGGAATGGCCAACGAGAACGTGGAGGCACTTCACGCGGGTGGGCATGCCGCCGGCGGAGACGCCATCGATCTCGGGGACGGCGCCGATCCCGGACCGCTCCCCGATGGCATCGCGGGCGGCGAGGTAGGCCTCATGGGCGGAACGGTAGGCCGCGGCAAGCTGGCCGTCGGCGGCGAGTTCGCCGTTCATCTCGTTCATGACACCGGCTGCCTCAAGCCGCGAGACGGCGGACGTGATGACTGGGTGCGTCAGGTAGAACGTGGTGGGGAACGGGGTGCCGTTGCCCAGACGGGGGGCGGTGGCCGCCACGAGGGGGTTCCCGCAGATGCAGCGGGCAGGAATTTCCACCACATCGCGGACGGGCCGTCCCAGTTGCCGGCTCAATACGTCCAGGTCATGTGCGGATGGTTGGCGGGAGTTCTCCCGGGCGGCTGCCGTGTTGTTTTCCACTGCGCTGGCCGTCCTTCCTGTTGCGTTTATTCAGTCGCCGCGCGCGTGATGGACTCCCACAGGGAATCCACCCACGGCAGATCTGCGGGGTCTTGGGCGGCTGCGGCACCGGGCTGGCCGCCGGTTTCGTCGGCCGGCAAATCGCTGCCGAATACCCAGTAGCCGGTTTCGCCCGGCATAACCATGTTAATGCGGTCGCGGGCCTGCTGCTTCACGTAGTTGGGGTCCTGCCACCGCGAGACCTGCTGGCGGAGGGAGTCCCCGGCGGCCTGGCGTGCGGCGATGTCCGCGTTGAGGGCGTCGATTTCGGCTTTCTTGTCGAAGAAAACCTTAACCGTGGGCGCCAGCATGATGGTGATGGCAATCATGACCACGGCCAGGGCCAGCATCCGTCCGGAGAATGCCTTGGCGGGGACGGGCTGCTGATCCGCTTCCGAGGACGGGGCTTTGCCCTTCGGGCCGGTCTTCCCGGCCGTTGTGCCGTTCCTCGCGGCGCCTGCGGCGGGGGCCTTGGCCGTTGCCGGTCCGTTTCCGGATCCGCTGCGGGTTCCTGCCGGGCTGCCGGAGTTCCTGCCTGCCGTTGATGAGCCTGCCGCGCCGCCGGGAGCGTGCCCGGCCCCGTCCTTGCCGGAACCGAAGTGCGCCCTGATGACGTCGGCACCCTGTACGTGCCCGGCGTCGGACGTGTCCTTGGCTTGGCGGTTGGGGGCGACCTTGGGAACTTTGGGACGGCGGGTGGCCATGACACTCCTGAAACGCGGCCTGCCTGCGGCCGCCACTGTCTGTGATGATCCTTTGTTGCCACAGCGCGGTTGATCAACAACATGCGCCGGGCAACAACCGGGCGGACGGGCTGCTGCAGAAACAGCAGCGGTGGCTATGGTCTTTCAACCATAGCCACCGCCCGATGGATTACGCGGCTACTAGCCCTTGAAACGCGGGAACGCGCTGCGGCCGGCGTAGCGTGCGGCGTCATCGAGTTCCTCTTCGATGCGCAGCAGCTGGTTGTACTTGGCGACGCGCTCGGAGCGTGCCGGGGCGCCGGTCTTGATCTGGCCGGCGTTGGTGGCCACCGAGATGTCGGCGATGGTGGTGTCCTCGGTCTCGCCGGAGCGGTGCGAGGTGATAGTGGTGTAGCCGGCGCGCTGGGCGAGGCTGACGGCGTCCAGGGTCTCGGTCAGCGAGCCGATCTGGTTCACCTTGACCAGCAGGGAGTTTGCGGTCCTGGTGTCGATGCCGCGCTGCAGGATGGACGGGTTGGTGACGAAGAGGTCATCACCCACCAGCTGGACTTTGTCGCCGATGGCGTCGGTGAGGGTCTTCCAGCCTTCCCAGTCGTTCTCGTCCAGCGGATCCTCGATGGAAACCAGCGGGTAGTCCGCAACGAGCTCTGCGTAGTAGGCGCTCATTTCGCTGGCGGACAGTGCCTTGCCTTCGAACTGGTAGGCGCCGTCCTTGAAGAACTCGGAGGAGGCAACATCCAGGGCCAGGGCGATGTCCTTGCCCGGGGTGTAGCCGGCGTTCTTGATGGCTTCCTGGATCAGGTCCAGCGCTGCGCGGTTGGACGGCAGGTTGGGCGCGAAGCCACCTTCGTCGCCGAGGCCCGTGGACAGGCCCTTTTCCTGCAGGACAGCCTTGAGCGCGTGGTAAACCTCGACGCCCCAGCGGAGGCCCTCGGAGAAGGTCTCAGCACCCAGCGGGACAACCATGAATTCCTGGATGTCGACGTCGGAGTCAGCGTGCGAGCCACCGTTGAGGATGTTCATCAGCGGCACGGGCAGCACGTGGGCGTTCGGGCCGCCCAGGTACTTGTACAGCGGGAGGTCAGCGGAAGCGGCGGCCGCGTTGGCGACGGCCAGGGAAACACCCAGGATGGCGTTGGCGCCCAGCTTGCCCTTGTTCGGGGTGCCGTCCAGGTCCAGCATGGCCTGGTCGATGCTGCGCTGGTCGGTTGCGTCGAAACCGGTGAGGGCAGGGGCGATCTGGTCGATCACGGCGTCAACGGCCTTCTGGACGCCCTTGCCGAGGTAGCGGCTCTTGTCGCCGTCGCGGAGTTCGACTGCCTCGTGCTCGCCGGTGGATGCGCCGGACGGAACTGCTGCGCGGCCGATCTGGCCGTCAGAAAGCAGGACCTCAACTTCAACGGTCGGGTTGCCGCGGGAATCGAGGATCTCGCGGGCGTGGATGGCATCGATAAGCGCCATGAATTTGCTCCTTATGGGCGATTAACGGGGGATGTGGCAGAAAAACTCGACGTCCTCGTCAGGAAACAGCGTAGTCGAGAGTGGTGGAGGTTACGGAAACCTCACCACGGGTGGACGTCATGATGGTGCAGGGTCCGGCCCTTCCGGGTTCCGGCTGGCCTGCCCCTGATAGTGCCGCACGGCCCCGCGAAGGGCGCGTTCGGCGTCGAACCCGCCGGTGTGGGCGGAACGGACGACGGCGAGGAGCAGGTTTCCGAGCTCCTCCTCCGATGCGAAGGGGCCGGCTTCGATCGCGGCGGGCCCGGCTTCACTTGCGGCGGGCGCGGCTACGCCGGCCCTCGCAGCCCGGTCAAGCGACTTCTGCGCCCTGGCGAGGGCCGGCAGCGCCTGCGGAATACCCTCGAACGGGTCCTTTCGCTCCGGCTTTTCGGCCCGCTTGACTGCGTCCCACTTCTGCACGATCTGTTCCACGGTGGCGGGAAAGCTGTCCTGCAGGGTGCCGTCCGGGTGGAAGACGTGCGGGTTGCGGCGGATCATCTTGGCACCCAGGCCGCGGGCGACGTCGTCGAACGTGAACGCGCCGCGCTCCTCTGCCAGCCGGGCGTGGAGGACCACCTGGAGCAGGACATCGCCCAGCTCGCCAAGCAGCTCACTGTCCGGGTGCCCTTCCTCGATGGTCTCGGCCACCTCGTAGGCCTCCTCGAGGAGGTATTCCACTAGCGATGCGTGGGTCAGGGCGCCCATCCACGGGCAGTACTCCCGTAGCTGGGCTATGACCCTGACAAGCCGGTTTACCGGGGTTTCAGCCAAGGTTGGCGTAGGCGTCGTTGATGTACTCCACCAGCGCTTCCTTTTCCTCGAGCGGCAGGAAGGCGGCTTCGGCCGCGTTCAGGGTGAGCTCCAGCAGGTCATCGAGATCGTAGTCAAACGTCTCCACGAGCAGCTCGAATTCATCCGTCAGGGTGACGCCGCTCATCAGGCGGTTATCGGTGTTGATGGTGACGTTGAAGCCCAGCTGGTACAGCATGTCCAGGGGGTGGCTTTCGATGCCCTCACCGAAAGCGGCGATTGCTCCGGTCTGGAGGTTGGACGACGGGCAGATTTCCAGGGCGATGCCGCGGTCCCGGATCCAGCTCGACAGGTCGCCCAGCGTGACCAGGCCCACCGTGTCCTCGGATTCGGTGTCTTCGTCGAATTCCACCGTGACGTCCTCGGCGATCCGGACGCCATGGCCCAGGCGCAGCGCGCGGCCGTCAACGAGGGCGGACTGGATGCTGTCCAGGCCCGCTGCTTCGCCGGCGTGGACAGTGGCGGGGAAGTTCTCCTGTGCCAGGTAGGTGAAGGCGTCACGGAAGCGGGACGGCAGGAAGCCGTCCTCGGCCCCTGCAATGTCGAAACCGACCGCGCCCTTGTTGCGGTGGCGGACGGCCAGTTCGGCGATCTCCTGGCCGCGGTCGGCATGGCGCATCGCAGTGATCAGCTGCCCCACCTGGATTTCGCGGCCGCTGTCGCTGACTGCCTCGACGCCGGCTTCGAGGCCCTCCTGGACCGCTTCGACTGCCTCGTCAAGGGTGAGGCCCTTCTGGAGGTGCTGCTCCGGTGCCCAGCGCACCTCGCCGTACACCACGCCGTCGTCCGCCAAATCCTCGACGAACTCCTTCGCCACCCGGACCAGGCCTTCGTGCGTCTGCATCACGGCCACCGTGTGGTCGAAGGTTTCGAGGTAGCGGACCAGGGAGCCGGAGTCCGCGGACTCGCGGAACCATTCGCCCAGGGCCACGGGATCGGTGGACGGGAGCTCGTGGCCCACGGCCTCCGCCAGTTCGATGATGGTGGCCGGGCGGAGTCCGCCGTCCAGATGATCGTGCAGCGACACCTTCGGCAGGCTCTTCAGGTCGAAATCGATGGCAGGGGCTTCGTCAACAATAGGCTCAGTCACGTTCCCACCTTAGGGTGGGGGCCGGTTCAATGCCAGCCGCTAAGCAGCGGTGGGTCCGCCGTCCTTGGCTGCAGGTGCGAGGAATGCCGGACCGCCGGTTGAGCTGTCCCGGGCACCGGAGGGGCCGCCGTCCAGCCACTCGTCCACTTCCGTGGCGTCCTTGCGGGCCAGGTGCTTGTGCCACCAGCGCAGCATGTGGTCCAGGAGGACACCCAGGACGATGGCGAACACCACGGCGATGCCGGCGCTGAGCAGCGGGTTGTGGTGCAGCCAGGGGAACGAGCTGGCCAGCAGGCCGATGCCGATGGAGTAGCCCACCCACGTGAGGCAGGCGAAGGCGTCAAGGACGAAGAAGCGGCGGTGGCCGAACCCGGTGCTGCCGGCCACGTAGTTGACTGCCACGCGGCCCCAGGGAATGTAGCGTGCGGTGAAGATCAGTACCGCCCCGCGCTTATCCAGTTCGTAGCGCGCCCAGCTGAACACCTTCCGGACCCTGGGCCTGCGCATCCACTTCCACCGGTCCAGGCCGATTCTGCGGCCGAGCATGAAAGCCATGTTGTCCCCGGCGATGGCGCCGACCAGCGCGGTGGCGCCAAGGATCCACATGTTGGGTTCGCCGCTGTGCCGGGAGAAGGCCGCCAGGGCGACGATGAGGGTCTCACTGGGGACCACCATCGCGAAGCCGTCCACGAAAAAGAACACCAAGAGGACCGGGTAGATCCACCACTGGCCCGCCGCATGGAGCACGGCCTCATTAATAAACTCCACGCAGTCTTGCTCCTAGACAAAAATGCCGCTGCCGTAGCGACGCAGCCAAAGCGGAAATCGTTCCTAAGTGTCCCACGGCGGAGGCGTCGTTCGCTACGCCCCCGCCCCGGGAACACCACTGCAACGCTATCCCGGCAGCGCGTGCGCCGGCGTCGTCCCAGCGGCTGATCTTGGCGCCGTCCGGGCCTCCTCCCCCGGGTGGAGACGGGGGTGCCGCGGGGACGGGTTCAGGCTTCGGGTTCGCGAATCCGGTCCACGACGTTGGGCTTGCCCCTGAGCCTGTTGATCACCAGGTCCACGATGATGCCCAGCGCCACGGCGCAGACGATGGCGATGGCGGCCCCCAGGAGGTGGTTTTCCTCGAACCATTGCCCGAAGAACAGACCGATACCCACCGAGTAGGCCGCCCACAGGGCTGCGGAAAGGCAGGTCAGGCCGACGAAGCGCAGGTGGTGGTAGTGGGTCACGCCGGCCGTCAGGTTGACCGCAACGCGGCCGATGGGGACAAACCGCGCCACGAGGATCAGCGAGGCAGGCCGCTTGCGCAGTTCCGCGCCGGCCCACCGGAACGCGCCCTGCATGCGCTGGCCGCGCATCCAGGCCCATCGGGTGGTGCCGACTTTCCGGCCAATCAGGTAGGCGATGTTGTCCCCGGCGAACGCGCCCAGGGCAGCAACGGCCATCAGGACGTACGGGTTGGGCACGTCCGCCGTGGCGGCCACGGCCGCGAGGCCCACCACGACGGATTCGCTGGGGATGGGAGGGAAGAAGCCGTCAATGACGCAGCAGGCCAGGACGAGGAAGAGTACCCAGGGTTGTCCGGCTGCGGCGAGGATGAAGTCGTTGATGGCCTGCATAGCTTTCTATGCTATTCGGTCGATGATCAACTGCTGTGCGGGCCGTGAACCTTCCGGTGCAATCACCACTGCGTGCTCCAGCGCTTCCTTTGCCCGGTCGAAACGCTCAGGGGTGTCCGTCAACAGGGTCATCAGCGGTTCGCCGGCCCGGACCACAGCACCCGGCTTGGCATGCATGCGCACCCCTGCGCCGGCCTGCACGGCATCTTCCTTCCGGGCACGTCCGGCGCCCAGGCGCCAAGCCGCAACGCCCACCGAGAGGGCATCCAGTTCCACCACGACGCCGTCGGCCGGAGCGTAGACCACCTCCGACTCCCAGGCCACCGGGAGCTTCGCGGCGGGGTCCCCGCCCTGGGCCCGGATCATCCTGTTCCAGACGTCCATGGCGCGCCCGTCCTTGAGCGCTGCGGCCGGATCGGCGTCGTGCACTCCCGCGCAGGCGAGCATTTCCTCGGCGAGCCTGACCGTCAGTTCGACGACGTCGGCCGGGCCGCCGCCCGCCAGCACCTCCACCGATTCCTCAACTTCAATCGCGTTTCCGGCGGTCAGGCCGAGGGGGGTGCCCATGTTGGTGAGCAGTGCCACCGTGTTCACGCCGGCGTCCTGGCCCAGGGCTACCATGGTTTCCGCCAGCTCGCGGGCCTTGGCCTCGTCCTTCATGAAGGCGCCGCTGCCCACCTTCACATCGAGCACGAGGGAGCCGGTGCCCTCGGCGATCTTCTTGCTCATGATGGACGAGGCAATCAGCGGGATGGCCTCCACCGTGCCGGTCACGTCGCGCAGCGCGTACAGTTTCTTGTCCGCCGGGGCCAGGCCTGCTCCGGCGGCGCAGATGACGGCGCCCACGTCCTGGAGCTGGGCGAGTATTTCCTCGTTGCTCAGTGACGCCCGCCAGCCGGGGATCGATTCCAGCTTGTCCAGGGTGCCGCCGGTGTGCCCCAGCCCGCGGCCGGACAGCTGCGGGACAGCGACGCCGAACACCGCCACCAGCGGGGCCAGCGGCAGGGTGATCTTGTCTCCCACGCCACCGGTGGAGTGCTTGTCCGACGTGTATTTCAGGCCGCCGTCGGGGCGGCGAAGGCTGGAGAAGTCCATCCGTTCGCCGGAGGCGATCATCGCGGCCGTCCAGCGCGCAATCTCGGTGCGGTCCATGCCGTTGAGCAGGATGGCCATGTTCAGGGCGGCCATCTGCTCATCTGCGATGACGCCGCGGGTGTAGGCATCGATGGTCCAGTCGATCTGCTCCGGGCTCAGCGTGCCCTTGTCCCGCTTGACGCGGATGATGTCGACGGCGTCGAAGGCTTCGGAAATGGTGTCCGTTGCGCGGATGTCTGTCATCGGGTTTCCTCCAGGTGTTCGGGACCGAAGGCATCAGGAAGGACCTGGTCCATGGTCTTGATTCCTTGGGTGGTCATAAGCTCCATGTCCGGAGCACGGAATTCGTACAGCAACTGCCGGCAACGCCCGCACGGCATCAGCACATTTCCGTTACCGTCCACGCAGTAAAAGGCGCGGAGGCTGCCGCCCCCGGTCATCTGGAGGTTACCTACCAGGGCGCACTCGGCACAGAGCGTCAAGCCGTAGCTGGCGTTCTCCACATTGCAGCCACTGACGATCCGGCCGTCCCCGGTGAGGGCTGCTGCCCCCACCGGGAACTTGGAATAGGGCGCGTAGGCCTTGCGCATGGCGTCGACGGCGGCTGCCTCCAGCGCAGGCCAGTCAACAGTGCTCCCCACGCCGGTCAACCCTTGACGTACGGTATGCCGCTGGCCGCCGGCCCCCGGGACCTGCCCACCAGGCCCGCAACGGCCAGGACGGTCACCAGGTACGGGAGCATGGCCATGAACTGGCTGGGAACCGGAGTGCCAATGATGGTGACGATGCTCTGCAGGTTGTCGGCGAAGCCGAACAGCAGGGCCGCGAAGAACGCTCCGATGGGGTTCCACCTGCCAAAGATGAGGGCGGCAAGGGCGATGAACCCGCGGCCGCCGGAGATCTCCTTGGTGAAGCTGTCGATGGCCACCAGGGTGAAGAACGATCCACCGATTCCGGCCACAGCACCGCCCAGGGTGACGTTCCAGAACCGGGTGGCGTTGACGTTGATGCCGAGGGTGTCGGCGGCCTGGGGGTGCTCGCCCACGGCACGGACCCGCAGCCCCCAGCGCGTCTTGAACAGCCCTACCCAGACCACCAGCACGGCGACGTACATCAGGTACCCCACCAGCGACTGGCGGAACAGGATGGGTCCAATGATGGGAACCTCGGACAGGATGGGGATCTCAACGATGTCCAGCCCCGGCGGCGAGTTAAACCGGGCTTTGTCTTCCTGCATCACGGTGCTGAAGAGGAAGCCTGTGACGCCGGAGACGAGGACGTTGAGGACTACGCCAACGATGATCTGATTGACCAGGTACTTGATGCTGAACAGTGCCAGCACCATGGACACCACGGCGCCTGCAACGGCCGCGGCAGCCAGGCCGATGAAGGGGTTCTGCGTCATGGTGGCAACAATGGCTGCGGTGAAGGCGCCACCGAGCAACTGGCCTTCGATGGCAATGTTGACCACGCCTACGCGTTCGCAAAGGACGCCGGAGAGCGAACCGAACACCAGCGGGACGGCCAGGGTGACCGAGCCGGCGATGAGGCCTGCCAGCGAGATGCTGGGAGTGCGGGCGCCGCCCACCACCCAGATCAGGAATGCGGCCACGAACAGGACAATGAAGGTGACGGTCAGCCAACCGGGGGCAGGGCGTCCCTTGGTCTTGAGGTAGACGGCGTAAGCGGCGAGGGCCAGGAGCAGCACCGACAGCACGATGCCGCCGCCGTAGGCGTTGACCTCCAGGGCGGGCAACTGGAAGAAGTCGCTTCCCGTGGAGATGCCGAAGCTGGCCGTCTTGTTGGGGCCGAGGAGCCCAAAGAACACGAGGGCGATCAACCCGAAAGCGGCCAGCAGGACGGGGGTCTTCCAGCTCACCGGTTTGGCGGAGGTGGCTGCCGCGCCGGTGTCCGCCGCGGCGTTGTCCGGCTGCGGGTTGCCCGGCCGGGATGAAACTGTTGTGCTCATGCTGCACCTCCGGTGGTGGCTGCCTTCGTGGACTTCGCGGCGCGGGCGGGTTTCTTCCGCCGCGGGTTGAGCCCGAAGACGGCGCGGACCAGCGGCGGCGCGGCGATGAAGAGGACGATCAGCGACTGGACCACCAGGACGATGTCAATGGGCGTGCCGGTCTGGATCTGCATCTGGACGGCTCCGGCGCGGAAGGCGCCGAACAGCAGCCCGGCTGCGAAGGTGCCCCACGGCGTCGAACGTCCCAGCAAGGCGACGGTGATGGCATCGAAGCCGTAGGTGGCGGCTACGCCGTCCGTGAGGACTTTTTCGGTGCCGGCCACCTGGGCCACGCCGGACATGCCGGCCAGCCCGCCGGCGATGGCCATCACCAGGATGGTGGAGCGGGACACGTTGATGCCGGCCGTCTGGGCAGCCTTGGGGTTGGCACCCACGGCGCGGAACTCGAAGCCGACCGTGGACCGGTTCAGGAGCCACCAGACCAGGACGGTGGCACCGATGGCGAGAACGAAGCCAAGGTGGAGCCGGTACTGGCTGCCGAAAATCTGCGGGTACACGGCGGACGGATCCAGGATGGGTGAGATGGGGTTCGACTCCCCCGGGCGCTGGAAGGCCGGGGTGTTCAGCAGGTACCGCAGGAAGTAGAGGGCGATGTAGTTGAACATGATGGTGAGGATGACCTCATGGGCGCCAGTGCGGGCCTTAAGCACGCCGACGAGGCCGCCCCAGAGCGCGCCGCCGACGATGCCTGCCACCAGGACCAGCAGCAGGTGCAGGCCCAGCGGGAGGTGCAGTGCGAAGCCAACCCAGGCGGCAAGGATGCCGGCCACAATGATTTGGCCCTGGGCGCCGATGTTGAAGAGCCCTGCCCGGAAGGCAAGCGCCACTCCCAGGCCGGCGGTGATCAGCGGCGTGGCGATGGTGAGGGTCTCCATGAACGGAGCGAACTGGGCTGCCACACTGTTGCCGCGGGGGTTGAACACGGCCCCTTGGAACAGGGCGATGTAAGAGCGGGTGGCGGCGTTCCAGACGGCGGTCAGGAAGTCGGCGGGGCGGGCGAAGAAGTAGCTGGCTGTGGAGGCCACCCGCGTGTCGGTGCTGGCAATGAGCAGGCCGCCGATGACGAGGGCCAGGAACACTGCCAGGACTGACACCATGCCGCTGCCGGTGAAGATCTTGCGGAGCAGTGTGTCAGGGCCGCCGGGCAGCTGCCCGCTTTGGGCGCTGGGAGGGACGGCCGAGGGCCCCATGGCGCCGCCGGCTGTGTCCACGGAGACGACGGCGGCGGTTTCCTCGGCTGCAAGGGTGGCCTGGTGCGGTTTGGCAGGCTGGGTGTCACCCTGCTCTTCGCCGGCAGTTCGTTTGGGGGGATGCTGCTCAGACATGGTCGCCTCCCTCGGCGTCGGAGGTGGGGGCCGGGCGGCTGGCGGCCGGCTGGGGTTGGGCTTGTTCATCCGGGTGGATTCCGGCCATCATCAGGCCGAGGACGTCGCGGCCGGTGCCGGCGGGAACGATGCCCACCAGCTTGCCCTTGTACAGCACGGCGATGCGGTCAGCGAGTTCCATGACCTCATCAAGTTCGGTGCTGATAATCATCACCGGGGTGCCCTGGTCGCGTTCGGCGACGATGCGCCGGTGCAGGAATTCGATGGAGCCCACATCCACGCCGCGGGTGGGCTGGGAAGCGATGAACAGGCGCAGGGGGCGGGAGAGCTCCCGGGCCATCACCACCTTTTGCTGGTTGCCGCCGGACAGTGTCCCGGCGGCCGCGGCTGCGGAGGGCGTGCGGACATCGAATTCGTCGATGCGGGCTTTGGCGTTTTCGAGGATCTTGGCCGGGCTCATGCTGATGCCCTTGGCGTAGGGAGGTTTGTCGTAAAGGTCCAGGACCAGGTTTTCGGCGACGGAGAAGGTCCCCACCAGGCCGTCCACCTTGCGGTCTTCGGGAACGAATCCGACGCCGGCCTTCAGGACGTCCTTGACGGACCGGCCCAGGAGTTCCTTGCCGTCGAGGGTGATTGAGCCGGACACCCGGTCCTGGAGTCCCAGAATGGCTTCGGTGAGTTCGGTCTGGCCGTTTCCCTGGACGCCGGCGACGGCCAGGATTTCACCCCGGGCGATGTCGAAGCTGAGTCCGTCCACCACGTGCTGGCCGTTGTGGGCGATGACTGTCAGGTCCCGGACCTCGAAGGTCTTCTCCTGCGGCTTGGCGGGGGCCTTTTCGAGGGTGAGGCTGACGGCGCGGCCCACCATCATCGAGGCCAGGTCCGTGGTGGAGGCCGTGGGCTCCGCGGAGCCGACCACTTTGCCGCGCCGGATAACGGTAATGGTGTCCGAGACTTCCTTGACCTCACGCAGTTTGTGGGAAATGAAGACGACGGAGGTGCCGCCGGCCTTGAGCTGCCGCATGATGTCCAGGAGTTCGTCGGTTTCCTGCGGGGTGAGGACGGCGGTGGGCTCGTCAAGGATGAGGACCTTGGCGTTGCGGACCAGCGCCTTGATGATCTCCACCCGCTGCTGGACGCCGACGGGGAGGTCTTCCACCAGGGCATCGGGATCGACGTCGAAGCCGTACTGGTCCGAGATTTCCCGGATCCGGCGCCTGGTTTCGTCCAGGTTGAGGAAGCCCGCCGCTTTGGTGGGTTCGGCACCCAGGGCGACGTTTTCGGCGACGGTGAATACCGGGACAAGCATGAAGTGCTGGTGCACCATGCCGATGCCGGCGGCCATGGCGTCACCCGGGCCGCGGAAGGAGACGGGTTTGCCGTCGACGAGGATTTCGCCGTCGGACGGCTCGTACAGTCCGTAGAGCACGTTCATCAGGGTGGATTTACCGGCCCCGTTTTCGCCCAGCAGGCAGTGGATCTGGCCGGATTCAACCACCACGTCGATGTGGTCGTTGGCGAGCAGGGTCCCAAAGCGTTTGGTGATGCCTCTGAGTTCAAGTTTCAAAACTCTGACCAATCTCGAAGCGTCCGGTGATCGACCGGACGGGATATGTGGCTGCAGCTCCAGCCTAGTGGGTGCAGCCGTCGGGGAACCGGGCGGTGGCCCGAAAAAGGGATGCCAGCAAAAAGCGCCACTGCCGGCCAGTCAGGGACGGGCCGGCAGTGGCGCCAAGTGCGGGGTCAGGCCTTCGGGCTCGCGGCGGATTCGACCTTCAGCTTGCCGTCCACGATGTCCTTCTTGATCTGGTCCAGCTCAGACTTCAGGTCCGCCGGGACCTGGGAATCGAAGTCGTGGAACGGGGCCAGCTGCACGCCGTCGTTGGCGAGGGTGCCAACGTAGGGGGTGTTGCTGAACTTGCCGTCCTTGTCTTCCTTCACCACGGTTTCCACGGCCTCGCCCATCTGCTTCATGACCGAGGAGAGCATGATCTCCTTGTAGTCCGGGGCGGTGAGGAAGCCGTCCGAGTCAACCCAGATCAGCTTGACGTCCTTGCCGGCATTCTTGGCTTCCTGCAGGGCGGCGCCTGCACCCTTGCCCACGGGCCCGGCCACGGGCATGACGATGTCGGCGCCCTGGTCCAGGAAGTTCCGGGTGAGCTGCTTGCCGACGTCCTGCTTTTCGAAGTCGCCGGTGAAGCTGCCGTCCTGGGCGTCCTTGTTCCAGCCAAGGAGCTTGACGTCCTTGCCCTTCTTTTCGTTGTAGTACTTCACGCCGTCCGCGTAGCCGTCCATGAAGATGGTGACGGTGGGGATCTTGATGCCGCCGAAGGTGGCCACGGTCCCCGTCTTGGTGGTGCCTGCGGCGAGGTAGCCGGCCATGAACGCCGCCTGCGCAGTGTCGTAGATGATCGGCTTGACGTTGCTGATGGGCGTCTCGTAGCCGAAGTCGATGATGGCGAAGTGGCTGTCCGGGTTGGCCGTGGCCTGCGCCTTGGTGGCGTCGCCCAGCAGGAAGCCGACCGTCACGGTGAGGTCGCAACCCGCGGTCACCATGGCACGGAGGTTGGGTTCGAAGTCGTTGTTGGTCTTCGATTCGACCTGGTTCACCTTGATTCCCAGGTCCTTCTCCGCCTTCTTCAGGCCCTCGTAGGAGGACTGGTTGAAGGACTGGTCATCGAATCCGCCGGAGTCGGAGACGATGCAGCCGGTGTAGTCACTGGCACCGGCGGACGAGGTGCTTCCGGGTTCCGGGGCCGCGCCGCAGGCTGTCAAAAGAAGGGCCGAGGCGCTGACGGTAGCCAGGCCGGCCATTGAACCGCGCTTCATGCGTGCACGCAGTGATGTCATCAAGATTCCTCCAGGATGCGAGAGTGGCGCTACGGCACGAATTCAATGAGTGTCCGTTTCTGCACTGAAATTCTGTTGTCACTGATGCCCGCAGCATGCGCCGGAGCGCACTGATGCCATCACTTTAGTGGCCTGCGCCACGTCCCCGTAGCACGGTGGCGCCAGATCCCGGAGATTGTTTACAAGTTGTTACCAAGCAGTAGGGGTGCCGCGGATCCGCGGCACCCCCGGGTGCTTGGTAAGACTGGGGTGTTGGCCCTACAGGCGGACCAGCATCTTCCCCGTGTTGGCTCCATCCAGCAGATCCATGAAAGCCTGCGGTGCGTTTTCCAGCCCGTCCACCACTGTCTCGTCGTAGCGGACTGTTCCATCAGAGAGCCAGCCGGCCATCTTCTCGGCGAACTCTGCAGCGTGCTGCCGCTGGCCGCCCACCAGGAAGCCGCGCAGGGTGAGCTGCTTGCCGATGGCCTGTATGAGGTTATGCGGCGCCGCGGTCGGCTCGGTGGAGTTGTACTGGGCAATGGCTCCGCACATGGCCACCCGGCCGCCGACGTTCAGGACCGACAAGGCAGCTTCGAGGTGCTCGCCGCCCACGTTGTCGAAGTAGACGTCGATGCCCTGGGCGCCGGCGGCCTTTTCGAGCTGCTCGCGCACGGGACCGTCGTGGTAGTCAAAGGCGGCATCGAAACCGAGTTCGAGGAGCCTGGCCACCTTGGCGGGTGACCCTGCTGACCCAATGACGCGGGAAGCGCCCATGGCCTTGGCAATCTGGCCCACCAGCGAACCGACGGCGCCGGCGGCGCCGGAAACGAAGACGGCGTCCCCTTCCTTGAACTCGGCCACTTTGAGGAGGCCGGCGTAAGCGGTGAGGCCGGTCATGCCCAGTGCGCCCAGGAACGCCGATGCTGGAGCCAGGTCGGTCCGGGCCGGGGAGGCTGTGCTGCCGTCCACCACGGCGTATTCGCGCCAGCCGAGGGAATGCACGACGACGTCGCCTTCCTTGTGTGCGTCGGAACGGGACGCGATGACCTCACCAACGGCGCCGCCGTCGAGCGCTTTGTCCAGCGCGAAGGGCGCGGAGTAGGACTTGACGTCGTTCATGCGTCCACGCATGTAGGGATCCACGGAGATGAACAGGTTCCGGACGAGGATCTGGCCTTCGGCCAGCTCCTGAAGCGGCGACTCGGCCAGGCGGAAGTTCTCCGGAACGGGCCGGCCCACGGGACGGGAAGCGAGCTGGATTTCACGGGTTGCTGCGGGAATGGTGGTGGTGCTCATGCTGCGTACTCCAAAACTTTGAGTTCGACGGTGATGTTGCCGCGGGTGGCGTTCGAGTAAGGGCAGACCTGGTGGGCTTTGGCCACCAGGTCCTCGGCCGTTGCGAGGTCGAGGGCGGGAAGGGCGATCTCCAGTTCGGCAGCGAGGCCGAATCCTGCCCCGTCGTCCAGCTGGCCCAGGTGGACCTTGGCTGCGACGGCGGAGTCGGTCAGGTCGGCGCGCTCCTTGCGGCCCACCAGGCGGAGCGCCGAGTGGAAACATGCGGCGTAGCCGGCAGCAAAAAGCTGCTCAGGGTTGGTGCCCTGGCCGCTTCCGCCCAGTTCCACCGGGCTGGCGAGGCCCACTTCAAGCTTGCCGTCGCTGGACCGGGCGCTGCCGTCCCGGCCCTCGCCGGAGGCAAGTGCTTCTGCTGTGTAAAGGGTCTTCACGTGGATGACCGCCCTTTCATAGTTGGTGTCTGGGTAAATTCTTGGGGCCCGCGGGAGCGTTGTGGCTGGATGCTTCAGACGGCGTCATGGAGGGCGGCGGTGAGTTTGGCGAGAGTTCCGCGCAACTGCTCAAGCTCTCCGGCGGTGAGCCCGGCGGCGTCTGCCAGGCGCTGGGGAATGGCCCCGGCCTTGCTGCTGAGGTCCTTCCCGGCGGGCGTCAGGTGGACGGCCACGCGGCGCTCGTCGTCTCCGGAGCGGCGGCGTTCCACAAGCCCCAGTGCTTCGAGCCGCTTCAGCAGCGGGGACAGCGTTCCCGAGTCGAGGCCGAGTTCGTGGCCGAGGTCCTTGACCCCGCGCGGCTCGTTTTCCCACAGCACCAGCATGACGAGGTACTGGGGGTAGGTCAGTCCCAGCTCCTCCAGCACGGGCCGGTATACGGCCGTGGCGGCACGGGATGCCGAGTAGAGGGCGAAACACACTTGCCGGTCAAGGCGGGGAGCATCAGTCACAACCACAATGCTAGTCCACAATTCAATTGTGCACAACTTACATTCAGCCGCCGCTCCCCGGACGCGCAAAAAGGCGAGACGCCGGCACTTTGGTAAGTGCCGGCGTCGCGCCTTAGTCGTGTCTGCGTGGGCCGCCCAGCGGCCGGGGCTTCTCCCTGCCGCCCAGCCGGGAAGGTGGCCTACAGGTCACGGATGGTGCGCAGGGCCGCGCCCGTCAGCACCTGGATGCCGAGACCCAGCGCCCGTTCGTCCAGGATGTAATCCCCGCGGTGCAGGTCGTATTCCTCGCCGCCCGGCGTCTTGGTGCCCAGCCGCATCATGGCCCCGGGCAGTTCGGCCAGGAACCAGGCGAAGTCTTCGCCGCCCATGGACTGCGGGGTGAGCACCACGGCGCTCTCACCGATCTCGGCGCGGGCGGATGCTTCTATGAGGGCGGTCTCATGCTCTGAGTTCACCACCGGCGGCACTCCCCTGGTGTGCTCAAGCCGGACGTCCACGCCATACGGGGCCGCCACCTGGTGGACCACCTCATCGAGCAGCTCGCCGGCAGCGTGCCAGGCTTCACGGTCCAGGCAGCGCATGGTGCCGGCCATATAGCCCACCCCGGGGATAGCGTTGGGGGCGGAGCCGGCGGAGATCTGGCCCCAGACCACGGAGACACCGCTGCGGACATCAACCCGGCGGGACAGCACGGCTGGCACATTCACGGCGATCTGGGCCAGTGCAAAGACGAGGTCTTCGGTGAGGTGCGGGCGGGAGGTGTGGCCGCCGCGGCCGGAAAGCTCGATCCGGATGGTGTCCGAGGCCGACGTGATGGCCCCGATGCGGGTTCCGATCTTGCCCACATCGATCCGGGGATCGCAGTGCAGGGCCAGGATCCGGGGAACGCCGTCCAGCACGCCCTGCTCGATGCACGCGTGGGCACCGCCGGGCATCGTTTCCTCGGCGGGCTGGAAGATGATGCGGATGGTGCCGCCCAGGGGCGCTTCCTGGTGCATGCGGTGCAGGACCAGGGCGATCCCCAGCATGGTGGTGGTGTGGACGTCGTGGCCGCAGGCGTGGGTGACACCGTGGTTCCTTGACGCGAACGGCAGGCCGGTTTCCTCGATGATGGGCAGGGCGTCGATGTCCCCGCGGAGGGCCGTGGCGATGGGGCCCTCACCGACGTCCACGGTGAGCCCGGTCCCCTCGAGGCGGCGCGGCGCCAGGCCTGCGGCTTCCAGCCGCTCGGCCAGCTTGTCAGTGGTGCGGTACTCCTTGAACGAAAGTTCCGGATGCGCGTGCAGGTCCCGGCGGAATTCGATCAGTTCCGGCAGGAGCGGCTCCAGCCATGGAGCCACCAAAGCGGTGGGTTCGGCTTCAGTAGTGTAATTGCGCACTGCTTCACTCTAGCGATCGTGGCCGCAATAGCGTCCATCACAGTCGCCGCGTTACATCCCGGGCACGGCTGGTGCCCGGGATGTGGGCTGCGGAGTCCTACAGGACGTCGGTGTCGCCGCTGGCCTTGAGGGCGTCCACGGCGGCCTTGACCCGCTGCGAGTTGGCCATGGTGGTGACCAGGAGGGCATCGGGCGTATCCACGATCACCACGTCTTCAATGCCGATCAGGGCAATGACGCGCTTGGTGTCGGTGACCACCACGCCGCTGGAGTTCTCCGTGAAGACGCGGGCGCCCTCGCCCAGAACCGTGACATCATCCACTTCCTTGGCGGAGTTGAGCCGGCCCACGGAAGCAAAGTCTCCGACGTCGTCCCACCGGAAGGTTCCGGGCACGACGGCGACGTCCCCGGCTTCCGCGGCAGGCTCGGCCACGGCGTAGTCGATGGCGATCTTCGGCAGCGTGGGCCATACCCGCGCCGTGACTTCATCCCGCTCCGGGGTGTCCCAGGCGCGGGCGATCTCCTGCAATCCCTGGAACAGTTCGGGCTGGTTGGCTTCCAGGTGCTTGAGAAGCAGCGCCACGGGAGCGACGAACATGCCGGCGTTCCAGACGTAGTTGCCGCTGTCGACGTATTGCTGGGCCACCGTCTCGTCCGGCTTTTCCACGAACTCCACCACGTCCTGGGCGCTGGGCGCGCCTTCAACGCGTAGCACCTGGCCCGAACGGATGTACCCGAAGCCCGTGGACGGGTGCGAGGGCTTGATGCCGATGGTGACGATCTTCCCGGCGGCTGCGGTGTAGATGGCCTCGCGGACTGCTTCCTGGAAGAGCTGGTCCGGGCTGATCACCTGGTCCGCGGCGAAGGATCCCATGATGGTGTCCGGATCTCGTTCGTGCAGGATGGCGGCAGCGAGTCCGATCGCGGCACCGGAATCCTTGGGCTCGGATTCGAGCACCAGGTCCGCGTCCTGTACTTCCGGAAGCTGCCTGCACACTGCATCGCGGTGCGCCTTTCCGGTGACCACCAGCATCCGGTCCCCCGCAAGCGGTTGGAGCCGGTCATAGGTGGCGCGCAGCAAGGTGCTGCCCGAACCGGTGAGATCGTGAAGGAATTTGGGAGCTGCGGCTCGTGACAGGGGCCAGAGGCGGGTCCCCACTCCGCCAGCCGGAATCACCGCATAGAAGCGGTCAAGAGGTGATACCGGGCTTGTCACTTTGTCTGTACTCATCAAGGCCTACTTTAGCCGAACGGGTGCGGTTGCCCGCGTAGACGGACCCGCGCCCGGGACCCCGCCCGGAAGCAGGACAGCCGCTTTCGGAGCAAGGCTTTGTGGCGTTTGTCTCATAAATTCAGGAAAACCGCGCCACTACTGGGCAGCAAGATGCTCCTAAATTGAATAAGCTGTGAGCGAAGCCTAGATTTAGGCCTGAGCTACGAGTGCTCTCGCAGCAGGCGTTCCCCCCGCGTGGATCTCATGCCAGCGCCGCTGTGTTGCAGGGAGGTTTATCAGTGCCGACAAAACCAGCTGGCACCTTGTACCGCGGCCGTGAAGGCATGTGGTCTTGGGTAGGACACCGGATTACCGGTGTAGTGATCTTTTTCTTCTTGTTGGTCCACGTCCTGGACACAAGCCTGGTGCGTGTGTCTCCGGAGGCGTACACCGCCGTCATTGGCGCCTACAAGAATCCGCTGATGGCGCTGGGTGAGACCGGTCTTGTCGCTGCGATTGTGTTCCACGCCTTCAACGGCCTGCGCATCATTGCAGTGGACTTCTGGAAGAAAGGCGCCAAATACCAGCGCCAGATGCTCTGGGTAGTCCTGGGCCTCTGGGTTGTCACCATGGTTGCCTTCTCCATCCGCCACCTGTCCCTCGCCCTCGGAGGTCACTAAGCCATGACTGCAACCATCGAGAGCCCCCGCAGCGGGCGGATTGCACCCCAGTACCGCCGCAACGGCGGCAGCCGCGGCAACTTCGAGATGATCGCCTGGCTGTTCATGCGCCTCTCCGGCGTGGTGCTGGTGGTCCTCATCTTCGGCCACCTGTTCGTCAACCTCCTGGTGGGCGAAGGCATCCACGCCATCGACTTCGGCTTCGTGGCCGGCAAGTGGGCAGATCCGTTCTGGCAGTTCTGGGACCTGGCCATGCTGTGGCTGGCCATGCTGCACGGTACCAACGGCGTGCGCACCATCATCAACGACTACGCCGAGAAGGACTCAACCCGCCGCTGGCTGAAGACGGTCCTCTACTCGGCCACCGTCGTCATCATCGTTCTGGGCACCCTGGTGATCTTCACCTTCGATCCGTGCCCCGTGGTGGACGGCGTTCCGCTGCCTGGCGGCTTCTGCCCTGCCTAGCACCAGCATCATCCCGGGCCCGCGGGCATAAACCGCGGGCCCTGTTGTGCGGGGACAGCTACACGCCCCCGTTTGTTTTATTGCGAATTTTGAGAGAAAGAGCGTCTGGTATGCAGGTCCATAAGTACGACGTCGTCATCGTCGGTGCCGGTGGCGCTGGCATGCGCGCCGCGATCGAATCCGGTCAGCGCGCGCGCACAGCAGTACTGACCAAGCTCTACCCCACCCGCTCGCACACCGGTGCGGCGCAGGGTGGCATGTGTGCAGCCCTTGCCAATGTCGAGGAAGACAACTGGGAGTGGCACACGTTCGACACCGTCAAGGGCGGTGACTACCTGGTGGACCAGGACGCCGCCGAGGT
Organism: Pseudarthrobacter sp. NPDC059871; assembly: GCF_042731175.1. Classification (NCBI taxonomy): domain Bacteria; kingdom Bacillati; phylum Actinomycetota; class Actinomycetes; order Micrococcales; family Micrococcaceae; genus Pseudarthrobacter; species Pseudarthrobacter sp. NPDC059871. Next base: position 200,153 of record NZ_JBHWJV010000008.1, read on the forward strand.
CATGGCCAAGGAAGCCATCGACGCCGTGCTCGACCTGGAAAAGATGGGCCTGCCGTTCAACCGCACGCCCGAAGGCCGGATCGACCAGCGCCGCTTCGGTGGCCACACCCGCGACCACGGCAAGGCACCCGTCCGCCGTGCGTGCTATGCAGCGGACCGTACCGGCCACATGATCCTGCAGACCCTGTACCAAAACTGCGTCAAGCACAACGTTGAGTTCTACAACGAGTACTACGTCCTGGACCTGCTGACGGTCGAAGAGGACGCGGTCCGCGAAGACGGCACCTCGTACAAGCAGAAGCGCGTTGCGGGTGTGGTCTCCTACGACCTCGCCACCGGCGAACTGCACGTGTTCCAGGCCAAGTCCGTGGTGTTCGCTTCCGGCGGCGCGGGCAAGGTCTTCAAGACCACCTCCAACGCCCACACCCTGACCGGTGACGGCATGGGCATCGCGTTCCGCCGCGGTATCCCCCTGGAGGACATGGAGTTCTTCCAGTTCCACCCGACCGGCCTTGCGGGCCTGGGCATCCTGCTGTCCGAGGCTGCCCGCGGTGAGGGCGCCATCCTGCGCAACTCGGAGGGTGAGCGCTTCATGGAGCGGTACGCCCCCACCATCAAGGACCTCGCGCCCCGCGACATCGTGGCCCGTTCCATGGCCAACGAAGTCCGTGAAGGCCGCGGCTGCGGTCCGAACAAGGACTACGTCCTCCTGGACCTGACCCACCTGGAACCGGCGCACATCGACGCCAAGCTCCCGGACATCACCGAGTTCGCCCGCACCTACCTCGGCGTGGAGCCCTACACCGAGCCGGTGCCCGTGTTCCCCACCGCGCACTACGCCATGGGCGGCATCCCCACGAACATCGAAACCGAAGTCCTCCAGGACAACGACACCGTGATCCCCGGCCTGTACGCCGCGGGTGAAGTGGCCTGCGTGTCCGTCCACGGCTCCAACCGCCTGGGCACCAACTCCCTGCTGGACATCAACGTGTTCGGCAAGCGTGCCGGCGTCGCCGCTGCGGAATACGCCAAGACGGCCCAGTTCGTGGAGCTGCCGGAGAACCCGCTGGACTACACCACGGACCTGCTGGACATCGCCCGCAACGGCACCGGCGACGAGAAGGTGGCGCAGATCCGCAAGGAACTGCAGGACACCATGGACGCCAACATGCAGGTGTTCCGCACCGCGGACACGCTGAACCAGGTCCTGAGCGACATCGCCTCCTTCGAGGAGCGCTACAAGCACATCAACGTGCAGGACAAGGGCAAGCGCTTCAACCTTGACCTCCTCGAAGCCGTGGAACTGGGCTTCCTCCTGGAACTGGCCAAGGTCATGACGGTTGCTGCCCTGCACCGTGAAGAATCCCGCGGCGGACACTTCCGCGAGGACTTCCCGGACCGTGACGACGAGAAATTCATGAAGCACTCCATGGCGTACAAGGATGACCACGCGCCGGCTGACGGATCGGCGGAAGCAATCGCCGGGATCCGGCTGGCCACCAAGCCGGTCGTCTTTACCCGCTACGAGCCGATGGTGAGGAAGTACTAAGATGACCGCTGAAATCGCTGAGCCAGCCTCAAAGATTGAACTGCCTGCCGGCGTCGGCGGGGGCGGCGAAATCCCCACGTTCGATGTTCACATGCGAGTCCGCCGGTATAACCCGGAGGTCTCGGAAGAGGCCACCTGGGACGATTACCACCTCACCATGTACGGCACGGACCGCGTCCTGGACGCCCTGCACAAGGTCAAGTGGGAGATGGACGGCAGCCTGTCGTTCCGCCGCTCCTGCGCCCACGGCGTGTGCGGCTCCGACGCCATGCGCATCAACGGCCGCAACCGCCTCGCCTGCAAGACCCTCCTGAAGGACCTGGACACGTCCAAGCCCATCACGGTGGAACCCATCAAGGGCCTGCCGGTGGAGAAGGACCTCATCGTGGACATGGAGCCGTTCTTCCAGTCCTACCGCGAGGTTATGCCGTTCCTGATCAACAAGGGCCACGAGCCCACCAAGGAACGCCTCCAGTCCGCTGAGGACCGTGAGCGCTTCGACGACACCACCAAGTGCATCCTGTGCGCTGCGTGCACGTCCTCCTGCCCGGTCTTCTGGACCGACGGCCAGTACTTCGGCCCGGCGGCCATCGTAAACGCACACCGCTTCATCTTCGATTCCCGTGATGATGCCGGCGACATGCGCCTCGAGATCCTCAACGACAAAGAAGGCGTGTGGCGCTGCCGCACCACCTTCAACTGCTCCGAAGCATGTCCCCGCGGCATCCAGGTGACGCAGGCGATCGCCGAGGTCAAGCAGGCGATTCTCTCCCGCAAGATCTAAGGATCACCCGCGGACGACGGCGTCACTCACCCCACGTGGTGAGTGGCGCCGTCGATCGTTAAACCCCCCGTTGCCCTATCACTGAGGGTTCCCATTCCCCCGGTTTGGGAGCCCTCAGTGATGGGGCAAGCCCGTTCGACAGGAAGGGGACACCGTGTCCCGCTCAGAGAAGGTCACATTCGCCGGTTCCACCGGAGAGATGCTGTCCGGGATCATCGATATTCCGGAAGGCCCCGTTAAGGGCTGGGGTGTGTTCTCGCACGGATTCACCCTGGGCAAGGACAGCCCGTCCGCGTCCCGGATGTGCAAGGCCCTTGCGGACAGCGGCGTGGGCATGCTGCGGTTCGACAACCTGGGCCTGGGCGGTTCGGCCGGCGAGTGGTCTGCCGGGTCCTTCAGCCACAAGGTTGCCGACACGGTCAAGGCTGCGGAGTTCATGCGCAGCGAGGGCAAGGAAATTTCGCTGCTGGTGGGCCACTCCTTCGGCGGCGCTGCAGTCCTGGCCGCAGCCCGGGAGATCCCGGAGCTCGACGCCGTCGCAACAGTCGGTGCCCCCTTCTCGCCCAAGCACGTGGCCCACGTCTTCGACGCCGCCCTGGACCGGATCCTGAGCGAAGGCAGCGCCGAGGTGGACCTGGGCGGCAAGCGCGTGGAGATCCGCAGGCACTTCGTGGAGGACCTGGAAAACGCCGACCTCACGGACTGCATCCGGCAGCTGCACAAGCCGCTGATGGTGCTCCACTCCCCCACTGACAACACCGTGGGGATCGAGAACGCCAGCACGATCTTCCAGACCGCCCGGCACCCCCGGAACTTTGTCTCCCTGGAAGGCAGCGACCACCTCCTGACCGGCAAGGGGCAGGCTGCGCGGGCGGCCAGGATCATCGCGGCCTGGGCCGACCAGTACCTCGACGCCGCGCACTGACCTGCGCCAGGCCGTTGAGGCCGGCCGTCCGGGCGCTGCCTACTTTCCGATGGCGGCCTTGCTCTCGCTGATCCATTGCTCGGCGGCCTTCTCCGGCGTCAGGCGCTTGAACAGCACGTCGGTGTTGATCCGCGCCGTGATCTCGGAGACCGCCGTCGAACCCGTGGGTCCGATGAAGGTGGGCGCGAAGTCCATCTTGCCGATCTCGCCGATGTAGGCGGCCTCCACTTTGCCCTGCGGTGTCAGGAGGTCCTGGATGGCAGTGCGCATTTCAGGGTTGCTCGGGACGCCGCGGTCGCTTTGGATGATCTTGGCTGCGGCCTGGTTGTTGACCAGAAAGTTCACCAGTTTGGCCGCGGCTTCGGTGTGCTTGCTGCGTGCGGAAATGGTGTAGAACTGCGACGACTGGAGCCAGATGCCCGGTGTGGGCTTTTCGCCGGGGAGCTTGAGGAGTTTCAGTTCGGCTCCGGAGGCCTTGCTGAGCGCTGTCAGCGAGTTGCTCCACGTGAGCATCATGCCCGCCTGGCCCATGCCCATCAGCGTTTGTTCGGTGCTGACGCTGAGCTTTTCCACTGTCTCGGAGGCGTTGGGCGCGGCTCCGGACTCGCTGAGTTTGAGGGAGAAGTCGAAGTAGTCCTGGACTGTCTCCTTGGTGAGGCCAAGCTGGCCGTCCTGGGTGTAGAGGGACTCTCCCCGTTGCCGGGCGAAGGCGTCCAGGGAGTCATGCGTGAGGACCGTTGCCGTTCCGTAGGTGCCCTTGGGGCTCTTAGCCGTCACGCTCGCCGCGGTTTCGGCGAAGTCTTCCCAGGTCCAGGTGGTGTCATCCGGGAGGGGAACGCCGGCTGCCGCGAAGACGGCGGGGTTCACCACGATGGCCAGGGCGTTGGCACCGGTGGAGATTCCGTACTGCTTGCCCTGGACCTGCCCGTTGTCCAGCGCCCCCTGGTCCAGCTTGGCGAGGTCCAGCTGACCTGACACTTTAGAGAGGTCAAGCAGCGCGCCACGGTTGGCATACTCCGCCGGGTAGGCGCCGCCCATGGTGATGACATCCGGCGCATCGTTAGCGGCCACCTGGGTGGCGAGTTTGTCGAAATACCCACTGATGTCCCCGAACTCGGGCTTTACCTTGATGTCAGGGTTGGCGGCTTCGAATTCTGCAATGGCTTTGTTGGTGAGCTCTGCACGCCCCGCATTTCCCCACCACGCGAAACGGATCTCCACCGGGCCGTCGCCGGTTCCGCCCGACGGGGCGGAGCATGCCGCTGTCAGTCCAAGCAGGCATGCGGCACTGAGCATTGCAACGGATTTGCGGAGTCGGTAGGTACTGAGACGCGTCATCGGGCCAGCTTCTTCCCTCGTCAGAAAACGGTTTCGTGAAACGTATCACAAAGGGATTGGCCGCCAACAGGCCCTGGCGGTTCCGGGGACGCCGGACGCGGGTAGTTCAGGTTTGGGGAATGGTGTGGCGGGCGCCGAGGATCGATTTGCGTGGCTTGTCCCCTGCGGCCAGGTCTGCTTCGCGGATGGCCGCCCAGCCTGCCGATACGAGGTACACCTGGCTGACGAAGTTGAACCAGATGAGCAGCCCGATGATGATGGCAAACGGCGCCAGGAGGGGATTGCGCCCGGCACCGCCCAGAAGCTCGGTGCTGAAGATCTGCAGCAACGTGGTGCCGATGGCTGCCAGGATGGTGCCTTCCAGGAGGGCTCGGCGTGAGAGCTTAAGTCCGCCGGCCAGCCGGAACATGATGAGGGCTGTCACCCAGCTCAGGACCAGCGGAACGGCGATTTTGATGAGCGTCGTCAGCGGCCCGGCCACCGCATCGTCCAGGTTCAGGACATCGGACACCCAGCCTGCTGCCGTCCCGAAAATTAGCGACGCACCGGCGCTGATGACGAGGGCTACCCCAAGGAGGAGCAGGGTGCCCGCGTCCCGCAGCTTGAGGACCACGGGGTTGACCACCAGGGGCGGCAGTTCCATGACGCCCCGCAGGCCGTCCCTGAGCCCGTTGATCCAGCCCAGGGAGGTAATGATGGTGACGATGGCGGCGATGATGGCGGTGAGTCCCAGTCCCTGCGGGTTGAGGAGGTCCTGGGGGTCCACCAGGCCCGTTCCGCCGTCCACTTTCAACAGGCCGGGGGCGCTTGAGGCCACGCTGCTGACGATGCTGTCCAGCAGTGCAGGCTGTCCTCGCAGGACAAGCCCCGCGACGGAGAACCCGGTGGCGAGCAGGCCGGTGATGGAGAAGAACATGTTGAAGCCGATTCCGGCGCTCATCAGGGGACCGTGCTGGAGGCTGTAATGCCTAAAAGCGCGCAGGGGACGGAAGGCGTTCAGCCGGGCTAGCAGCCATTGGACCATGGCCAGGAGGGACTTGATCCCCCCGCCGCCGGACCGCCGTGCCTTGCTCCAGTCCATCCGCTTTTGGCTGACGGCCAGCTGCAGTTTTGCACGCTCAGTGGGAAGAGGCTGCCCCGCCGGTTCGGGATGCCGCTTCCGCAGCACCGTCCGCGAATCGGGTGCCGGCGTGGTTGTCAGTTTCGGTCCCAAAGTCCAGCTCTTCCCGTAGCTGCCAGATGCCGTCTGCATCATGCTCGTAGAGTCCCATGCTAACCACGGGGAAGGTGGCCTTGTAGCTTTTCAACACCGTTTCCGCCTCATCGAGGCTTTCCGGGCTGACATCGTGGGCAATGGTGACGTGCGGGTGGAAAGCGAAGGGCAGGTCCCGCTGCAGCGGACCCTGCTGGAGTTTTTCGTGCAGTTCGACGCACTCGTCGAAACCGTCCTCGACCTTAATGAACACCACCGGTGAAACGGGGCGGAAGGATCCGGTCCCGGCGATGGTGACCATGAAGGGACTTTGCCGGCGGGCCACGTCCCGGACGTGGGCCAGGGTTGCCTCCCAATCGTGGGTGGGGGTGGTGGTCACCAGCGTGATGTGCGCAGGAACCACGCCAGCCAGCGGATCGCCAAATGACGCACGCCATTGCTGGAGCTCTGCTGCGATGTCAGGCGGGAACCCGAGGATGACGCCGACGCTGGAAGACATGGTGCTAGCGGACTCCTGCGAGGCTGTGGGACGGCAGGAAGCCCATGCGCTCATATACCTGGGCCATCGTTACGGAGGCAATCTCGCGCGCCCGTTCTGCGCCAAGGGCCAGCAGCCGGTCCAGCTCGGCAGGATCGGTCATCAGCTCATTGGTCCGGTTACGCAGCGGGGTGACGAAGTCCACCACCACTTCAGCGAGGTCCACCTTGAGGTGGCCGTACATCTTGCCCTCGTACTCGGCCTCAAGATCCGCCACCGGCTTGCCGGTCAGGGATGAGTAGATGGTGAGCAGGTTGGAAACGCCGGGCTTCTCCTCGGGGTCGAACCTGATCTCCGTGCCGGCATCGGTCACGGCGGACTTAATGCGCTTAGCGGCAATCTTCGGGTCCTCCAGCAGCTGGATGGCCCCGTTGGGCGACTCACCGGTCTTGGACATCTTGGCGCTGGGATTCTGGAGATCGTAGATCTTCGCGCTTTCCTTGAGGATGGTGGCCTCAGGGACGGTGAACGTGGCGCCGAACTTCGTGTTGAACCGCTGCGCGAGGTTGCGGGTCAGCTCGAGGTGCTGCCGCTGGTCTTCACCTACCGGCACCAGGTCTGTCTGGTACAGCAGGATGTCCGCCGCCATCAGCGTGGGGTACGCAAAAAGCCCCAGGGTAGCGGTGTCCGCGCCGGACTTCTGGGTCTTGTCCTTGAACTGGGTCATCCGGGAGGCCTCGCCGAAACCGGTGATGCAGTTCAGTGCCCAGGCCAGCTGGGCGTGCTCTGGCACGTGGGACTGGACGAAGAAGATGCTCTTGTCCGGGTCGATCCCGGCCGCGATGTACTGGGCAGCCACGATGCGCGTGCGCTTGGCAAGCTCCGAGGGATCGAAGTCCACGGTGATCGCATGCAGGTCAGGGATGAAGAACACGGCGTCGTACTCGGCCTGCATGTCCACCCAGTTGCGGACGGCTCCGATGTAGTTGCCCAGGTGCAGGGAATCGGCGGTGGGCTTGGCACCGGACAGGATGCGCTTCTTGGCGGCCGGGGTGGGCTGGAGTGTCATGCGTGAAACTTTCGGGGCTTAGAGCTGGTAGTCCACTACCAGCGGGGCATGGTCGGAGAAGCGGGTGTCGTACGTGGCTGCGCGGTCCACGACGGCGGAGGTTGCCGAGGCTGCCAGCGCAGGCGTCGCCAGGTGGTAGTCGATGCGCCAGCCGGCGTCGTTGTCAAAGGCCTTGCCCCGCCAGGACCACCAGGTGTAGGGCCCGTCCATCTCACCGGACATGGTCCGGTGAACGTCATGCCAGCCAATCTCCTCGCCCAGGAACCGGTCAAAGTAGGCCCGCTCTTCCGGCAGGAATCCGGCCTTCTTGAGGTTTCCCTTCCAGTTTCGGATGTCCAGGGGGGTGTGGGCCACGTTGAGGTCACCCACCACCAGGGCATGGTCGCTGTGCTTGGACAGCTCCGGAAGCCGCGTGCTCATGGCGTCGAGGAAGCGGTACTTGTCGTCCTGCTTGGGAGTGTCCACCTCACCGGAGTGCACATAGGCGCTGGCGACGGTGAGCTGCACGCGCTCCCCCGAGGCATCGGTCACGCGGAAGTCGGCTTCAACCCAGCGGCCGGCGGTGGCAAAGTAGTCGTCGCCGATCCCGTTGCGGGTGGCGATGGGCTCTTCGCGGGAGGCAATGGCAACGCCGGCGCGGCCCTTGGCCTCGGCTTCGGCGTGCAGGATGTGCCAGCCTTCTCCCAGCAGCTGCCGGACAATGGCATCGGGCGCACGGACTTCCTGGAGGCAGAGGATATCCACGTCGCGCGGCTCCAGCCAGGCGGCCATGCCGTTCTTGTAGGCAGCCCGCAAACCGTTCACGTTAACGGATGCGATGCGGAGGTGGTCCTTCTTCAATGCCGAGCTCACCCGTTCCACTCTAGTCGATGATGGTTCCGGCTACGGGCTCGCCGTTGCCGGAGGACTTGATCATGTCCCGCGCGTTGGTAGCCGTGATTTCAATCGTTTCAAGGGCCCGGTGGATGGTGTCCTGGTTGGCGGCTGCACCCTTGGCGCGCTCCTCCTCCACCACGCGGACCTGCACCTGGACGATCTTGAAGGAGTGGTCCAGCTTCAGGTCGCGGACCTCATCGGCCTGGCTGCGTTCGGACACCACTGTGGTTCCGCCATGGTCTGCCGCCGACTGCGTCGGTCCCCGGCCGGCTGCCGTGGTGAAGGCATTCTGGGCCTCGCTGAGCTTTGCTCCGGCTTTCCTGGCCGCCTTCTGGATGCTGAAGACCACGAAGCAGGCGAGGGCCAGCCAGAAGAAGGCGATGACGGCGACAACCCAGCCCACGACGTCGTTCTGGTTTGCCGCGAAGATCACGGCAACGATGAACGCGGTCACCAGGACCATCAGTCCGGGTCCGCTGATGCGGAACATCGAGAAACCGCCTTTGGCGGCGTGGGGAGCTGAATTGGGGTTGCCCAGAGATTGCATGCACCTATTCTCTCAAACGGCCCGGCATGCTTCGGCCGCCTTCCACCCCCGGCGAACAGACCCAGGTAAGTAGACGGCATCTGCTGCAACCTGGTGGGGAGCGGGGCTACTTCAGGAACAGGGCACGCAGGCGGAGGGTGGTCAGGAGCATGCCCGCGGCGGTCATCACCAGGTAGTAGCCGATGTGCACCGCCGTGGCCCCGGTGAAGACACCGACGCTGATCTGGCGCAGCAGCTCCACGCCGTGCCACAGCGGCATGGCCTGGATGAACCACTGGATGGGTTCCGGATAGACGCTCAGCGGGTAGAACGTGGCACTGAACAGGAACATCGGCAGCAGGATGAAGTTGATCCAGTCCATCTGCTGGAAGGTCTTCAGGAAGCTGGTGATTCCCATGCCCAGGCTCGCAAAGCCAAACGCAATGAGAACCGAGGCCGGGATCATCAGCAGGGCCCAGGGCGAGGTGATCAGCCCCATCGTGCCCATCACGGCGGTAAAGCCGGTGGCGTAGAGCATGCCGCGCAGGAGGGCCAGGAAGATCTCTCCGAGGGCAACGTCCAGCGGGCCCAGCGATGTGTACAGCATGCCCTGGTACAGCTTGGCGAAGTTCATTTTGAAGAACACGTTCCACGTGGAGTCGTACACCGCCCCGTTCATCGCCGAGACTGCCAGCAGTGCCGGGGCGATGTAGGCCGCGTAGCTGATGCTGGTTCCATCGGGACCTGCAACGGCGCCGACGATGGATCCCAGCCCCACTCCCATGGAGACCAGGAAGAGCACCGGCTCGAAGAAGCCGGAGAGCATCACCAGCCAGTTGGTACTCCTGGTGGCCATCAGCCCGCGGGCGATCACGGCCCTGGCGTTGCGGGAGTACAAGGGCCCGAAAGTCCGGTCCCGGGCTGCCGCAGCCGCCGCGCCCGCCGGGCTGCCATGGTCCATTCGGGTGGTCACTGTCCCATCCTCAGGGCGAAGCGTCGGCGGGTCAGTGTCCAGCCCAGCGCCGCCAGGCCAACAAGGACTGCCAGGTGCAGGAGCGTCAGCAGGGGCGGCTCCTGGTACCCGTAGCTGAGGACCCGTCCCAGTTCAGTGCCGTGCCAGATGGGCGATACCCAGCCGATCCAGCGCACGGCCAGCGGGAGGGAGTCCAGCGGAAAGAAAGTTCCCGAGAAGAGGAACAGCGGCATCACGATGAACCGCATCACCAGGGCGAACTGGCCCTTGTCCTCGGTGATGGAAGCGGAGTAGGCCATCAGTGGCAGGCCGAATGAAAGCCCCGTCAGGGTGGCCACCAGGATGGCCGCCCAGCCCCAGCCTGACGGTGAAGCGCCGAACAGTGCCACGGCAAGGAAGTAGATGGCGGACTGGACCAGCAGGCGCAGCGTGACCGCCATGATGTGGCCGGCCGCGATCTGGCCGGGGGTCAGCGGCGAAGCATGCGGTCCATAGTAGGTGCGGCGCCACTTGAACCCGTCCATCACCGGGAAGGTGAATTCGTTGGCTGCGGTCATCACGCCGGCGGACACCAGGAGGGCCGGGGCGATGAACGCAAGGTAGCTGACGCCGCCAAAGGCTGCGCCGCCCTGCCCGTCCACCAGCGTGGCCAGCCCCACGCCCATGGCGAACAGGTAGGCCACGGGCTGGCCCACGCTGTACATCACGATGGACCAGCTGTAGCCCTTCATCACGCGCAGCACCTGCTCCGCGTAGTAGAACGCACCCCAGCGCCGCGCCCTGGCGGCGGCGACTGCGGGTCCGTGGGCCTTCAGGACAGGCCCGGTCCCCGGTGCCGGCCGAGTGTCAGTCAACGAGGCTCCGTCCGGTCAGCCGGAGGAACACGTCCTCCAACGAGGACCGGCGGACCAGCGAGGTCAGCGGCCGCAGGCCGCGGTAAGCGACATGCTCAAGGGCTGATTCGCCGTCGTCCGCGTAAATCAGTACCCGGTCCGGCAGCACCTCGAGGCGTTCGCCGATGCCGTCCAGCTCCGCCGCGATGGTGGTGTTCCGTTCGGAGCCGAAGCGCAGCTCCACCACTTCCCGGGTGGAATGCTCACGGATCAGCCGCGCCGGCGACCCTTCAGCCATGATCCGCCCCTTGTCCACCACGATCAGCCTGTCGCACAGCTGCTCTGCCTCGTCCATGTAGTGGGTGGTGAGGATCAGCGTGACGCCCTGTTCCTTGAGCCGGAACAGCCGGTCCCACAGGATGTGCCGTGCCTGCGGATCCAGCCCGGTGGTGGGCTCGTCCAGGAGCAGGATGCGGGGTTCGTTGATGAGGGACCGGGCGATGGTCAGGCGCCGCTTCATGCCGCCGGACAGGGCGTCCACCTTGGATCTGGCTTTGTCGGTCAGCTGCGCGAATTCGAGCAACTCATCGGCCTTGGGTTTCAGGTAGCTCATGGGCAGGCCGAAGTAGCGGCCGTAGACCAGGAGGTTGTCCCGGACCCTCAGTTCCTCGTCCAGGTTGTCCTGCTGGGGCACCACACCCAGGTGCGCGCGAACCTCCGGGCCGTGCGTGTCCGGGTCCAGGCCCATGATGTCCAGCGTGCCCGAGGTGCGCCGGGTGACCCCGCCGATCATCTTCATCGCGGTCGATTTTCCGGCGCCGTTGGGGCCCAGGAGCCCGAAGGACTCCCCCGCGGGTACCGAGAAGGAAATACCGTTGACGGCCGCGAGGTCGCCGTACTTCTTGGTCAGGTTGTCGGCTGCGATGACGATGAGGCGCGACGGCGGGCTGCCGGACCGGATGCCGGACGGCAGGAAGGCTTCGTTGTGCACCCTCCGCACACTAGTTGAGGTGCCGGGGATGTGGAAGGGCACTCGCAGTTTGGAGTTAACGGCCGACGGCGGCGCGGAACCTTTCGCTCGAAAGGTTCCGCGCCGCCGTCGTGCGCGTTTCCCGTGGCTAGCCGGCCGATTCGACCGAGCGTTCCGCGGCTTCGACCACGTTGGTCATCAGCAGGGCCACCGTCATGGGACCCACACCGCCGGGGTTCGGCGAGATCCAGCCGGCCACCTCTGCGGCGGCGGGCTCAATGTCGCCGTGCACGCGGCTCTTGCCGGTCTCCGGATCGGTTTCCCGGGTAACGCCGACATCCAGCAGGGCAGCGCCCGGCTTGACGTCCGCGGCCTTGACGATGTGCTTGACGCCGGCGGCGCCCACAATGACGTCTGCCTGCTTGAGCAGCTCCGACAGGTTCTTGGTGCCGGTGTGCGTCAGCGTTACCGTGGCGTTGACAGCCCGCCTGGTGAGCAGCAGGCCAATGGACCGGCCGATGGTGACGCCGCGGCCAACCACCACCACGTGCTTGCCGGAAAGGCTGTACCCGTTGCGTTCCAGCAGCTCGATGACACCGCGCGGGGTGCACGGCAGCGGAGTGGTGATCTCGCCGTTGACGTTGAGCACCAGGCGGCCGAGGTTGGTCGGGTGGAGCCCGTCGGCGTCCTTGGCGGGGTCGATCCGCTCCAGGATGGCATCGGTGTCCAAGTGCTTGGGCAACGGCAGCTGCACGATGTACCCGTGGCAGTCGGGGTCCGCATTGAGTTCATCAATGAGGGCCTCGACGTCGGCCTGGGTGGCGTCGGCCGGCAGCTCGCGCTGGATCGAATTCATCCCGATCTGCACGGACTGCTTGTGCTTCATGGAGACGTACAGCTGCGAGGCGGGGTCGGCGCCCACAAGCACAGTTGCGATGCCGGGGGTGACGCCCTTGGCCTTAAGTGCGGCCACGCGTTCGGTCAGCTCGGCCTTGATGGCAGCGGCGGTGGCCTTGCCGTCCAGGATCTGTGCGGTGGTGGTTTCAGTCATTGGTTACCACTGCTCGTGCTGGGGGTAGAGCGGGAAGTCGGCGGCGAGCTTGTCGACGCGGGACTGCAGGGCTTCAACGTCGGTGCCGGTGCCTGCCTTGAGGGCGGTGGCGATGATCTCGGCGACCTCAGTGAACTCGGCGGCACCGAATCCGCGGGTAGCCAATGCAGGCGTACCGATGCGGAGGCCGGAGGTGACCATCGGCGGGCGGGGATCGAACGGTACCGCATTGCGGTTGACGGTGATGCCCACGGAGTGCAGGAGGTCCTCGGCCTGCTGGCCGTCCAGCTGGGAGTTGCGCAGGTCAACGAGGACCAGGTGCACGTCGGTGCCGCCGGTGAGGACCGAGACGCCGGCCTCGGCAACATCGGACTGGTTCAGGCGGTCGGCGATGATCTTGGCACCCTCGAGGACACGCTCCTGGCGCTCCTTGAACTCTTCGCCGCCGGCGATCTTGAACGCAACAGCCTTGGCCGCGATCACGTGCATGAGCGGTCCGCCCTGCTGGCCCGGGAAGACACTGGAGTTGAGCTTCTTGGCCCACTCCTGCTTGCCAAGGATCACACCGGAACGGGGGCCGGCCAGGGTCTTGTGGACCGTGGAGGTGACGACGTCGGAGTACGGAACCGGGCTCGGGTGCAGACCGGCTGCCACCAGGCCGGCGAAGTGCGCCATGTCCGTCCAGAGGAGCGCGCCCACTTCATCGGCGATGGAGCGAAAGGCTGCGAAGTCGAGGTGGCGCGGGTAGGCGGACCAGCCGGCGATGATGACCTGCGGCTTCTCAGCGATGGCCTGCTCGCGGAGCTTGTCCATGTCAACGCGGAAGTTGTCTTCCTCCACCTGGTAGGCAGCCACGTTGTAGAGCTTGCCGGAGAAGTTCAGCTTCATGCCGTGAGTGAGGTGGCCGCCGTGGGCCAGGGACAGGCCCAGGATCTTGTCACCCGGGGTGATCATGGCGGACAGCGCGGCGGCGTTGGCCTGCGCACCGGAGTGGGGCTGGACGTTGGCGTACTCGGCGCCGAACAGGGCCTTGACCCGGTCGATGGCCAGCTGCTCTGCGACGTCCACGTATTCGCAGCCGCCGTAATAGCGGCGGCCCGGGTAGCCCTCGGCGTACTTGTTGGTCAGGACGGAGCCCTGGGCCTCCATGACGGCGCGGGGAGCAAAGTTCTCGGAGGCAATCATTTCCAGGGTGCCGCGCTGGCGGCCAAGCTCCTGGTCCAGGACTGCCGCGATTTCGGGGTCGAGCTCGGCCAGCGGCTGGTTGCTCACTGCTGTGGTTGAGGTGGCTGTAGTAGTCACGAAAAACTCCTGGCTAGGGAAACGGGCACTGCTAAGGTCAGGCTACCGGCTGGCGCACTCCCGCACCGCCTTGATGACAGGGCGTGAGGGCGCCCGGCATGGTGCTGCTGCGCTGGCGCAGGCAGACCAAATCCGGCAAAACATGACCCTCGGCCCAGGCGTACGATCCGTGGTCTTCGTGATTGCCGCTCCCTGGTGGTTAGCCACCCAACGCCAGTTGCGACGCTCCCAGCCTACCAAAACCGGCACCTGCCGCGCGGGTAGGCTATTACGCGTGAATGAAGACCAGCTGAACCAAGCCTACGTACTGACCCTGTCCTGCCCGGACCGCCCCGGAATCGTCCACGCAGTGGCCGGCGCCCTGCTGGTGGCGGGAAGCAACATCATGGATTCCCAGCAGTACGGCAGCCCGGCAACAGGCAACTTCTTCATGCGGGTGGAGGTCACCACTGCCGCCCCTGCTTCCGAACTGCGGGCAGCCCTGGAACCGGTGGCAGCGGCCTTCTCCATGCAGTGGAGCCTCAATGCCGTGGGCGACAAGGTCCGGACCCTGATCATGGCCAGCACGTCAGCCCACTGCCTCAACGACCTGCTGTTCCAGCAGCGCTCCGGCACGCTGCCCATCGAGATTCCCGCCATTGTCTCCAACCACCGCGACCTGGCCGGGCTGGCCGAGTTCTATGGCATCCCGTTCCACTACATCCCGGTGACAAAGGACACCAAGGAACAGGCCGAGGACAAGCTGCGCGCCCTGATTGCCGAGCACGATATTGAGCTGACCGTCCTGGCCCGCTACATGCAGATCCTTTCTGACGAGCTTTGCACCGATCTCACCGGTAAGGCCATCAACATCCACCACTCGTTCCTGCCGTCCTTCAAGGGTGCCAAGCCCTACCACCAGGCCCACGCCCGCGGCGTGAAACTGATCGGCGCCACCGCCCATTACGTCACCGCTGCCCTGGATGAGGGCCCCATCATCGAGCAGGAAGTCATCCGGGTGGACCACGCCCGGACTCCGGAGCAGTTCGTGCAGATGGGCCGCGACGTCGAGGGCCGCACCCTGGTCCAGGCCGTGCAGTGGCACGCCGAACACCGGGTCCTGCCGGACGGCAACCGGACCGTGGTCTTCAACTAGGTAGCAGCAGATGCCGTTATGGCGCCACAAAACGGCATCTATTGCTACCCAGTTGGGTGCAAGGGTGGCTTAGGGTGAAGCCATGGCTCCCCTATACCCTTTCGGCGGTCACTCCCCCGCCGTTCACGAATCAGCGTTCATAGCCCCGTCGGCGTCCATCATCGGCAACGCCACCCTGGCCAAGGACTCCAGCGCGTTCTACGGCGTCTCGGTCCGGGCTGATACCGCCGCCATCACTGTCGGTGCCGGCAGCAACCTGCAGGACAACGTGGTGCTGCACGCCGACCCCGGCTTCCCCTGCACGGTGGGCGAACGCGTCAGCGTGGGGCACGCCGCCGTCGTGCACGGCTGCACCGTGGAGGACGACTGCCTCATCGGCATGGGCGCCACCGTCCTCAACGGGGCAGTCATCGGCACCGGCTCGCTGGTGGCGGCCGGCGCCGTGGTACTGGAAGGAACGGTGGTTCCGCCGCGCTCACTGGTGGCCGGGGTTCCCGCCAAGGTGCGCCGGGAACTGACGGAGGAAGAGTTCGACGGCGTCCGCGCCAACGCGTCACGGTATGTGGAGCTCGCGGCGAAACACCGCGACCTCCATCACTAGTCGAGGCTAATAGGACCCAGTTCATCCAGGAGGTCGCCCGGGCCCGGGTTGTCCTTTGCAGAACCGCCACCCAGGTGGTTGATGACACCCCACACCGCGTTCAGGCTGGTGGTGACGGCGCCCTCGGCCCAGCCTGCGGTGAAGGAGACGTCGTCGCCCGCCAGGAAGATGCCGCGCTGTGATTCGGGCAGCTTGTCCTGCTTGAAGTGCGTAAACAGCCGCTGCTGGTACCGATACTGGCCCGGCAGGTTCGCCTTGAAGGCGCCCATGAAGTTGGGGTCGGCCTCCCAGGACACGGTGATGGGCTGGCCCACGATGTGGCCCGCAATGTCCACGCCCGGGTAGATCTGCTCCAGGGAATGCAGCATCAGCTCCACGCGCTCATCGGCGTCGAGGGCAAGCCACTTCAGGGCGTCGTCATTCCAGGTGTAGGAGAGCAGGATGACGGCGGGCTGGTCCGAACCGTTATCCAGCAGGTACGTGGCACGGTTCAGCCGGTCCGTCAGCGTCATGGACAAGACCTCGTTTCCGGTTTCCGGATCGATGTCCTTCCAGAACGGCCGGTCCACCATAACGAAGGTCTTGGAGGACTGCATGTAATGGGAGCGTTCGATGGCCGTCCACAGCTCTGCCGGGAACAGCGCCTCCTCGGTATGGATCCGGGTGGACAGCAGCCACGACTGGCAGGTGGTCACGACGGCCGGGTAGCTGGCCTCACGGCCCCACCGTTCACGGACCCGCAGGTTCCCGTCCGGGTCCCTGCTGATCTTTCCCACGGCGCCCCGTGGTGATCCCGAGTGCAGCGACGCCAGGGACGTGTCGGCAGGCCAGTGCACCAGGTCCGACGGCGCGTGCTGCCACAGTGCCTCGGGCAACCGCTGCGCTCCCCCGCGGATGAAGCGGTGCTGGTCGTCCGCGTCCGTGTAGACCACGCGCAGGATTTCCAGGATGGAGTTGGGAAAGTCAGTGTCCCAGCCGCCGGTGCCGAAACCCACCTGGCCGAAAGCCTCACGGTGCGCGAAGCCTGCCGCCTTAAAGGAGTCGCTGGCAGCGATAAAGCCGTAGAACGTCTGTTCGTCCATGAGCGGGAGCAGTTCGTTCCAGAGTTCCTTGATCCGGGCAGTGTCACGCCGGCGGATGGCATCCTGCATCTCACCGAATTTCGCACCGTCGTTGACGGCTGACTTCCAGGCGTCCGCGACTTCGCGGAAGAACGGCGGCAGGTCGCCCGGCTTTTCCGCGTAGTACTTCTTGCCGGCGAGTTCGATCACCGTGCTGGACGTTGCGTCGGCCAGCGGGTTGGGGAAGTCCTGCGTCTCCAGCCCCAGCAGGTCCACGTAGTGGTAGAAAGCCTTGCCGGAGACGGGGAAGCGCATGCCACCCAAATCCGCCACGACGCCCGGCGCCGCGGGGAAGGCCGCGGTGCGCAGCCTTCCGCCGATCTGGTCCGCTTCGTAGACCACCGGCCGCAGCCCCAGCTTCATCAGCTCGTAGGCGGTGACCAGGCCGGAAAGCCCGGCCCCGATGACGGCGACTTCGGTGCCCAGCAGTTCATCCGGAACCGAGCCCAGCCCGCCGGGGTGGGCCAGGTAGCGGTCATAGCTGAACGGGAAGTCCGGGTTGAGCATAGTAATGGGCCCCGCCTGCTCCTCCGGATGCCGGGGAGCGTCTTCCGTAAACGCTGAGGTGCTGGACGGATCGGAGGCGGGAAGCTCGGTAGCTGTGGTCATTTGATATCTGCCTTCGGAGTTGCTGCGTGCTGGTGTGAATAAGTCCGGGGTAGTCGCCGGGAGCAGTGGTTCAGGACTGGTGGTTCACGGCCGGTACGTCCAGGTGTTCGCTGCCGCCGAGGGCCGCCACTTTGGAGTTCCGGCGGCCATAGCCGAAGTAGGCAGCCACCCCCACCAGCATCCAGACGCCAAAGGTGATCCACGTGTCGGCGCCGAGGTTGGCCATCAGGTAGATGCACATGAAAGCGCCAAGGATCGGAGTCACGGGGAAGAACGGCACCCGGAAAGTACGTTCGAGCTCAGGACGGGCACGGCGGAGGTAGATGACCGCCACGTTTACCAGGGCGAAGGCGAACAGGGTGCCAATGCTGGTGGCGTCGGCCAGGGCGCCCAGGGGCACCAGGCCGGCGGTGAGCGCGACGGCGGTACCGATGATCAGGGTCCCGGCAGCGGGAGTCCCGGTCCGGCGGGAGACGCGGCTGAAGACCTGTGGCACCAGGCCGTCGCGTGACATCGAGAGCAGGATACGGGTCTGGCCGTAAAGCACAGTCAGGACGATGCTGGCGATGGCCAGCACGGCTCCGACGGCGAAGACCAGGGCGATCCAGGGCTGCCTGGTGGTTTCTTCGAGGATCTTCACCAGTGCCGCTTCCGTTCCGTCGAACCATCCCCACGGCCGGGCACCGATGGCTGCCACGGCAACCAGGACATAGATGGAGGTGACGATGAGCATGGAGAGCATGATGGCCCGGGGCAGGTCCCGCTTGGGATTGCGTGCTTCCTCACCGGCGGTGGAAGCGGCGTCAAAGCCTATGTAGGAGAAGAACACCCGGGAAGCTGCTGCGGAGACGCCCGCGGCACCCATGGGCAGGAGGGGATCGAAGTTGCCGGCGTTGAAGGCGGTGAAGGCCACAGCGCAGAAGAAGAGCAGGATGCCGACCTTGACCGCCACGATGGCGGTGTTGATCCAGGCGCTTTCCTTTGCGCCGCGGACCAGCAGGACCGTGGCGAGGAGGACGATCACCACAGCCGGAACATTGACCATGCCGCCGTCACCCGGGGGCTGTGAGAGCGCGTCCGGAAGGACTGACCCGAAGACTGCCAGCGCCTCGTTGACGTACTGTCCGGCGCCCACAGCGACGGCGGCCACCGAGACCGCATATTCGAGCACCAGGCACCATCCGCAGATCCACGCCATGCCTTCGCCCATGGTGGCGTAGGTGTACGAGTAGCTGGAGCCCGCAACCGGCACCAGCCCGGCCATTTCCGCGTACGAGACGGCGGACAGCAAAGCGGCGAGGCCCGCAATCGCAAACGAGATCCAGATTGCCGGACCGGCCAGGGGAACGGACTCGCCCAGGATCACCAGGATGCCGGTACCCAGGGTGGCGCCGACGGAGATCATGGTCAGTTGCAGCACGCCGAAGCTCCGCACCAGCCGGGGTCCGCCGGTGCCGGCGTCCGCTTCAGCTGCCATAAGTGCGAGGGGCTTGCGGCGGAGCAGTTGCGCGCCGAGCGAGGGGCGGCCGTCCGTGCGGCCGGTCACCTGGCCTGGAAGTGTGGGCACAGTCATCGTTGACGTCCGTTCATGGGTCGGTGGATGGTTGGATTCCCCACCCCAGCGTAGGGGTGTGAGCGGCATCTCAATGGGGTGCAAAGTGACCTATAGTGAAAGCCCATGAGACATATTGCACCAATTTCCGGTGAGACGCCCGTCGCCGTTCCAGAGCAGGACGCGGTGACACTGGGCCGTTTCCTCGGAAAACTGCCCGCCGGTGTCACGGTGCTCCACGATGCCGGCAACGGTGAAGCGCCCCTCCGCTGGGTGGAGCCCAGCGAGCTCGGGGATCCCACCCCGTACCTCCTGGACGGCGAGTTCGTCCTCACAGCGGGGCTGCCTTTCCTGCAGGCGGGGACGGGAAGCGGGCACGGCGGCCAGGAGCGCGGGGACGCCTCCCGCCCGCAGGTGCCGGGACCAGTGGATCCGGCGCTGGCTGATGAGTACGTTGCCCGGTTGGTGGATGCGGGTGTGGCCGCCCTCGGATTCGGGTTGGAGCCGTACTACGATGCCGTACCCGACGAGGTGGCCGCCGCGTGCCGGCGCCGCGGCCTGACGCTGGTGGAAGTCCCGGCCAGCATCCCCTTTGCCGCGCTTGGACTGGAGTTCTCCAAGCTGCTGGAATCGGGCAACGCCCAGGCGTTCCGCCAGCTGGCCGAAACGAACCGCCATCTCATGCGGGCCGTCCTCTCGGCGCGCCCGGAGCACGAACTGCTTGCGGCCCTGACGCAAAAGGTCCCTGTATGGGCAGCCCTGTTCGGGCCGGACGGAAAGGTCCGCGCCAAGGCAGGAGCCGTCGTCGAACTTTCCTCCGTGCAGCCCCTGGTCAAAAAGCTGCTTGCCGGCAGTGGACCCCGCGTGGAAACCGAGGCGCTGCCCGGGCATGGCCAGGTGATGGCTCTGGGCCACCCCCTGCGCAGCAGCAAGGACGCTACGCTCGGCGCGTTGGTCCTGGGCACCGCCAAACCGCTTACGCCTGCGCAAAACAGCGTGGTTTCCTCAGTGGTGGGACTGTTGGAGCTTCTTGTCCGGCAGCGGACCAGCGGTTCACTGGCGCCCAGCCAGCTGGCCGCGGCGGTGTTGCTGCACCCGGAGAGCCTCGCCGGCGGCAGCACCCGGCAGCTGAACAGCGTCCGGGACCTGCTGGCCCAAAGCGTCTCTGGTACCCGGACCGGCCCCCTCAGGGTGGTCCAGGGCGTCCGGCTGGAGGGCGCGGTGGCGGACGGGCCGGTCCGGGAGCTGCTCCAGTGGCGGAGGCTTTTCGACACGAAGCTGGTGGAACTTACCGACTATGGGTTCGCTGCGATCACCCGGTTGAAGGTGGATGACCAGCTGGTGGCCGAGGTGGAGCGGCTGGGCTGGGGCCTGGTGGTTGGCGGAACAGCCGAGCTCCCCGGCCTCCCGCCCGCGTACCGGGACGCAAGTGCCTTGCGCCCCCGCGTCATCGCCACCGGCCGGACAGTGAGGGAAGAGGAGCAGGCGTGGACGGTGGCCGGGCTGCTCGGCGGCGGAGCCGGCAGCATGCTTGCCAGCCGGCTGTTGGCGCCGGTCATGGCCTTGGATCCGGAACGCAGGGACAGCCAGTTGGGCCTGCTGCGCTCCTGGCTGGGCGCGAACGGCAACTGGGACGCAACGGCGAAGGACCTGGGCCTGCACCGCAACAGTGTCCGGCGCCAGGTCAACGCGCTGGCCGTGCTGCTGGACACGGATTTCAGCCAGGCCTCCGTGCGGGCCGAGCTGTGGATTGCGCTCCAGTTCGTGGACTCCGTCAGCCCGCCTGGCACCTGACAGCTCAAGAGCGCCGCGGACCGGTCAGATGCTCCAGCTGCGGTACAGGTCGGGGCGGCGCTCCGCCAGGTAGGGCACCCCTGCCCGCTCACGGCGGGGAGCGTCCGGGTCCAGTTCGGCGTACAGCAGCACCGGTGCCTCCCCTGCGGCAGCAAGCAGTTTTCCGTCCGGACCGGCGATGACGCTTCCGCCGAGGAAACGGCAGCCGTCTTCCACTCCGGAATGGTTTGCGTAGGCAATGGCCAGCTGGCTTTCCAGGGCACGGGCCCTGACCAAAATCTGTGGAACGTCGTCGAACCCGTGGGCCAGGGCGGTTGGCACCAGGAGGAGTTCGGCGCCACCGGCGGCGGCCGCGCGCACAGCTTCGGGGAACTCCACGTCGTAGCAGATCACCATGGAGGTGGGGATTCCCTGGAAATTTACGACGGCGGGCTGTTCCGCCGCAGGAGTAAAGGCGGCACGTTCGTCAGCGCCGAAGAGGTGGACCTTGCCGTAGCCAAGCAGGGTGCTGCCGTCCGTGTCCAGCAGGGTCGCACTGATCTGCCACTCCCCCTGCGGAGTGATCCGCGGCAAGCTGTAGACAAGCCCGATGCCGTGGTTCCGGGCGATGACGGCGAGCCTGCGGTGGAGGCCGGGCAGTTCGGCGGGATCCAGGGCTGCCCGGACCCGGAGGGGTGCGTAGCCCACCGGAAAGAGCTCAGGGGTCACCAGCACTGCCGCGCCCACGGCCGCCGCGTCCCGCGCCGCACTGTCAATTACCGCGCAGTTCGCGTCAATATCAAGAACTTCGGCATTTGCCTGCAGGAGTGCCAGCAGCACTGTTTCCACCTTCCCTACTCCGGACGGTCCCCAAATGGGAATCTTGGTCCCAGCGTAGCCATCGCTGCGAATCGTCCCGCGGGACCATCTGCACCGCCGCCAAGGCGCAGCGGGCTAATTGACCTACCAAGCCCGCCCCAGGCATGAGGCGACTCATGCGTTAACTTCTTGACTACAAGAGTGCGGATAGGGCAATGTTCTTAGCATGTCCGCCACCCCGCGCTCAACGAAGAGCAAGCCCAAGAACCCCGGCTCGCAATCCGCGCTGCGCCAGCTGAACCAGCAGCGGATCATCGAAAGCCTCATGGGCGGACCATCCACCCAGGCCGAACTCGCCAGGCAGACCGGACTCTCCACTGCCACCGTGTCCAACATCGTCAAAATCATGCTGGATTCGGGACTGGCGTCCACCGAACCCATTACCAGCTCCGGCCGCCGGGCCCTGAATGTCCGGCTCAACAGCAACGGTGCAGTGGCCGTCGGCATCGACTTCGGCCGGCGGCACCTGCGGGTGGTGCTGGCCTCCCTGAGCTACCACGTCATCGCTGAAGAATCGGTCATGCTGCCGCTGGGCCACCAGGCCGAGGAAGGCATCCGGGCGGCGGTTGTCCTCCTCGCAAAACTCCTCAAGGAAAGCGGAACGGAACGCTCTTCGGTGGTGGGCGCCGGCGTCGGGATCCCCGGCCCCATCGACCGCCGAACGGGCACCGTGGCGCAAGGCGCCATCCTGCCGGAGTGGGTGGGAATCAACATCCTCCAGCATCTGGAAGACACGCTCAAAATCCCCGTCTTCATTGATAACGACGCCAACCTCGGGGCATGGTCCGAGGTCACCTGGGGGCAACACACAGGCGTCAGCAACCTGATGTTCCTGAAGATAGGATCCGGCATCGGCGCAGGCCTCATCCTCAACGGGGCGCCCTACTACGGGAACGTCGGCATCACCGGGGAAATTGGCCACGCCACCATCCACGAACAAGGCCTGGTGTGCCGCTGCGGCAACCGGGGATGCCTGGAAACCATAGCGTCCACCACCACCATGATCGAACTCCTGAGCCGGGGCGAGGACCGCCCGCTGAACCCAGCGGACATCGTCCGGAAGGCGCTCAACCGAGATCCCGCCACCCTTCGCGTGGTTGATGACGCCGGCCTTTCCGTGGGCCGCGCCCTGGGCAACGTGGCCAACCTGATCAACCCTGAAGTCATTGTGG
This sequence comes from Pseudarthrobacter sp. NPDC059871, assembly GCF_042731175.1. NCBI lineage: Bacteria > Bacillati > Actinomycetota > Actinomycetes > Micrococcales > Micrococcaceae > Pseudarthrobacter > Pseudarthrobacter sp. NPDC059871. Next base: position 222,882 of record NZ_JBHWJV010000008.1, read on the forward strand.
TGGGCGGGCCCCTGGCGGGCCTGGGAGACCTGTTGCTGGACCCCATCAGGCGAGGCCTCGTGCGGCACGCCGTGCCCGTCATTGGCGAGACCACCACACTCACCATGTCATCCCTCGGGGACCGTGCTGAGGCCCTCGGCGCAGCGGCACTGGTCTTCCAACACGCGGGCATCCGCAAAATGTAGATCGTTTCGTTATCCGGCAATTGCGTTCAAGACTTGACGACAATAGCTGTGATCCAGTTTACTTTTGGATCAGACGGCCCTGCGCTTTGCCGGCCGGACAAAGAAGTCATTGCATTGGAGGGTTAGGGCACATGACGTCCCAGACCACACAAGCGGAGCCGATCATCCTTGAGATGCGGTCCATTACCAAAGAATTTCCCGGCGTTAAAGCCTTGGCCAACGTGAACCTGCGGGTAAAAGCAGGGGAAATCCACGCCATCTGCGGCGAAAACGGGGCCGGCAAATCCACCCTGATGAAAGTCCTCTCGGGCGTCTACCCCTACGGCAGCTACGACGGCGACATCGTTTACCAGGGGCAGGTCCAGCAGTTCAAGGACATCCGGGCCAGCGAGCACGCCGGCATCGTGATCATCCACCAGGAACTGGCGCTGATTCCCGAGCTGTCCATCATGGAGAACATCTTCCTGGGCAACGAACCCACCAAACGGGGCGTCATCGACTGGTCCGAGGCCCGGCTCCGCTCCCTGGACCTGCTGGCCCGCGTAGGCCTGCGCGAGGATCCGGACACGCCCATCAAGGACATCGGCGTCGGAAAGCAGCAACTCGTCGAAATCGCCAAGGCGCTGAACAAGTCAGTGAAAATCCTCATCCTGGACGAACCCACGGCAGCCCTGAACGAGTCCGATTCCCAGCACCTGCTGGACCTGATGAAGGGCCTGAAGGCTAAAGGCATCACCTCCATCATCATTTCCCACAAGCTCAACGAGATTGAGCAGATCGCCGATTCGATCACCATCATCCGCGACGGCAAATCCATCGAAACGCTGAACGTGAAAGCGGACGGCGTGGACGAGGACCGGATCATCAAGGGCATGGTGGGCCGCACCCTGGAGTCCAGGTTCCCGGACCACACACCCAAGATCGGCGAAGTCTTCTTCGAGGTGAAGAACTGGACAGTGGGCCACCCCAACGTGCAGGACAGGCTGGTGTGCAAGAACTCCAGTTTCTTCGTCCGCCGGGGCGAGATCGTCGGTTTCGCCGGGCTGATGGGCGCGGGACGCACCGAACTGGCCAGGTCAGTCTTCGGCCGGTCCTACGGGCGGTTCATCGACGGGCACGTATATAAGGACGGCAAGGAAGTCACGCTCAAGTCCGTGCGCCAGGCCATCGATGCCGGTCTGGGCTACGTGACCGAGGACCGCAAATCCCTGGGCCTGAACCTGCTGGATGACATCAAGACCACAACGGTGGCCGCCAACCTTCGCAAAATCAGCCGCCACTCAGTGGTGGACGCGAACCAGGAATTCACCGTCGCAGAGCAGTACCGCAAGTCCCTCCGCACCAAGACTCCGTCGGTGGAAGAAGGCGTGGCCAAGCTCTCCGGCGGCAACCAGCAGAAGGTGGTCCTGGCCAAGTGGATGTTCACGGACCCCGACCTGCTGATCCTGGATGAGCCCACCCGCGGCATCGACGTCGGCGCCAAGTACGAGATCTACGGCATCATCCAGCAACTGGCGAACCAGGGCAAGGGAGTGATTGTCATTTCCTCCGAGCTCCCCGAACTCCTGGGCCTGTCCGACCGCATCTACACCATCTTCGAAGGCACCGTCACCGGTGTCCTGGACAAGGACGAGGCCAGCCAGGAAAACCTGATGAAACTGATGACCTCCAACCCCAACCGAAAAGCCGCCTGATCCCCTGGATCATCCCAGAAACTTCCGGACCCAAGGACTGACCATGAACGCCCTCAAAAAGCTGTTTGGCGGCAACACCCGCCAATTCGGCATGATCTTTGCCCTGGTGGCCTTGATCGTCTTCTTCCAGATCTTCACCGAAGGCCGGACCCTGACGCCCGGCAACGTCATCAACCTCTTCAACGGCAACTCCTACATCCTGATCCTTGCCATCGGCATGGTCCTGGTGATCATCGCCGGCCACATCGACCTTTCCGTCGGCTCGGTTGCGGCGTTCGTGGGTGTCACCGTAGCCCTGGCCATCCGCGACTGGGGCATCCCCTGGTGGGCGGGCGTGCTGCTCGGCCTCGTACTCGGCGCCGCCATCGGTGCCTGGCAAGGCTGGTGGACCGCCTATGTGGGGATCCCTGCCTTCATTGTCACGCTGGCCGGCATGCTCCTGTTCCGCGGCTTCAACCAGTTCGTCGGCAAGTCCAACACCATCCCCGTCCCCAACGACTTCCAGTACCTCGGCTCCGGCTACCTGCCGGAAGTCGGGCCCAACACCGGGTTCAACAACCTCACCCTGCTCCTCGGCATCGCCGCCGCGGCGTTCGTGGTCTGGGGAGAACTGCGCTCCAGGTCCCGCGCCAAGGCCTTGGGCGCCGAGGTCCCGGAAATGTGGGTTACGGCCCTGAAGCTGGTCCTGGTCTGCGGCGCCATCCTCTACGCCACATACCTGTTCGCCACTGGCCGGCCCGGGACCTCGTTCCCCATCCCCGGCCTCATCCTGGCTGTCCTGGTACTTCTCTACGGCTTCATCTCCTCCCGCACCATCCTGGGCCGGCACGTTTACGCGGTCGGTGGGAACCGGCACGCGGCCGAGCTCTCCGGTGTGCAGTCCAAGAAGGTCAACTTCCTGGTGATGATGAACATGTCCATCCTGGCCGGCCTGGCCGGCATGATCTTCGTGGGCCGGTCCACGGCATCAGGCCCGTTCGACGGCGTGGGCTGGGAACTGGACGCCATCGCTGCAGTCTTCATCGGCGGCGCCGCGGTGACCGGCGGCGTGGGCACCGTGGTGGGGTCCATCATCGGTGGCCTGGTCATGGCTGTACTGAACAACGGCCTCCAGCTGCTCGGCGTCGGCGCCGACCTTACCCAGATCATCAAGGGCCTGGTGCTGCTGATCGCCGTCGCCTTCGACGTCTACAACAAGAGCCAGGGCAAGAAGTCCATCATCGGACTGCTGACCAGGAACATGGGCCGGTCCGGCGGCGGCCCCAGCAGCCCCACCCAGCCCGACGAAACCACCTCCACCAAGGAAGCGATTGCCAGGGAAGCCTGAGCTTTGCAACCGAATAGCGGTAATCCATCACAAAGAAAGAGAAAACCAACTATGCGAATGTTTGGTAAAGCAGGAAAGGCCGCAGCGGTAGCTGCCATCGCAGCACTGGCGCTGACGGGCTGCGGCCGCTCGGAAACCCCATCGGGCGGAGCGAGCGGCGGCGCCGGAGGATTCGATCAGAACTCCTCCATCGGCGTCGCACTTCCGCAGAAGACCAGCGAAAACTGGGTCCTCGCGGAGAAGCTGTTCAATGACGGCCTCAACGGCGCGGGCTTCAAGGCTGACGTCCAGTTCGCCAACGGCGGCGTATCCGAGCAGCAAAACCAGATCAGCGCCATGGTCACCAAGGGTGCCAAGGTCATTATCGTGGGCGCCATCGACGGCTCCCAGCTGGGCACCCAGCTCAAGCAGGCCAAAGATGCCGGCGCCACCATCATTGCCTATGACCGGCTGCTGCTGAACACCGACAACGTGGACTACTACGTGGCCTACGACAACTTCAAGGTCGGCGAACTGCAGGGCCAGGCCCTGCTGGACGGACTGAAGGCCAAGAAGCCCAATGGCCCGTACAACGTCGAGCTGTTCGCCGGTTCCCCTGACGATGCCAACGCCAAGGTCTTCTTCGACGGCGCCATGAGCGTCCTGAAGCCGAAGATCGACGACGGCACGCTCAAGGTGCTGTCCGGCCAGACGAACTTCGAACAGGCTGTCACCCAGGGCTGGAAGGCCGAGAACGCCCAGCGCCGCGCTGACACGCTGCTGACCGGCAGCTACTCCAGCGCTTCCCTGGACGGCGTCCTCTCCCCCAACGACACCCTGGCCCGCGCAGTCCTGACCTCCGTCAAGGCAGCCGGCAAGCCGCTCCCCGTGGTGACCGGCCAGGACTCCGAGGTTGAGTCGGTCAAGTCCATCATGGCGGGCGAGCAGTACTCCACCATCAACAAGGACACCCGCAAGCTCGTTGAGCACGCCATCACCATGGTGAAGGACCTCCAGGCCGGCAAGGACCTGGAAATCAACGACAAGGATTCCTACAACAACGGCGTCAAGACCGTTCCGGCTTACCTGCTGGAGCCGGTCATCGTCACCGCCGCCAACGTGAAGACCGCTTACACGGACGATCCGGTACTCGGCCCGATCACCAAGTAGCACTCCGCATTACCTACGAACGGAACAGCCCGGCTCCCATGTGGGGGCCGGGCTGTTTCCGTTCCAGCCTGCCGCTGCGGGCGGCCTGCCCTACTGCCTAACCTTGAGCACCCCGGGCCCGGTGAACTTCAGCGCATGGTTCTTCACTGCCTGCGGGGTACTGAATGCCTTGTAACCGTAGACATCGGCGGGGTCCCAGCCCACATCCGTGGTGAAGTCCCAGCCCGTCCAGTCCGGAGCCGGAACGCCGCCGGCTTCTGCCTCGGCCAGTGCCTCCGCGCGGTTCTGCTCAAACGAGGACTTGGCGATGGCGTTAAGGTCCGCGGGCTGCCCGTTGTACCAGGACCCAGTGTCGCTGAACCGGTTGCCGTTGTAGCTGCTGACCATGATCGACGGGTCGGCTCCGGGGCCCGTGAACTCGAAGGCATTGCGTTCGGAGAAGATCCGCGACTCGTAGCCGGCGCCGAGGAAGTAGCTGCTGCCGCCCTGGGCCTCGCTCACCAACGGGTAGTGCGGATCATCGGTGCTGCCGGAGAAGTAGTTGTTGACCACGTGGACCTGGCCAAACCGGACGCGGGGTGCTCGCTGCTGGAGGTTCTCGAAGTAGTTGCCGATGTAGCTGACGCGCAGCTTGCCGCCGTCCTTGTCAACGTGCTCATCGCCGGAACCCAGGAGCATGGTCTTGTCATGGTTGGAGAGCCTGCTGTTGGAAATGGTCACGAAGTCTGTGCCGTCCTTCAGGTCCAGCAGGCCGTCGTGCCGGTTGGCGGGTTTGCCGTTGGGGCCCTTCGGAGCTTCGCTATCCGGGAACCGGCCATCCGAGAGGCTGACATGGTCAATCCACAGGTGATCCGATGTCACCGAGGACACGGCGTCAAACCGCGCGTTCCAGGCGCCATTGCCGTCATCCGGCGACCAGGTGCTGAAGAAGTCCACCGGCGCTTCCACGCTGAGGTTCCGCACCACCACATTCGTGGCGCTCAGAATCACGATGTTGGCACCCACGAATCCTGAGCCATCCCCCAGGCCAACCAGCGTGGTGTTGCTGGGCAGGCTGACTTCGATCTGCCGCTTCATGTTATTGCTGCCGGTTTGGCGAAGCTGGCGCTGCTTCTTGCAGTATTCGAAAGTCTGGTCGCTCCAGACCTTGCCGCCAGGTCCAAAACAGGAGATGTACTGATTGATGTCGTAGCCCGGTGCGTAGTCCTGCTCACCGAGGATTCGCCCGTCCGGGGTTTGGTTGCCGTCGATGATCCCCTTGACGTAGACAATCTTGGGAGCGGTCGGTTGGCCGTTGTTGGCCAGCGCGGCCTTCAATTCCGTGAGGGTACTGACTTCGTAGCGGCTGTCAGCAGGTGCACCGGCGCCGCCGTTCGTGCCACGTCCGACGGCGGCCCAACCCGTAGGTGCCGCATCGTCGGCTTTGATCACTCCTCCGCCGACCGGTGCGGGGCCGGCGGTTGCGGGCGCCGTCACAGCAAGGCCCGCAGCCAGTGCCACGGCGGCTGCCGATGCTGCGATTCCGGCGGGACGCCGGAGCCTTCGGGACGTGGAAGTGCGTGCGTTATCGCGTTTAGGGGACGTCATTGGCCTTATTTCCGGCATGCCACAGAGACCACATGCCTTGAGGGGTGCGGATGAAAAGGTGGGAAGCCGTTGCTGAGAAAGCGGTTTCCGAGCAACTGCTTAATTCTTACGCGCGTCATGACAAGACTGTCAAGGGGTCTTCACAGGGCAAACACAGGTTCAGCCAGCAGTCCGCACAGGGATTCCGCTGATTGTTGACCCTGACAGCGGGCTTGCAGGCCTGCCCCGAAATCCTAGGAGTACAGTGAGCGTCCTTGCCCGGAGCGTAGGCAACGCCTTCAGAAACAAAGTCAGGACCGCAGCAGTTGTTGCCGTGCTGGCCGTCGCCATCGGACTGGCCCTTGCCATGCTGGTGGCCAACCAGGCCGTGGGCGCGAAAGTCCAGGAGCTCAATGCCTCCGTGGGCACCGTCCTGACCGTGAACCCGGCCGGAGGCCAGGGCTTCGAAGGTGGTGGTGAACCGCTCACCACCGAGCAGGCAACCACTGCAGCCGCCGTTCCCAACGTGAGCGCCGTCGTCGGGACCTCCTCCCTTCGTCTGCGGAATGCCACGGAAGCCGCCGCCCAGACGGCAGCGGGACAAACCGGCCAAGGCGGCCCTGGCGGCCAGGGCGGTCCCGGCGGCCAGGCGGCCGCCACCCTGACCACCAGCCTTACGGCGGCAGTGGACGCGGGAACACTCGGTAACCGCAACCAGCAGTCAAACGGCACCACGGGGTCTACCGGATCCACCACCCAGCCCATGCGGTCGCTGCCCATCACAGCCACCGGCATCGGCGCCGAAGTGGACACCACGGGCAAGGCCCTCACCATCACCGAAGGCACAGGGTTGGGCGACTACACCGCCGAGTCCACGAACGCCCTCCTGGGCACCACCCTGGCGGAGAAGAACAACCTCGCCGTCGGCTCCACGTTCACTATCAACAGCCAGACCTACACCGTTGCAGGCCTGTTCGACGCCGGCACCGCCTTTGGCAACAACGCCGCGTACGTGACCCTTCCCACCGCCCAGGCTCTCGCCGGGACCCCCACCGAACTGTCCACCATGATCGTTACGGTGAACTCGCTGGACAATGTTGCAGCCGCCAAGACCGCACTGCAGGACGCGCTCGGCACTGACAAGGCGGACGTCACCCAGGGACAGAACCTGGAGACCGCCGTCAGCTCGCTTGGCAGCGTCAAGAACATCTCCTTCATCGCCTTCGTCGCCGCACTCGGCACCGCCGGGCTGATCATCCTGCTCATCATGGTCATGCTGGTCCGCGAGCGCCGGCGGGAGATCGGCGTGCTGAAGGCCATCGGCGCTCCCAACCGGACCATCGGCCTGCAGTTCGTCCTCGAAGCCCTCGTCCTTGCAGCACTGGGCAGCGCGGCGGGCGCAGTCATCGCCGCCTTTGCCAGCAGCGGCATCGCTTCCGCGATGATCAGCACCAACAGCACCAGTACGACGACGGCCACCACCGCCGGGCGCGGCATGCCTGGCGGAGTTCCTGGCGGCGGTGCCGGGTTCCCAGGCGGCGGCGCTGGGTTCCCTGGCGGGAATCCGTTCGGCGGCGCCTCCCAGTTGCTCACCTCCGTCACGGCCAGCGCCTCTCCTGGGGTCATCGCGGCCGGCATCGCCGCCGTCTTCGGCGTCGCCATCATCGGCGCGCTCGTCCCGGCGCTGCTAACCTCACGCATCCGTCCCATCGAAGTCCTGCGAGGAGAATAGCCATGATTGAAGTCAAGAACCTGGTCCGCACTTTCAACTCCGGTGACCGCACCATCAAGCCGGTCAACGATGTCAGCTTCGTCCTCGAACAGGGCACCCTCGCCTCCATCGTGGGAAAGAGCGGAAGCGGGAAGAGCACACTGCTCTCCCTCCTTGGTGCGCTGGACAAGCCCACCAGCGGAGACGTCGTCGTCAACGGCGTGAGCCTGGCGGGCATGCCCGATGCCAAACTGACTGAGTACCGCCGGCGGGACATCGGCTTCGTGTTCCAGCAGTTCAACCTGATCCCCAACCTGTCCGCCGTGGACAATGTGATGCTGCCGATGGAGTTTGCGGGAATGCGCAAGGCAGCCCGCCAGCAGCGCGCCAAGGATCTGCTGGAGCAGGTCCAGCTGGTCCAGGACAAGCACGACCGGCGGATCAACAGGCTTTCCGGCGGAGAGCAGCAGCGCGTCGCCATCGCCCGTGCCCTGGCCAACGAGCCGAAGCTGATCCTGGCCGATGAACCCACCGGCAACCTGGACGAGGAGACCGGGGACCACATCATCTCGCTCCTCAGCGCCCTCAGCCGCGACCACAACACCACCATCCTGGTGGTTACCCACGACCGTGCCCTCGCCAACAAGACCGACCGCCGGTTCCGGCTGCAGCAGGGAAAACTGACGGAGGAACCGGCGCACCGCCGGGCCCCGCTCCCGGTGACGGCCTAACAGCAATGGGGAGGGCCGGCGTCGCGCCCTCCCCATCAGCCTCCCGGCACCTCCGGGACCAATCTCCAACGCCGCCTCTGGCCTGTGGCAGGATGACTGAATGACCGCCCCCATCGCCACACCATGGTTGTCCAGCCAGGCCGATACGGACCCCCGTTCAGCAACCGGAACACCCCTCCGCTGGGGAATCATCGCCACCGGTGGCATCGCCAAATCCGTAGCGCAGGACCTGGCACTGCTGGCAGATGCCGAACTGTACGCCGTCAGCTCCCGGGGGCAGGCGACGGCGGACGCTTTCGCTGCCGCCTATGGCGTGAGCAGAGCGTACGGGGACCACGACGGCGAACCCGGCTACCAGCGGCTGCTCGCCGATGACGCGGTGGACGTCGTCTACGTTGCCACCCCGCATGCGCAGCACCACCAGATCGTCCTGGCGGCACTTCAGGCCGGCAAGCACGTCCTGTGCGAAAAGGCCTTCACCATCAACGCCCGGGAAGCGGCCGAACTGATAGAAGCTGCCCGCAGCCGCAACCTCTTCATGATGGAGGCCGTCTGGAGCCGCTTCCTGCCCGGCATGCAGCGTGCCTTCGACATTGCTGCGTCCGGCGAACTTGGCGACATCCACTGGGTCACTGCCGATCTGGGTTTCCCAGCACCGTACTCCCCCACCGCCCGGCTGTGGGCGCGGCAGGATGGCGGCGGGGCGCTGCTCGACCTCACCGTCTACCCCCTGCTGTGGGCGCTGGGAACGCTCGGGTTTCCCCAAACCGTGAGCGCCACGGGGCATCTGAACGACGACGGCGTGGATGCCCAGAACGCCCTGACGCTCGGCTACCACCACGGCGCCCAGGTCCAACTGACCTCGTCGCTTTTGGCACACGGACCGCGCACGGCGACCGTCGCCGGCAGCCGCGGCTTCCTCCAGAGCGCCGGGTCGATCAACAACCCCCGCGAACTGACAGTGGCCACGGGGTGGGACGAGCGGCGGACCGAAACGTTCGACGTCGTGGGCAAGGGCTACACCTACGAACTCCGCGAAGTCACCCGCTGCATCCAGCAGGGCATTGCGGAAAGTCCGGTGATGCCGCTGGAAGATTCGCTGAATACCATGCGCCTCTTTGACGGCGTACGGGCACAGCTGGGCGTCAGCTACCCGAATGACAGGCATCGCTGAGGCCGCGGCTCTTTCGGGAAATATCGCCTCGATTTCATGACAATATCGGCTGGAATTCTGGCGCTTTCCAGCGGTTGTCAGCAATTTCCCGCCACATTCCTTTTATTGACCCCTAGACTTCCGACAATAAGCAGTCTTAGGATTTGGCCATCGTCGTTTTCTACGGTACTGGGGGTGGTACTCATGGCTAATGCACATTCGCCGTGGCGTGCCATGCGTCCCGTGTTGCTTGCCGGGGCCGCTGCCATTGGCTGGTTGACGATGTCTTCCACGGCGGCGTCGGCCGATACCCTTTCTGAGGCTTCGTCCCTCCTGGGCGGTGTCACCAGCTCCGTACCGTCGTCCGTTTCCTCGGTGACAGGCAAGGTTGCCGCAACTGTCCCAACGGATTCGCAGCCTTCGACTACCGCTCCGACGCCAGCCCCGGCGCCCGCACCCGCCCTGCCGACGGGACTGCTGCAGCCGGTAGCCAGCCAGGTTTCGGCTGTGGCGGACACCCTGATCTCCGCTGTGCCCGTGGTGAACCGAGTAGTTCCAACGGACACAGTTTCTGCCGTTGCAACGCCCATCCTTGAGGTTGCCGACGGAGCCACTGCGGTCCTCGTTGAAGCTGTAGTTCCGCCGGTTGCCGAGGCCATCCCCGTGCTTGAACCGGTGTTGGTCCCGGTGTCCGACCTTGTGGCCGGCTCCGACCCGCTTCCCGATCTCTCCGGAACCTTGCCGCTGGAAGAACTGCCGGCTTCCGGACCGATCGCCGGGGCCGGGGCCGGGACAAACCTTATTGAGCCCGTGCACAATGCCGCCGTTGCAGTGCCGGCCGAGTCGTTCGGCACGGCCGAATCGTCCCCGGCAGCCGGGGCGAACGCTGCGGCGCCGGTCCTGACCGATTTCCCGGGCCACGGCGCGGCATCCCTTGCTGCAACCGCCGGCATCGAACCTGCTGTGCACCACTCCGGTGTCGGCGACTCCGGCCAGCCAGCCAACCACAATCCCCCGCACCAGCCGGCGCAGTCCCCTGCTGTTCCGGGCACCGGCACTGGCAGTGGGGGGCCTGCTTCGGTCGCCTTCGGTTCCGCCGCCTGGCTGAGCGCCTACGACTTTGATCATTTCCTCTCCCGCGCCGTCCTGGTCCGGGAAGACCGTGAACATACCCCCGCACCGGTGTCCTTCGACCCCGGTTCTTCGCCTGACTAGTTGAGTCCCGGCTGCCCTTTTGCGGCAGCGCGCGGCCATATGGGCAGCTGCATCAGCGCCCTTCTTCAACTTTTTCAGGAGAAACCATCATGAGTTCCAACCTTCGCAGGGGGCTGCTTGGCACCCTCTTTGCCGGTGGACTGCTGGCATTCGGCTGCACAGCAGCGAACGCGGCAGACACCACCAACGCCACCGGATCGGATCTTTCCGCATCCGCCCTGATCTCGGCGGCGGCGTCCGCTGATACGACGTCGTTGGGCCTGCTGGGTGACCCAACGCCGTCCGACTCAACGGGCGTCGCCGCCGTAGTGGACGTCGCACTGAACGCCGGAGACAACACCGCCGGAGCCGGGAGCGAGCTTGCCGCGGCCGCCGTAGTCGGCCTGGGCCTCGGGGGCAGCAGCACTGCTCCCGAGGCAACGACGGCCGATGTAGCCGTCCAAGCTGATGTGAACGTCGGTCTGGATACCGGTTCAGCCACGGCGGAACCGGCAGCCGACGCAGCGGTCGCCGCAGATGCTGTTGTGGACCTCGGCGGCGTCACCAGCTCGAACGGCGCAACCAACGACGGCCCCGCCGCCGTCGTTGACGCAGACGTAAACCTCGGCCTCGGGAACACCGGAACCACGAACGGCACCACCGCTGATGTAGCGGTGGACGCCAATGCAATCGTGGACCTCAGCGGCGTCACCAGCACCAACGGTGCAACCAACGACGGCCCCACCGCCGTCGTCGACGCAGACGTAAACCTCGGCCTCGGGAACACCGGAACCACGGACGGCACCACCGCTGATGTAGCGGTGGACGCCAATGCAATCGTGGACCTCGGCGGCGTCACCGGCACCAACGGCACCAACGGTGCAACAAACGACGGCCCCGCCGCCGTCGTTGACGCAGTCATTGACCTCGGGATTGACCTGGGCGTAGACCTTGGCATCGGCGGCGTTGGCACCGTGGATCCCGGAACAGGCACCCCGGGAACTGAAAACCCCGGCAACGGCAACGGCGCAGGGTCCGGCAACGGTACTGACAACGGCTCCGGCACCACGGGCGCAGGCGCGGCCGGAACCAAAAGCATCTCGGTAGCCCCCGCCGGTTCAACAGCAGTCAGTGGCGTCATCGCCGCCGACACCACACCGCGAAGCGTTCCTGCCCAGGGTGGTGCGGCCGCACTGGCCAACACCGGCCTGGACGCCTCCCTCGTCCCGCTGGCCCTGCTGCTCCTGGCCGCCGGGATCCTGGTGCTCCGCAAGCGCAGGACTTCCTGACACACTCTTGCGTTTCATTCCCCTGAACAAAGTGGGAAAGCGTCCGTGAATCGCGCCTGAAGCGGCAGCACTCCACGGGCTGCAGGAAAGGAGGACCACAACACAAAAACAGAAAAGCGCGCAAAACATGTCATCAGCACACATGTCCTTGTGGCCGATGGTCCGGCGGCGGATGTTGGAGTTCCGCCGCCGGGCCCTCGGCGTGTGCGCCGCGAAACTCAAGGTCAATCGCCGGGCCGCCCCTCCGCCGGTATGATTTGAGTACGACAGTGCCGCATCGCACCGGGAGGGACGGGACATGGTGGCGGAATCGCCCAGCTCCACCACGAACGAGGTTGTCGGCGGTCGCTACCGGTTGAATGAGGTCATCGGCCGCGGAGGAATGTCTTCGGTGTACAGCGCCCGGGACGAAAACCTAGGCCGTGACGTGGCCCTTAAGCTCTTCGCACCGCAGGCCCCGGACACCGAGGAACTGAAGCGCCAGGAAGCGGAAATCCAGCTTCTGGCCACTTTGAACCATCCCGGACTCGTCACGCTTTTCGACGCCGGCATCGATACCCGGATCCCGGACGAGCCACGGCCGTTCCTCACCATGGAACTCGTGGAGGGCCAGGACCTCCGCGGCCGTATCCGCCACAGCCGGGTCCCGCTGGAAGAGCTTGCGGTCATCGGCGCCGGAATCGCTGACGCCCTGGCCTATGTCCATGGGCTGGGCGTGATCCACCGCGACATCAAACCTGCCAACATCCTCCTGGTCCAGATCCGGCCCGGCGAACCCCTGCGCCCCAAGCTCACCGACTTCGGCATTGCCCGGATCGCGGACTCCACCCGGCTCACCGCCACCGGAACCATGGTGGGCACTGCCGCGTACCTCAGCCCGGAGCAGGCACTTGGCCAGCCGCTTTCCGCCGCCACGGACATCTATTCGTTCGGCCTCGTGCTGATTGAATGCATCAAGGGCACTGTGGAATACCCCGGCGGCGCCGTGGAGTCCGCGGTGGCCCGGCTGCACCGGGCACCCGAGATCCCGGACGACCTCCCCGCAGAGTGGGCGCAGCTCCTCCGCTCGATGACTGCCGTCGAACCCCTGGAGCGCCCGTCCGCCGCGGACATCGAGACCGCGCTGCGCCAAGCCCTCGTCTCACCCGCTTCCACACCCGGCGAACTCGCAACCGAAAGCACCAGGGTGCTGCCGGCCATGCCGTTCCACCCGCCGTCGATCACCGCGGAAGAGTCAGTGGACGAGCTGCGGGAAGCGGCAGCTTCAACCCAAACCAACGAGCCTGAGGCCAGGAACCTCCATCCGCGGGCCCGCACCAAGCGCTTCTGGCTCGCCGTGATCCTTACGCTCATAGTGGTGGCGGCTGCTGTTGCCGCGGTGATCCTGACCCTGTCCACGCAGTCTCCCGCCGACGTCGTGCCGTATCCCACGGTCACCGGGGAACTCGGCGATCACCTGAAGGAATTGCAGAAGAGCGTTGAACCGTGAGCCTTGGAAAGCACGGGGCGCTGACCGGCCGCTGGACCGCGGCAATGCTGGCCGCCGGATTGCTCGCCGGCTGCGGGACCGGCGAAACGGGGCTCCAGCGCGATGCCGCCACACAGTTGCAGGCACGCGTTCTTGAGGTAACGCAGGCGTCATCGCAAAACGATCCCGCCACCGCCCTCAGGGCGCTGGAAGGCCTCGAAGCCGAACTCGAGAACGCGCAGTCGAAGGGCGGCATCTCGGACGAACGCCGCCGCAGCATCACCACCATTGCCGCCGCAGTCCGAGCCGACCTGACCGACGCCATCGCCAAGAACGAACAGGCCAAAGCACGGGCCGCAGAGGAAGCCCGCCAGGCGGCCGAACCAGCGGCCCCGCAATCGCCGCCCGCTCAGGAAGCCCCCGCTCCGACCACGGTGCAGCCCTCCGGTGAGGACAAGGGCAAGAAGGACAACGAGGGCAAGGGTAAGGGCAGCGGATAGCGGCCCGCCGATGCAGCGTACGACGCCGGAGGGGACGTTGGGCGCTGATCTCCACTTTGTGAACGGCACAAGAAAGAGGCGGTGCCCCGGAACAGATCCGGGGCACCGCCTCTTTCTTGAAACTGCCGAAGCAGCCTGCCGCTAGCTCAGGCTGTCGATGACCTTGTTCAGGGTGGCGGACGGCCGCATGATTGCAGAGGCCTTGGCGTCCTCGGGGTGGTAGTAGCCTCCGACGTCCACGGGCGAGCCCTGGACCGCAGCCAACTCACCAACAATGGCTTCCTCCTGGGAGGAGAGTTCCTTGGCGACGGCGCTGAATGCGGCGGCCAGGTCGGCGTCGTCCGTCTGCTTGGCCAGTTCCTCGGCCCAGTAGCGGGCCAGGAAGTAGTGGCTGCCGCGGTTGTCCAGTTCGCCGGCGCGGCGGCTCGGGGACTTGTTCTCCAGCAGGAACGTGCCGGTGGCGCGGTCCAGCGTGTCGGCCAGGACCTGGGCGCGGGCGTTGCCGGTGGTGGTGGCGAGGTGCTCGAAGCTGACCGCCAGGGCCAGGAATTCGCCCAGGCTGTCCCAGCGGAGGTGGTTCTCCTTCAGCAGCTGCTGGACGTGCTTCGGCGCGGAGCCGCCGGCGCCGGTCTCGAAGAGTCCGCCGCCGTTCATCAGCGGAACAACCGAGAGCATCTTGGCGCTGGTGCCCAGCTCCAAGATGGGGAAGAGGTCCGTGAGGTAGTCGCGGAGGACGTTGCCGGTAACGGAGATGGTGTCTTCGCCCTTGCGGATCCGGTCCAGGGTGAACGCGGTGGCCTTGACCGGGGACAGGATCTGGAGGTCCAGTCCCTCGGTGTCGTGGTCCTTCAGGTACTCGTTGACCTTGGCGATGAGGTTGGCGTCGTGGGCGCGCTCCTCGTCCAGCCAGAACACGGCAGGCGTCTGGGAGGCGCGGGCACGGGTGACGGCCAGCTTGACCCAGTCGCGGATGGGGGCGTCCTTGGTCTGGCAGGCGCGCCAGATGTCGCCGACGGAAACTTCGTGTTCCAGCAGGACCTTGCCGGAGCCGTCAACAACCTGGACGGTGCCGGCTTCCTGGATCTCAAAGGTCTTGTCGTGGCTGCCGTATTCCTCGGCTGCCTGTGCCATGAGGCCTACGTTGGGGACGGTGCCCATGGTGGTGGGGTCGTAGGCGCCGTTGGCGCGGCAGTCATCGATGACCACCTGGTAGATGCCGGCGTAGGAGCTGTCCGGCAGGACTGCCAGTGTGTCGGCTTCCTTGCCGTCCGGGCCCCACATGTGGCCGGAGCTGCGGATCATGGCAGGCATGGAGGCATCCACGATGACGTCGCTGGGGACGTTCAGGGTGGTGATGCCCTTGTCCGAGTCCACCATGGCCAGTTCCGGGCCGTCTTCGAGGCCCTTCTTGATGAGGTTCTGGACGCCGTCGCGGACATCCGCCGGCAGGTCCTCCAGGCTGCTCAGGATGGCGGCCAGCCCGTTGTTGGGGCTGATGCCGGCGGCTGCGAGCTGCTTGCCGTAGGTTTCAAACAGTTCGGAGAAGTAAGCCTTGACCACGTGGCCGAAGATGATGGGGTCCGAAACCTTCATCATGGTGGCCTTCAGGTGTGCGGAGAACAGCACGCCCTCTTCCTTGGCGCGGGCAACCTGGGCCTTCAGGAACTCGTCCAGGGCTGCGGCGCGCATGACGGTTCCGTCGATGACCTCGCCGGCCAGGACCGGGAAGGCCTTCTTGAGGACCTTCACCGAGCCGTCTTCACGAACCAGCTGGATGGCGATGGTGCCTTCCGATTCGATGACAACGGACTTCTCGTTGGAGCGGAAGTCGTTCTGGCCCATGGTGGCCACGTTGGTCTTGGAGTCAGCGGTCCAGGCACCCATGGAGTGCGGGTTCTGGCGGGCGTAGTTCTTGACGGACAGCGGTGCGCGGCGGTCCGAGTTGCCTTCGCGCAGGACCGGGTTTACTGCCGAGCCCTTGATCTTGTCGTAGCGCGAGCGGACGGCGGTTTCCTCGTCCGAGGTGGGGTTGTCCGGGTAGTCCGGCAGTGCGTAGCCCTGGCCCTGCAACTCTGCAATGGCGGCCTTCAGCTGCGGGATGGAAGCGCTGATGTTGGGCAGCTTGATGATGTTGGCTTCCGGCGTCTTCGCCAGTTCACCCAGTTCAGCAAGGGCGTCACCGGTCTGCTGCTCGGGGGTGAGGTAATCGCCGAACACAGCGATGATGCGGCCGGCGAGCGAAATGTCGCGGGTCTCCACCTCCACACCTGCAGTCGAAGCGAAGGCCTCGATGATCGGCAGGAACGAATAGGTAGCCAGCATCGGCGCTTCGTCGGTGTGGGTGTAGATAATCTTGGACATGCGCGGGCGTCTCCCTGAAGGTCGGCTTGGTTGTGAAACCTTTGTCTATTTCACCAAGTACAACTTACCCGAGGACAAGGGTTTGAACCCTACCGGAGGCGCTGGATGACCCGGCCGTGAGCAGGATTACAGCGCTGGAGAAGCGTACGACGGCGGCACCTGGCCGGGTGCCCCACCCCGCCCCGCGTCGGGCTCCTGACCTGCGGCTCCGCAGCCCCCTATCCGCTGCAGGGTAAGTCACTCCTGTTTACTTATATGTGACGCGCGCGATAAATTCTTGAAGTCGATCCGCGCCCTCTCCCCCGGGGCATTTCCGTTCAGACAGGACAACAATGACACGCACCCGGTCCCTGGCTTCCGGCATCCTGAGCTTCTCCGCCGCAGCCGTTCTGGCTCTGACCACCGCTGGCGGCGCTTCCGCCGCTCCGGCCTCCCCATCGCCCTCCGACGCGAAGGCCCTTCCCTCCATTGTGCGCCTGGCCGTGAACAGCGCCGGAGCCGCCGACTACTGGACGGCCGAGCGAATGCAGCAGGCACTTCCCGGAGATGTCCTTGCGGCCAAAGCCATCGACCGCGGAAACAACGCCAACCCGGCGTCCGTCGAACGTGGCAAGAACGCCAAAGTTAAGGCCAGCAAGGGCAAAGCCACCAGCACCACATCCGTAGCCCACATCGGCAAAGTGTTCTTCAGCATGGGTGGCGCCAACTACGTGTGCTCCGGCAACGCCGTGACCTCGGATAACAAGAGCACCGTGTCCACAGCGGGGCACTGCGTGATCGGCGGCCCGGGCCAGGAGGCCACGAACTTCACGTTCGTTCCCGCCTATGACAACGGCAAGGCACCGTACGGCAAGTGGACCGCCAGGGAACTCTTCACCACTGACGAGTGGAGCTCGTCCGGCAACATTGCCTACGACACTGCCTTCGCGGTCATGGACCCCCTCGATGACGCCCTCCTCACGGACGTGGTGGGCGGGTCCGGCGTTGCCTTCAACCAGGAACGCGGACTGTCCTACACGTCCTTCGGCTACCCGGCGGACAAACCGTTCACCGGCCTGACCCTCAAGAGCTGCACCGGCACGGCCAGCCCCGACACCATTAACAAGGACTTCGGCACGCAGGGGATTCCCTGTGACATGACCAGCGGCTCCTCCGGCGGCCCCTGGTTCATCGGGTCGGGCCCCGGCGGCATGCAGAACTCGATCAACGGCTACGGCTACAGCGGCTCCAAGGTCATGTACGGACCGTACTGGGGCGAGGCCATCGAAAATGTGTACAACGATGCCTCAGAGTCCTAGCAAGGAACCTCGCGAAGGCGTCGCCCACATCGAGGTAACCCAGACGCACGAGGAAATCCTCGAGTACTGGACTGAGGAGCGGATGGCGGAGGCCAAGCCCCGGGAGCTGGTGCTCCGGCCGGCACCTGAAGAGCAGCACCCGGCCGACGAGGACTAAGCCAACAAAATAACGACGGCGCCTGCCCCCTGCGAAGGGGACAGGCGCCGTCGTCAATTAAATTCACCCGTTGCTCCGTAGATGCCCTTTGGTGCCTCAAAAGGGCATCCACGGAGCAGTGGATCAGGCGGCTCAGTGGAAGAAGTGGCGCGCTCCGGTGAAGTACATGGAGATGCCGGCGGCGTTGGCCGCAGCGATGACTTCCTCGTCCCGGACGGATCCGCCCGGCTGGACAACGGCGCGGACGCCGGCGTCGATCAGGATCTGCAGGCCGTCAGCGAACGGGAAGAAGGCATCCGAAGCTGCCACGGCGCCCTGGGCACGCCGGGGTGCGCCCGCGCCGGTGGCGTTGGAGGCACCGCCGGCGCCGTCGACGTCGGAATCCACCTGCAGGCCCAGCGTGTTGGCGCGTTCAACGGCCAGCTTGCAGGAGTCGAGGCGGTTGACCTGGCCCATGCCGATGCCCACTGCTGCGCCGTTGTCCGCGAGGAGGATGGCGTTGGACTTCGCTGCACGGCAGGCGGTCCAGGCGAAGGCGAGGTCCGCGAGGGTCTTCTCATCGGCGGCTTCGCCCGCGGCCAGAGTCCAGTTGGCGGGGTTGTCGCCGTCGGCGTCCACCTTGTCGCTGACCTGGACCAGCATGCCGCCGGAAACCTGGCGGAACTCCGTGGGGTAGCGGCCGTAGCCTTCAGGCAGGGAGAGCAGCCGGATGTTCTTCTTCTTGGAAAGGATCTCCACGGCCTCGGGCTCGAACCCGGGCGCGATGACAACCTCCGTGAAGATGTCCTTGACGGTGTTGGCCATGGCTGCCGTGACCGGGCGGTTGGCTGCGATGACGCCGCCGAACGCGGACACGGGGTCGCAGGCGTGGGCCTTGGAATGGGCATCGGCGATGGGATCCGCGGCGCCTGCCGAACCGACGGCAACGCCGCACGGGTTGGCGTGCTTGATGATGGCCACGGCCGGCTCGCTGAAATCGAAGGCGGCGCGGAGGGCGGCATCGGCGTCAACGAAGTTGTTGTAGCTCATGGCCTTGCCGTGCAGCTGGTCTGCCTGGGCGATGCCCACCGGGGCGGCCTTGTCCACGTAGAGGGCCGCCTGCTGGTGCGGGTTTTCGCCGTAGCGCAGCACCTCGGAGCGCTCCAGGGACATGCCGGCGTAGGCAGGCCAGTCGATGATGCCGTCACCGTCTTCATCGAGGAACTGGCTGGCCGTCCAGGTGGCCACGGCGTTGTCGTAGGACGCCGTGTGCGCGAACGCCTTGGCGGCGAGGCGGCGGCGGGTCTTCAGATCGAAGCCGCCGGCGGCGGCAGCAGCCACCACCTGGCCGTAGAAGGACGGGTCCACCACGATGGCGACGGCGGCGTGGTTCTTCGCGGCCGAGCGGACCATCGCGGGGCCTCCGATGTCGATCTGTTCGACAACGTCGTCCTGCGCGGCACCGGACTTGACGGTCTCCACGAACGGGTAGAGGTTCACTACCACCAGGTCGAAGGCTTCAATGTCCATGCTTTCGAGCGTCTCCATGTGGGCGGGGACGCGGCGGTCTGCCAGGATGCCGCCGTGCACGCGGGGGTGCAGCGTCTTGACGCGGCCGTCCAGCATTTCCGGGGAACCGGTGACCTCCTCAACCTCCTGCACGGGGATGCCCGCAGCAGCGATCTTCTTCGCGGTGGAACCGGTGGAGACCAGCTTCACGCCCGCTGCGTGCAGGCCTGTGGCGAGCTCCTCCAGGCCGGTCTTGTCGTAGACCGAGATCAGGGCCCGGCGGATGGGTACACGGTCAATGGATACGCGCTCATGCTGCGTGAAGCTCACAAATGTCTCCGTCTTATCTCGCGGTTCAGTGCCGCGGTTGGTGGGGATAGGGCCAGTTTATCGCGTAGCGCACGTTGCCCCGAGTGTCCGCCGGAGTGTGGACGCCGGTGGGCGGGGCTAAAGTTTCAGAAGGAGGCGGCAATGAACACTTACACCACTGTGCCCAGCGGCGAACAGGTGGTCCAGGAACTACCCTGGCGATGGAAAGTCCAGGGGCGGATCTTCCTGATCGGCGGGCTCGGATTCATGTTTGACGCGTGGGACGTGACACTCAACGGCATCCTGATTCCCCTGCTGTCGAAGCATTGGGCGCTGGCTCCCGGCGAGGTGGCGTGGGTGGGGACGTCCAACCTGATTGGCATGGCCCTGGGAGCCTTCATCTGGGGCACCATTGCGGACACCATCGGCCGCAAGAAGGCATTCACCGCCACTTTGCTGCTGTTTTCTGTGTTCACAGTCTGCGGAGCTTTTGCGCCGGACTTCATCTGGTTCTGTGTGTTCCGGTTCCTGGCCGGCTTCGGACTGGGCGGCTGCATTCCGGTGGATTATGCACTGGTGGGTGAGTTCACTCCCCGCAAGCAGCGTGGCAAAGTGCTCACCGCCATGGATGGCTGGTGGCCGGTGGGCGCCGCCCTGGCCGGCTTCGTTTCGGCCGGCCTGGTAGCCCTCTACGGTGACTGGCGGCTGACCATGCTGGTCATGGTCCTGCCCGCGCTGCTGGTGTTCTGGGTCCGGCGAAGCGTGCCGGAATCGCCGCTGTTCCTCATCCGCAAGGGCAGGCGTGACGAGGCTGCCAAGGTCATTGACGGGCTGGTGGCTGCCACGGGCGCCGAAGCCCGGGCCTACAGCCTGCCGGATGCGAAGGACGTACCCCGGCTCTCGGCCGGCAGCGCCTGGATCCAGCTGCGGTCGGTGTGGCAGTTCAACTGGAAGATCACCACCGCCGCGTGGGCCCTGTTCTTCAGCATCCTCCTGGTCTACTACCTGTCCCTGACGTGGATGCCGCGGATCCTCATTGGCGCAGGGTTCGCCGAATACAAGGCGTTCGTCACCACCGCGTCAATGGCCGCCGTCGGGCTTTTGGGCGTCATCGTTGCCGCCCTGCTGGTGGAGCGCGTGGGCCGCAAATGGATCCTGGCCGTCACCGGCCCGCTGTCCGCACTGACGCTGGTGATCGTGGCTTTCGTGGTGGACATCCCATCGGCGGCCGTGTTCTGGCTGCTGGTGTTCGGGTTCGTGGTGCAGGTGGCCATCCCGGTGCTGTACGCCTATGTGTCGGAGCTCTACCCCACGGAACTGCGCGGTACCGGCTTCGGCTGGGCATCCACGTTCTCACGGCTGGGCGCCGGTTTCGGTCCGCTGATTTTCGCCAACTACTTCTGGCCTGAGCTGGGCCTGGCTACGTCCTTCGCCCTGGCCGGAGGCCTGGTGCTGCTGGCAGTGCTGTGGATGGCCTTCTTCTCCCCCGAAACCCGCCAGCGCCGCCTCGACTGACCCCGACAGCGACACTCACCCCCAGCCTCCCCACTTCCCAACTGAGTCGCAGTTGTTGTCGTTTTGAGGCCGGAAAATGACAACAACTGCGAGTCAGTTGAATGGCGGCCCTGGAAAGTTGACTCGCCCGTGTCTGAGGCCGCGGCTAGGCTCCACAACGAAGGGCGGAAAGCGTTTCGGTATCGGATGGGGAGGCCGTGTGTATTTTAACCAACAACCAGAGGCTACGAGATCGTCTCGAAGTTCGGTCAGTGCAGTCCGCAGCTGGGTTGGAAGCCGCGTTCGACAAACCGAAATCACAGTCCGTGGTGAGTGCATGGCACCACGGAAGATCGGCCTGAGGTGGAATTTTGATCTAGTATCGGTGTCCCCGAAAGGAGTGGAGCTCCTCCCATGCGTTGTCTGGGAAGACATGGTTCCCAAAATCGACGCGCAGCTCTGCACACGAAACTCATCGTTGGATAAGGCCATGACCAGCGGCATGGTGTTGACGCTAAAAGGCTCCCTATGGCTTAACGCCGAAGGAACGGTCGGCATGAGGGTCACAGCGATTGAAGCTGGCTTCGTCCGCCGCGGCGCACTCTATCTTGAAGACAATAGGGCGATCGCCTCGCTCCGGGCGGCAGGCGTTCCCGGAATTCGCCTTGCCAAGACGTTCGTACACGACAATCCGGAGAACGCGTTCAAGAACCTTGACTGCAAACCGGAACGCGTCATGGTCGTTGGGCCTGCCAACGCGCAAGGAGTTGGAGATCTGGAGCGTCGGCTCTCCCATAGTGGTGGCTCCTCACCAGAGGTCTTCTACAGAACCCTTTCGTGGAGTGTCGACGCCAAGATGGAGGATTTTCAGGCACATCTCCGGGAAGCAGAGGGACTGGACCTGGATCTGGTGCTGCTGGTTCGGGGTGGCGGTCACTGGAGGTGGCTGCGGGGCTACCAACGAGCAGACCTCGGGCTTGCCATTCAGAGGTCCTCCGTACCCGTCGCCACGGCCGTGGGGCATGACGCAGATGTTTCCGTGGCTGACCGGGCTGCCACACTGTCATTCACCACACCCACGGCCGCGGCTGAGGCGATCGCCAACGAATTAGCCTTCCATCGCCGGCAGCAGACAAGGGCCATGCGTCACACAGTTGAGCGAAGGATCCAGGCAGAAGACCAGGCTGCTAAGGAAGCCAAACTGGCTTCCTTTGAGGCCCGCATTGGAGTTCTTCAGGCCAACTATGAGACTGCGCAACAACAGATATCGGAAGCCAATTCCCGACAGCACAATGCATTCAAAGTCCACACACAAGACCTGCTGGACACGGCCGAGATGCGGGTCAAGTTCATTTCACGCACAGCCTCGGTAGCGGTTCTCATGGCGGTCACTGCGATGGTGGTATTCAATGACCAACTCCTGGCTAATCTTCAACTGAGTCCAGATTCGCTGCAAGGTTGGCTCTACCGCCTGACAATCATCGCTACCGGCGTTTGGCTGCTTGTCTGGCAGCGGCGGGCGAGGAGTTCCGCCGGGCTGGCATCCACATCACCTATGAGGAAGCCACCGAGAGACGTGGATTCGTGGCGCTTCGCAATGAAGAGAGTCCGGACCGTTCGTAAGCTCCGGCGTCTTCGACACCATACGCCTCTTTAGACTCCCAACGGGACCAGCCATGAGGCTTCAGGGGAGACGCGACTCACGAGCCGGGTGACCAGCCTTGGCTGATCAGTGCTCTCCGCACCTTCGAGACGGCTGCCCCAGCGCCGTTTGTCATGTGACGCTTGGAGACCCGGACGAGAACCCAGCCTCCACGGATAAAATCCTCCTCTCGAGAGATATCACGGACGATCTGTTCCGAAGTCGAGTGCACGTCCCCGTCGTATTCCACGGCCACCTTCAGTTCCGGGTAGCTCAGGTCAGGTTGGCGTACGACGGCGGAACGCAGTTCCGTGGGCACGTTCAATTGCGGCACAGGAAGCCCTGCGCACTCCAGTGCCAGCCTCAGCCGCGTCTCCGGCGCAGAGTCAGCACCCACCCGAGCCTGGTCCAACGCCAAGCGGGCCTTCCGGATGCCCGGTGTGCCCTTGTGCCGGTCCAGCATCTCGGCCAGATCCTCAAGGGTGCAGTATGGATCCGTTCTGGTCTCAAAGACCGGCCGAGGTACGCGGATGAGGTGGTCCGCCACAACCGTGATCTCGTCAACGCTCATCCGCCGGGCATTGTCCAGCCATGTTCGGGACCTGCTCGTCACCAGCAACCCGTCAACGCATACGATCTCGTCCTCGAAGAACTGCCCCACGTGACCCACAACCCCCCTACGGCGTGGAATCGCCATCGTGTCAGGCCTGGAAATGTGTATCAGGGAGTTTTCCCCGGGCAGAAAACCAGGAAACCGCCAAAAGGCAAACGCCGTTGCGTGGGACGCAGCCGAAAATGCTGTGATTCTCGCGTACGGCACGACGACTTCGGGTCCAGGACTTGTGCCCGGACCGGGAAGCATGTCATCGTTCGGAACCCGGATACCTGTCAGCGATGGTCGAAAACTGAGCCATTTCGCGGGCTGAAAACTGAGCCACTTTGACGCTGGTTATTCTGCCGTATTTTCCGGTCTTGTCGAGG
>NZ_JBHWJV010000009.1:0-222174 GCF_042731175.1 Pseudarthrobacter sp. NPDC059871
AACGCCCGGTCCCATTCCGAACCCGGAAGCTAAGACCCACAGCGCCGATGGTACTGCACCCGGGAGGGTGTGGGAGAGTAGGACACCGCCGGACAAAACATTGGTCGAGGCCCCAACCAGCACCTGGTTGGGGCCTCCCACATTTAAAACCCCCACCACCACACAAACCCACACCCGCCCACCCGCGCCGGCACCCACCCCACACCCGGGCTCACTTGTGGTGGTTCCCACCAGGACGCCCGCTCACTTATGGCGGTTCCCCGCCCGGACCCGCGCTCACTCGCGGCGGCACCCACCCGAACCCCCGCTCACTTATGGCGGGACCCACCCGGACCCCCGCCCACTTATGGCGGATCCCACCCGAACCCCCGCCCACTTATGGCGGTTCCCACCCCCCGCTCAAACCGGGGAACAACCACCCCCGATGCCCCATCACATCGGGCACCCAACACCCGCTCCTAAGAACCCCACCTGAAAGCGCGACAACGACCCGGGCAACCACCACAAGTGAGCCCGCGTCAGAAGAATAGCCGCCACAAGTGAGCGCGCGTCAGAAGGATAGCCGCCACAAGTGAGCGCGCGTCAGAAGGATAGCCGCCACGAGTGAGCGCGCGTCAGAAGGATAGCCGCCACGAGTGAGCGCGCGTCACCGGGGGAGGCGGAGAACAAGGAAGTGGGGAACACAGCGGGGGAGGACAGGGCGGTGAGGAAGCGGGCTGTTCAGCGTAAAGTTGATCAGCATGAGTAGCCTCTTCAGCCACAGCCAGGAACCGTCCGCGATCAGCGGGGAAACCCCTTCTGATGTCTTGGAAGGTGTGGTCAGTTCGGTTGTGGTTCCTGGTGGGGTGGCCCATGCGTTCGCCGGCTTTACCGACCACACCCACCTGTGGTGGCCTCTCGAGGAGCACGGCATCTATGGGGCCGGCTCCTATGTGGAGTTCGAAGAGAACCTGATCCTTGAAACGGCAGACGACGGCCGGACCAGCATCTGGGGAACCCTGGACGACTGGCAGCCCCCTTTCTCCTTCCACGCCACGTGGCACCCTGGTACAACGGCCCTCTGGTCGACGGAACTTCGCGTGGTGTTCCAACCGGTCGATGCTGGCACCGAGGTGCGGGTTCTCCACGAGGGGTGGGAGGGCGCCGAGGATCCTGCCGCCACCCGTGCGCAGTACGCCTCCGACTGGCCCGGCATCCTCGCACGCTTTGCCCGCTTCATGGGAGCCGAGTAACCGGCGTTCTGCAGCGCCCCTAGACTGGAGAAGACATGGGGGCAACGGCGGCTGGAGGCTTGATGGTAAACGTAGTGGACGCATTGACGGAGAGCGTCGGAGCCGGGCAGGTTGTCACGGCGGACGCGGATCTCCCCCGGTACGCAGTGGACCAGGCGCCGATTACCGACTTCCAACTGCCGCTGGCCGTGGTGTTCCCCGAGTCTGTGGCCGACGTGCAGTCGGTTATACGGGCCTGTGCGGATGCCGGCATTGCAGTGGTGCCTCGTGGTGCTGGGACCGGAGTCTCCGGCGGTGCCCATGCCACCCGGAACAGCGTTGTCCTCTCCCTGGAACGCATGGACCGCATCCTGTCCATCAGTCCCGACGATGAGACGGCAACCGTGGAACCCGGGGTGGTGAACGCCGACCTGAATGACGCCGTCGCCCCGCACGGACTGATGTACGCCCCTGACCCGGCCAGCTTCCGCAGCTCAACCATAGGCGGCAACGTAGCCACCAACGCGGGTGGCCTGCGCTGTGCCAAGTATGGGGTCACCAGGGACTCGGTCCTCGCCTTGGACGTGGTGCTCGCTGACGGGTCCCTGATCCACACTGGCCATCAGACTTTCAAGGGTGTTGCCGGCTATGACCTCACCGGGCTGTTCGTCGGTTCCGAAGGCACCCTGGGCATCGTTGTAGGCATCACCGTTCGGTTGAAATACCTTCCCCGCGACGTTCACACCATCGCCGCGTTCTACCCCGGCTTCCGCGCGGCCGCTGCGGGCGTCCTGGCGGTGGGGAGGGCCCGGGTCCAGCCAGCCATTATGGAACTGCTCGACGGCGGGACGCTGGCGCAGCTGGACGAGCTGCACGGCTCAGACCTTACTGCCAGGGGACGCTCGCTCCTGCTGGTGCAGACCGACGGCTTTGGTGCCGCCGCGGAAGCGGAGGTGGTGCGCGAGGTGCTCCGTGCCGGTGGAGCCACCGTCACGACGGAAGCCAGCGCCGAAGCAGAGCGCCTGGTGGAGCTGCGCCGGAACAGCCGGGGCGCCGAAGTTGATGACGAGTACCGGGTGGGCGAGGACGTGGCCGTTCCCCGCTCGCGCCTGGTCGATTACGTCGCCGCGCTGGAATCCATGGCAGCGGAACACCAGGTCAAGCTGAAAGTGGTGGCCCACGCAGGGGACGGCAACCTCCACCCCACCTTTTGGATAGATCGCCAGGGTGCGGGCGTTGACCCCGCGGCAATGGAGCGGCTCCAGCGTGCCCTGGATGTCTCCATCACCGCCGCGCTTTCCATGGGCGGGACCATCACCGGCGAACACGGGGTGGGCCAGTACAAGCTGCGGTGGCTCGGCTTGGAACAGCCGGAACCCGTCCGCGAGATTCAGCGGCGGATCAAGGACCTGTTCGACCCTGCCGGGATCCTGAACCCCGGAAAGGCCATCTAGGGGCTAGTCGTCCGAATCCGGGTACTCGTCAGCGGACTCGTCGCTGCCGTAACGGGATTCTTCGGTTTCCACCTCAAGGATCTTCAGGAGCTCGGTGTCCGGGTTCAGCATGATGGCTGCCTCGTCACGGCGGTGCCGGAGGATCGAGTCGATGTACGACTGGACGGCCTCGGCCAGGGGGATGTGGCGTTCCTGCTTCTCCGACATGTACCAGCGGTGCTCCAGGACTTCATGCACCGCTTCTGCCGGTTCCAGCTTTCCCGACAGGTCGCGCGGGATGGACCGGACGATCGGTTCGAAGATCTGGCTCACCCAAAGGTGTGCGCTGTACTCCTCATCCATCTCCGGGTTATTGTCCGCACGGAACGAATCCATGTCGTTCAGGAGGCGGCGGGCCTGGTTCTCCTGCGCATCCAGGCCGGTCAGCCGCAGGAGCCTGCGCTGATGGTGCCCCGCGTCAACCACCTTGGGCTGCAGCTGAATGGTGGAACCGTTCTGCGTTGTCTTGATGGCATATTCCTCGACGTCGAAGCCGAGTTCGTTGAGCCTGCGGATACGCGCGCCCACCCGCCAGCGTTCCCCGAGTTCGAAGGATTCCTTTTCGGTGAGCTCCGCCCACAGCCGCCGGTAGCTGTCCATGATCAGTTCGCTGGTGGCCACAGGGTCCACCTTCTCCTCGATCAGGCCGCCGTCCAGCAAGTCCATGAGTTCGCCGGCGATATTGACCCGGGCAATTTCGAGATCGTATTCCCGTTGGCCGAGGGACAGGTCCGGGTACAGCTCGCCCGTCTCCGCGTCCACCAAGTAGGCCGCAAAGGCTCCCGCGTCGCGCCGGAACAGGGTGTTGGAGAGCGAAACGTCACCCCAGTAGAAGCCAATGAGGTGCAGCCTGACCAGCAGCAGGGCCTGGGCATCAATGAGGCGCGTCAGCGTGTCCTTGCGCAGCATCTGCGAGAACAGTGCACGGTACGGCATCGAAAACTTCAGGTGCCGGGTAACCAGCACAGGGTTGAGCGGACGGCCGTCCAGTGTGGTCCGGCCGGTGATGACCGCAACGGGCTCAACGCAGGGGACATCCAGCCGGGCAAGTTTCCGGAGCATGTGGTACTCGTGGCGCGCAACATGCTCGGAGGTTTCTTTGATGGCGATCACCGATCCGCCGAGGTGCGCAAACCGCACAATGTGGCGCGAGATACCCCGGGGGAGGGCGGCAAGGTTCTCTGCCGGCCAGTCCTCCAGCGCGATGTGCCACGGCAGGTCCAACAGCTCGGGGTCAGCGGCAGCCGCCGTGATGTTCAGTGAGCTTGCAACCGAGGCAGCTTTGTTGTCATCGGCACTGGCGGCGGTGAAACGCGGCAACTTTCCGATCTGCCCGTAGTCGGTGGGTTCGTCGTGCCACTGGGCGCTGTGTTCCTCGGTCATGGACTCAATTCTTCCGTACATGGGCGTGCCCGGCTAATTCTTCCGCGGGACAGTTAACGGCCGACGGCGGCCCGCACCTTTGCGAATAGGTGCGGGCCGCCGTCGGTTTGCGGTGGGGACTAGTCGCCCAGGCGCAGGCCGGTCTTGGTGTCGAACAGGTGCACGTGGCCCGACTGCGGACGGACGTAGATGGACTCGCCCTTCATCGGAGGACGGCGACCGTCGACGCGTGCCACGATGTCGTGGTCCTTGCCGTCGAGGGTGGTGTGGCCGTAGACGTAGGCGTCGGCGCCGAGCTCTTCGACGACATCAACCTCGACCTTAAGGCCCTCACCGTGGGGAGCGGTCTCCAGGTCCTCGGGGCGGCTTCCAACGGTGACCGTGGAGCCGTGTGCCTCTTCGAGGACGTCGCGCGGCACGGGGTAGACGGTGCCACCGAACTGCACACCGCCGTCGACCACGGGAAGTTCCAGCAGGTTCATGGCCGGGGAGCCGATGAAGCCGGCAACGAAGACGTTCTTCGGGCGGTCGTACAGGTTGCGCGGGGTGTCCACCTGCTGCAGCAGGCCGTCCTTGAGGACTGCAACGCGGTCACCCATGGTCATGGCCTCGACCTGGTCGTGGGTCACGTAAACCGTGGTGACGCCCAGGCGGCGGGTCAGGGAGGCGATCTGCGTGCGGGTCTGGACACGCAGCTTGGCGTCAAGGTTGGACAGCGGCTCATCCATGAGGAAGACCTGCGGGTTACGCACGATGGCGCGGCCCATGGCAACACGCTGGCGCTGGCCGCCGGAGAGTGCCTTCGGCTTGCGGTCCAGGTACTGCTCGAGGTCAAGGAGCTTGGCGGCCTCGCGGACACGCTCTGCGCGCTCTTCCTTGGAGATGCCGGCGATCTTCAGTGCGAAGCCCATGTTGTCTGCCA
This sequence comes from Pseudarthrobacter sp. NPDC059871, assembly GCF_042731175.1. Classification (NCBI taxonomy): domain Bacteria; kingdom Bacillati; phylum Actinomycetota; class Actinomycetes; order Micrococcales; family Micrococcaceae; genus Pseudarthrobacter; species Pseudarthrobacter sp. NPDC059871. The sequence goes on from NZ_JBHWJV010000009.1 coordinate 5,010, forward strand.
CAGTCATGTGCGGGTACAGGGCGTAGTTCTGGAAGACCATTGCGATGTCGCGGTCCTTCGGGGGGACATCGGTGACGTCGCGGTCACCGATCAGGATGCGGCCTGCATTGACGTCCTCGAGGCCTGCGAGCATGCGCAGGGAGGTGGACTTACCGCAACCGGAGGGTCCAACGAGGACCAGGAATTCGCCATCGGCGATGTCGATGTTGAGTTTATCGACGGCGGGCTTATCTGTGCCCGGGTACAGACGCGTAGCGTTATCAAAAGTAACTGTAGCCACAGTTATCAATCCCTTCACCGGCAGGTACGTGCCGGACGATCCGTTGTGAATGGTTCATGTTTGTTCAGTTTTGAGTTGCATGATGCGTTCCGGCAGTGCCGGAGCGCATCGAGTGACGCCGCACGGTTCTTGTGCGCCACATCACAAGAAAGAGTATGGCAGAACCTTCGCTTTTTATCGCAAATGTTACGAACGTCACACCGGGGGTTGCCGGCCGGTTAGCCGGCCGGCTTTTCGTTCCCTTCGCCCACAGCGGAGCTCCGCGCCGCAAGCAGCGCCTCAAGCAGCTCTGCCACGTGGACCGGAGCCTCCACCCGGTACTGCGCCTGGGTGAAGTCCAGGCCTACCTTGACCCCTACATCCCCCGGGACAAGGCGGGCGAAGGCGTCTTCGTCCGTGGTGTCGTCTCCCGCGAACAGCACGGCGGTGGCTCCTGCCGCCTGGCGAAGGAACGTGACGGCTTCGCCCTTGGAAGCGTGTACCACGGAAGTTTCCAAGACCCGCTTGCCGTTCTTCAGGAACACGCCCTTGCGGTCCTCCAGCAGTGAGCGTGCGGCGGCGACGGCGTCCTCGGCCACGTCGTCCGCAGCCTGCCGCGTGTGCAGCACTACGCCTGCCGGCTTGTCCTCAAGCATGGTTCCGGGGGCTTCCCCGGCGATCTCGGCGAGGATGCCCCTGACCTCGGCCAGCAGCGTTCGCTGGTCTTCGTCCAGTTCGAGTCCTGTAGACCCCGGGCCCAGCCAGGCTTCCGCGCCGTGGCTGCCAATGAGCAGTGACTCGGCCGGTGGCGAGGCCACGCTGCGCAGCGAGGCGAGGGCGCGCCCCGAGATGAGTGCCGTCGTCGTACGCGGAAGGGCCGCCAGCCCGGCAAAGGCGGCGGCCGCGCGCGGAAGCGGCCGTGCATCGTCCGCATGCGGCACGATCGGTGCCATGGTGCCGTCGAAGTCCATGGCCACCAGCAGATGGTCAGTGGCGGCGATGCTCCGGACGGCTTCCCTCAGCTCGGGTGTCAGGGCGAGCGGCGCTGCCGTACCTGGTTCAGGAGTCATCGCGGACCACCTTTTCGTTCAGCGCCCGCAGGAAGTCAGCCGACCAAAGATCCACATCGTGTTCCAGGATCTGCTTTCGCATGGCCCGCATGCGGCGACCGGCTTCGCGCGGAGTCATCTCGACGGCGTTCATGATGGTGTTCTTCAGGCCGGCGATGTCGTGGGGGTTGATCAGCAGCGCCTGCTTGAGCTGGTCAGCCGCGCCGGCGAATTCGCTCAGGACCAGGGCGCCGTCGTTGTTGTTGCGCGCGGTGACGTATTCCTTGGCCACCAGGTTCATGCCGTCCCTGAGGGCGGTGACCAGCATGACGTCGGCCGCCAGGTACAGGGCCACCATTTCCTCCACCGGGTAGCTGTGGTGCAGGTAGCGGACAGCGGTGTTCTGGATGGTGTCGTAGGTGCCGTTGATGTGGCCCACGGTGCCTTCAACTTCCTCGCGGAGCAGGCGGTACTGCTCAACCCGCTCCCGGCTGGGGGAGGCCACCTGGATCAGGGTCGCGTCTCCCACGGACAGCCGGCCGTCCGCCAGGAGTTCCTCGAAGGCTTTCAGCCGGTGCCGGATGCCCTTGGTGTAGTCCAGCCGGTCCACGCCCAGGAGGATGGTTTTCGGGTTGCCCAGGTCCTGGCGGATCTGCCGGGCCCGCTCGATGATGTCCGGCCGGGCGGCAAGTTCGCTGATCTGCTTGACGTCGATGGAGATGGGAAACGCCTGCGCACGGGCGATATGGGTGATCTGGCCGTCGTGGCCCTTGACGTGCACCTGCTGCTGCTTGACGCTGGCGCCAAGGAAGCGCCGGGCCGAGCGCATGAAGTTGCCGGCGTCACTGACGCGCTGAAAGCCCACCAGGTCCGCGCCGAGCAGTCCGTCGATGATGGCGTGCCGCCAGGGCAGCTGGGCGAAGATCTCGGGCGGGGGAAACGGGATGTGGTTGAAGAACCCGATGCGGAGGTCCGGCCGTGCCTGGCGGAGCATTCGCGGAACAAGCTGCAGCTGGTAGTCCTGGACCCAGACGGTGGCGCCCTGGTCCGCGTGGTGCACGACGGCGTCCGCGAACCTTTGGTTGACCTTGCGGTAGGAATCCCACCAGGTGCGGTGGAACTCGGGCGGCGCGATGACGTCGTGGTACAGCGGCCACAGCGTCGCGTTCGAGAAGCCCTCGTAGTACAGCTCGACGTCGTCGGTGCTGAGCTGGACCGGGACCAGATCCATGCCGCCGTGGCTGAACGGCTTCACCGTCTCGTCGGGAGCGCCGTGCCAACCCACCCAGGCGCCGTCGGTCTTGGTCATCATGGGAGCCAGTGCGGTCACCAGGCCGCCCGGGGAGCGGCGCCAGCCGGACCCGTCGTCACCGCTGTCTCCGGGGGAGACGCGGTCGACGGGCAGCCTGTTGGAGACCACCATGAAGTCGTACTTCGTGGCCTGTCGGTGGCCGGATGCGGCCTTTCCTGACGGCTCTGCTGTGGCAGGTTTTTCCTGGACGGGTGTTTGCATTGCGGCCCCCTGGGGTTGCTTGTGCCTCTAAGCCACCCTAGCCGGGCGGAATCATCCGTGCTATTCGTCCGTTGGTCAACCCGGGCGGATAGTTGAAGAGGCAAGCTCTCAGGTTTCTCCCCTAAAATGGTGGAAGTGCCACGAAGTGGTCCCTCCACGTCGACCGACCCAAGGAACACATGAGCCCCGGAAACGAAGTACGTAAGTCGAAAGCTGAGCGAACCGCTGAGGCGCGGGAGAAAGCGCGCCAGATCCGCGAGGCCCAGCTGAAGAAGGACAAGCGCAACAAGCTTCTTATCGGCTGGGGCATTGTGGCGGCTGTGGTCGCCATCCTGGTGGTCGTGGGACTGGTGGTCACCACCAGCATCAAGCAGAACACCCCCATTGCGGACCAGGGACCTGTCCCCGCGAACGGCAATGCCAACGGCGGCGTGACGCTGGTTGCCAACACCGGCGTGAAATCAACGGACTCCGCAACGGTGGACATGGCCAAGGTGCCGGCCAAGCCGGACACGCAGCCGAACCCCGTCGTTGCCCCGGGCGCGGAAGCCGAGGCCGGCCAGCCCGTGAAAGTCGTGGCGTACATCGACTTCATCTGCCCGGTCTGCAAGCGGTTCGAGAGCACCTACAACGAGGCCCTCACCGGCCTGCGCAACGAAGGTAAGATCAGCCTGGAATACCGGCCGCTGGGCTTCCTTGACCGCCAGTCCAGCACCAACTATTCATCCCGCGCAGCCAACGCGGCAGCGTGTGTAGCAGACAAGGCGCCGGAGAAGTACGCCGAATATGTTGACACCCTCTTCGCCAACCAGCCTGCTGAAGGCAGTGCCGGCCTGTCCGATGACAAGCTCAAGTCATTGGCCAGCGACATCGGTGCAGACATCAACAGCTGTGTTGACGACAAAACGTTCCGCCCGTACGTCAAGTACTCCACCCAGCTCGCATCCAACATCGGTATCACCGGTACGCCCACCATCTTCGTGGACGGCAAGCAGTGGGACGGCAGCTCCGACCTCAACGCCGAGATCCAGACGGCCATTGCAGCGAAGGGCTAAGACCCCCTAGCCTCCTGTCGGCCCGCTTCCGGAATTTCCGGGAGCGGGCCGGCTGCATTAAGGGCCGGAGGTTGGCTTCGTCCCCGGCCGCGTGCCTAGGTTCATTGCCCGCGAGCCTGCCGTTTTTACCACCGGCAGCACTTGGGCTACGCTTATCTGGCGCCGTCAGGCGCCGCCCGCAAGGGCACGCCTCCTTAGCTCAGTTGGCCAGAGCACCGCTCTTGTAAAGCGGGGGTCGTCGGTTCGAATCCGACAGGGGGCTCCAATCATGCCCGGGACGACGCCGGTTCCGCCTTCTGGTACTTTCTCCGCCCCGCCATTCCAGGGTTAGGCTGATGTCATCCGAATGATCAGCCTGCTGATGAATGGAGGATGGCTGCCATGCCCAAGACCGGCAAGAACCACCATGCCCGCAAGGACGAGCTTCCCTCGACCCTGCAGCGTTCCGACCAGAAAGCCCAGGACACCTTCGCCAAGACGTACGACTCCGCCATCGAGTCCTACGACGACGAACGCCGGGCAGCGCAGACGGCCTACGCATCCCTGAAGCACAGCTACGAGAAGGTGGGCGACCACTGGGAAGCCAAGGACAAGAAGGGGCCGTCGGACAAACGGGCGGAAGAGAAGGGCGCCGGATCCTCCACGCCCACGGCGGGCGGCGTGGATGCCAACGCCTCGAAGGGACATCTTTACGAACTGGCCCGGAAACTGGACGTCAAGGGCCGCTCCAGGATGGACAAGGAGCAGTTGGTCCAGGCAGTGCAGAAAGCCAACGACGCCGCCACCCGCAAGGCCAGATCCTAGTTCCTCCGGCAAGGGAGGGACGGCGGACGGCGTCCCTGTCCGCAACGCCGACCGGGCCCTTGCCCTAACGCCTCCCAGGGTGTCGAATTTGAGGACACGCTAGGACGGGTTGCACGGCAAAGACGCCAGGAGGTTCCCATGTCGGTGAAGAGTGCCAAAGACACGGCCAAGGCTGCAGGTGGCCGGAATGGGACCGAACCACGCCGAACCGATTCTGCCGCCCGCATCGCGGCACTGGAACCGGCCGGCATCCGGAACATCGCCCTGATCGGGCACTCCGGGGCCGGCAAGACCCTGCTGATTGAAGCACTTCTTGCTGCCAACGGCATGATCACCCGCAAAGGCTCCATAGCCGAGGGGACCACTGTAGGGGACTCCGATCCCGCTGCGGTCCACCAGCAACGGTCCGTCACCCTCTCCCTGGTGCCCCTCCTGCTGGACGAAACCAAGGTCAACCTGCTGGACACACCCGGCTACCCCGACTTCATCGGGGAAATGCGGGCAGGCCTCCGCGCAGCGGACGCCGCCCTTTTTGTTGTTTCAGCCGTCGACGGAATTGATGCCACCACCACCGCGCTGTGGGCCGAGTGCGCGCACCGGAGGCTCCCGCGCGCAGTGGTGATCACCCGGCTGGACCACCCGAGGGCGGATTACGACGGCGCCCTCGCGGAGTGCCGGAAGGCGTTCGGCGACGGCGTCCTCCCGCTCTATGTCCCGGTCGGTTCCGGCGGCGAACACTCCGGCCTGCTGGGACTGCTGTCCGGAACTGTCACGGACTACACCCCAGGGGAAAGCCCTTCCACCCGGGACGCACCAGCCGATGACACGGCGGCTGCGGCCGAGGCCCGCGGAGAGCTCATCGAGGGCATCATCGCCGAAAGCGAAGACGAATCCCTGATGGAGCGCTACCTGTCCGGTGAGGACATCGACACCCGCGTGCTGATCGAAGACCTGGAGACCGCCGTCGCCCGTGGTTCGTTCCATCCCGTCATCCCCACATCCGCCGTCACCGGCCTGGGAACGTCGGAACTGCTGGACATGCTGGTGCGCGCGTTTCCACCGCCCACTGAGGCGGGCGTTACCGAGGCGACAGACCTCGAGGGCCGGCGCGGCCGGTCCCTGGGCTGCGACCCGTCGGGGCCGCTGGCCGCCGAAGTGGTGCGAACCTCCAACGATCCATTCCTGGGCCGGATCTGCCTGGTCCGCGTGTTCTCAGGAACCCTGCGCGAGGACTCACCGGTGCACGTTGGCGGGCACGGCCTGGCGGACCGGGGGCACCAGGACCACGACACCGACGAACGCGTCACGCACCTGTACTCGCCGCTGGGTGCCACCCTGCGGCCGGTGCCGTACTGCGTGGCGGGGGACCTGTGCGCCGTGGCCAAGCTGGGGAGCGCCGAAACCGGTGACACCATCTCAACCCGGGACGATCCGCTCATGCTCGCCACCTGGGAGATGCCCGAACCGCTCCTTCCCGTGGCCGTGGAAGCCGATTCCCGCAGCGACGAGGATGCCCTGGCCCGGAGCCTGGGGAAAATCGCCGCCGGTGACCCCACCATGCGGGTGGAACGCAACACTGAAACGCATCAGCTGGTCCTGTGGTGCATGGGGGAGGCGCATGCCGACGTCGTGATGGACAGGCTCCGTGAGCAGGGCGTGAAGCTGCACGCCGTGGACGTGGTGACACCGCTGCGGGAAACCTTCGCGGGCCCGGCCATCGGGCACGGACGCCACGTCAAGCAATCCGGGGGACACGGGCAGTACGCCGTGTGCGACATCGAAGTGGAGCCACTGGACCGGGGCGGCGGTTTCGAATTCGTGGACAAGACGGTGGGAGGGGTCATCCCGGGGACGTTCATCCCTTCCGTGGAGAAGGGAGTCCGTACGCAGATGGAGAAAGGTGTTTCCGCCGGGTTCCCCGTGGTGGACGTGCGCGTGCGGCTGGTGGGCGGCAAGGCCCACAGCGTCGATTCGTCCGACGCCGCATTCCAGGCTGCAGGCGCCCTGGCCCTGCGGGAGGCGGCCGCGGCAGGCCGGATCCAGCTGCTTGAACCGGTCTCGGCCGTCAGCATCACCGTGGCGGACGAGCACGTGGGACCCGTCATGAGCGACCTCTCCGGCCGCCGGGGCCGGCTGACCGGCACGACGTCGTCGGGCGGGGGACTCACTGACATCAGTGCGGAGGTGCCGGACCAGGAACTGCTGCGCTACGCCGTCGAACTCCGTGCCCTCACCGCCGGTACGGGCCGTTTCAGCCGCAGCTACCTGCGCCACGACCCCGTGCCGCCCGGCTTCAGCCCCATCTGAACCGGGCCCTGATGAATCCGGCCGCCCGCAAGATCCAGAGCGTCTACCTGGTGCTGACGCTCGGGAACACCCTTGCGGCGTCCTTCATCTGGGGGATCAACACGCTGTTCCTGCTCGACGCCGGCCTGAGCAACCTGGAAGCCTTCGCTGCCAACGCTTTCTTCACCGCAGGCATGGTGCTGTTCGAGGTCCCCACCGGGGTGGTGGCGGACAGCTGGGGCCGCCGCGCTTCGTTCCTCCTGGGAACCGTGACCCTCGCCGGCTCCACCTTCCTCTACTACCTGCTGTGGCAGTACTCCGCGCCGTTCTGGTGGTGGGCCGCCGTCTCTGTGCTGCTCGGCCTGGGATTCACCTTCTTCTCCGGCGCGGTGGAAGCCTGGCTGGTGGATGCCCTGCAGTACTCCGGCTACGACGGCACCCTCGAGACCGTGCTGGGCAGGGGCCAGATGGTAACCGGGATCGCGATGCTGGCGGGATCCGTTGCCGGCGGCGTCATCGCGCAGGCCACCAACCTGGGCGTTCCCTTCCTGCTACGGGTAGCAGTGCTGCTGGCCATGTTCGTTGTGGCCTTCCTGCTCATGCACGACGTCGGGTTCACCCCTGAGCGGTCGGCCCGCCCGCTCGCCGCTACCCGCGCCGTCCTCAAGGCCTCCGTGGACGGCGGGCTCCGCCACCCGCCCGTCCGGTACATCATGCTGGCCGCCCCGTTCACGCAGGGCGTGGGCATCTACGTGTTCTACGCCCTGCAGCCCTACCTCCTGCAGCTCTTCGGGGATCCCCGCGCCTACGCCGTGGCCGGGCTTGCCGCCGCCATTGTGGCCGGGGCTGACGTGGTGGGCGGATGGATGGCGCCGCGGGTCAGGAAACTGTTCCACCGGCGGACCACGGTGCTGATCGTGAGCAACGTGGCCAGCGCACTGATCCTCGTAGCGCTCCTGTTTACCACCACGTTCTGGCTGGCCCTGGTGCTGCTCATGCTGTGGGGGGTGGTGGGTTCAGCAGGTATCCCGGTCCGCCAGGCGTACCTGAATGACATGATCCCCTCCAAACAGCGGGCAACGGTGCTCAGCTTCGACTCCCTCATGGGTTCCAGCGGTGGAGTTGTGGTCCAGCCCTCGCTGGGGCGGGCCGCTGACCTTTACGGCTACCCGGCCTCCCTCGCCGTGAGCGGGGCCGTGCAGCTGCTGGCCGCACCCTTCATCCTGATGAGCCGGCGCCAGCGCTCGCCGGCAGACACCGCCACGGAACTGGCTGCCCCTGAGGAATCGACGGGGTGAGCCGGTGCCGCAAGGGGAAGGCCCCCGTTGACCTGGACATGGTCCAGGTCAACGGGGGCCTTCGTTTCGTACAGGCTTGCAGCGGTTGCTACTGGAGGCCTGCCTTCACGGTTTCATTGGAAACCGGAGCCGGCTTTTCGTCTGCGGGCGGCGGACTGGTCTTCAGTTTGAAGCGCTTTCCCATGCCGCCGCCGCCACCGCTGCGGTTCTTGTTGAAGATGTCGAACCCGACGGCGACAAGCAGCACCAGGCCCTTGATGAGCTGCTGGTAGTCGGTGCCAAGGCCCAGGATGGACATGCCGTTGTTCAGGACGCCCATGATCAGGCCACCGATCATTGCTCCGGCCACGGTTCCGATACCGCCGGTGACAGCGGCGCCGCCAATGAATGCTGCGGCGATGGAGTCGAGTTCGAAGCCGGTTCCGCCGGCCGGCTGTGCCGAGTTGAGGCGGGCAGTGAAGACGAGGCCGGCCAGTGCGGCAAGAACGCCCATGTTCACGAAGAGGCGGAACGTGACGGCCTTCGTCTTGATGCCGGAAAGCTCAGCCGCGTGGAGGTTCCCGCCGATGGCATAGGTGTGCCGCCCGAAGACGCTGTTGTTCATGAGGGCGGTGTAGGCGATCACCAGTGCGGCCAGGACCACCAGGACGATCGGCGTGCCCCGGTAGGACGCCAGCAGGAAGGTGATGATGAGCATGAGCAGCGCAGTGAACGCGGTCTTGATGATGAACCAGACCAAGGGTTCGCTCTCGAGATCGAACTTCCGGCGGATCCTGCGCTCTTTGAGGGCCTGGATCAGCAGGGCAATGGTGGCACCGACGCCCAGGATGACGGTGAGCCATTCCAGCACGGAGGTACCCCCGGAGATATCCGGAAGGAAGCCTCCGCCGAGGGCCCGCAGCTCCGCGGGGAAGGGAGTGATCTGCTGGTTCCTCAGGGTGATGAGGGTCAGTCCCCGGAAGATCAGCATGCCCGCCAGCGTGACGATGAAGGCCGGAATCCCCACGTAGGCGATCCAGTATCCCTGCCAGGCGCCCACCAAGGCGCCAACCAGGAGGCAGGCGGGGATGGCGGCCCACCACGGCCAGCCCCAGTGCACGATCATGACGCCTGCGACGGCGCCGATGAACCCGGCCACCGAGCCGACGGAAAGGTCAATGTGGCCGGCAATGATCACCATCACCATGCCGATGGCAAGGATGAGGATGTAGCTGTTCTGGACCACCAGGTTGGTGACGTTCTGGGGTTGCAGCAGGATCCCGCCGGTGAGCCCCTGGAAGAGCAGGACGATCAGGATCAGGGCAACGAAAATGCCAACCTGGCGGAGGCGGCTTGTGAGGAATCCGAGCGATTCTCGTAGGGCGGACATTTCGCTATTCCTTCTCTTTGGTCATGTAGTGCATCAGGGTTTCCTGGGTCGCTTCTGCGATGGGCACTTCGCCGGTGATATGGCCGGCTGCGAGGGTGTAGATGCGGTCGCAGATGCCCAGCAGTTCGGGAAGTTCTGAGGAAATCACAATGACTGCTTTTCCTTCGGCCGCGAGTTTGGCAATGATCGTGTAGATCTCGTACTTGGCGCCGACATCAATCCCGCGGGTAGGTTCATCGAGGATGAGCACATCGGGGTCGGAAAACATCCATTTGCTCAGCACTACCTTCTGCTGGTTTCCACCGGACAGCTTGCCGGTGATGGCGGCCACGGAGGGAGCCTTGATGTTCATGCTCTTGCGGTAGCCGTTGGCCACCACGGTCTCCTGGTTCTTGTCCACGAAGCCGCGCTTGGCGAGCTTGCGCAGTGCGGCCAGGGAGATGTTCCGTTTGATGTCCTCGATGAGGTTCAGGCCGTAGTGCTTCCGGTCCTCGGTGGCGTACGCGATGCCGTGCCGGATGGCGTCAGACACCGTGGAGGTGTTGATTTCCTCGCCGTATTTGTAGACCTTGCCGGAGACGGTGGTTCCATAGGTTCGGCCGAAGACGCTCATGGCAAGTTCGGTGCGGCCGGCGCCCATGAGGCCCGCCAGCCCTACCACTTCGCCCTTCCTGACGTGCAGGCTTGCGTTGCGGACCACCATGCGGCTGTGATCCTGGGGGTGGCGAACGGACCAGTCCTCGATCCTCAGGACCTCTTCGCCGATGTTGGGCTCACGTTCCGGGTACAGGCTCTCCAGGTCACGGCCCACCATGCCGCGGATAATCCGTTCCTGGGTGATCTGGCCTTCGTCGAGCCGCAGGGTTTCGATGGTCTTACCGTCCCGGATGATGGTGACGGCGTCAGCCACTTTCCGGATCTCGTTGAGTTTGTGGCTGATGATGATGCTGGTGACGCCCTGGCCCTTCAAATGGAGGATCAAGTCCAGCAGATGGCCGGAATCCTCGTCGTTAAGAGCGGCGGTGGGCTCGTCAAGGATCAGCAGCTTCACCTTCTTGGAGAGGGCCTTGGCGATTTCAACCAGTTGCTGTTTGCCAACGCTGATGTGCTGCACGGGGGTCACAGGATTCTCGTCCAGGCCCACACGGGCCAGCAGCCTAGCTGCCTCGAGGTTGGTCTTGCGCCAGTCCACCCAGCCGTTGGTGGCCTGTTCGTTACCCAGGTAGATGTTCTCCGCTATGGACAGGAACGGGCTTAAGGCCAGTTCCTGGTGGATGATGACAATTCCGCGCTTCTCGCTGTCCGAGATGCTGGAGAAGTTGCAGGGTTCGTTTTCGAAGAGGATCTCCCCGTCGAAGGTGTTGTGAGGATAGACGCCGGACAACACTTTCATGAGCGTTGACTTACCGGCTCCGTTTTCACCGCAGATGGCGTGGACCTCGCCACGGTTCACGTCCAGGGTGACGTCCTGAAGCGCTTTCACGCCCGGGAACGTCTTGGTGATTCCTCGCATTTGAAGAATGGGTGTGTTCATCGTCAATTCCCACTGACTGGTCGAAAGGTTGGCCGTCCTGCTGCTGCAGAAGGCTGCGGGAGGAAGCTGTGGCCGGACCCCGGGTCCGGCCACAGCCGCCGGACGCTGGCTACTTGACGTCGGCGTCGGTGTAGTAACCCGAGTCGATCAGTTCCTTCTTGTAGTTGTCCTTGGTGATGATGACGGACTTCAGCAGGAAGGCGGGGACCACCTTGACCTTGTTGTCGTAGGTCTTGGTGTCGTTGGTTTCCGGCTCCTGGCCCTTGAGGACGGCGTCGACCATCTTGACGGCCTGGGCGCCGAGCTGCCGCGTGTCCTTGAAGATGGTGGAGTACTGCTCACCGGCAACGATGGACTTTACGGAACCCTTTTCGGCGTCCTGGCCGGTGACTACGGGCAGGCTGCCCTTGGCGTAACCGCCGGTGCTGGTCAGGGCCGAGATGATGCCGATGGAGAGGCCGTCATACGGGGACAGTACGCCGTTCAGCTTGGTGCCGGAGCTGTAGGCGGAGGTGATGATGTCCTCCATGCGCTTCTGGGCAACAGGCGCCTGCCAGCGGAGGATCGCTGCCTGCTCAAACTTGGTTTGGCCGCTGGGGACCTTGAGGGTGCCGGCATCCAGGTAAGGCTTGAGGGTGTCCATGGCGCCGGTCCAGAAGAAGTTGGCGTTGTTGTCGTCGGGGCTGCCCGCGAAAAGCTCGATATTGAAGGGGCCCTTTCCGTCCACCTTCTTGCCGCTGGCATCGACGAGGCCCAGGCCGGTCAGCAGCGAGGTAGCCTGCTGGACACCAACGGTGTAGTTGTCGAACGTTGTGTAGTAGTCCACGTTGGGCGTGCCGTTGATAAGGCGGTCGTACGCGATGACCTTAACGTTCTGCTCCTTGGCCTTGGCCAGGACGTCGGTCAGGGTGGTGCCGTCAATGGCGGCAATGATCAGGGCCTTGGCGCCCTTGGTCAGCATGTTTTCGATCTGCGACACCTGGGTGGGGATGTCGTCATTGGCAAACTGGAGGTCCGTCTTGTAGCCGAGGTCCTTCAGGGACTTTTCGACGTTGGCGCCATCTGCAATCCAGCGTTCGGAGGTCTGCGTAGGCATCGAGATGCCAACCAGTGAATCACTGGGGTTGGCGGCAGCACCGCTGGATTCGCTGGTTCCGCCGCGGGAGCCGCAACCGGTAGCACCCACCGTCAGGGCGAGGACAAGGGCCACCGCGCCCATCAGTTTTTTGATTCTCACCATTATCTCCTTCCGCGGCAGCACTGCCACGAAGTGTTGTTGGATCAGGCAGCACCCGTGCTGCCGGTCCTGGCCACATTGTTGATGTGTCGGTTCAATATAGACCCGTTTGTGAACGCTAACAAGGGGCCGATGCGGGAAAGTTGAAAACCCTTCGGCTTCATTGACTTCTGTTTTGTTAGCGTTCACACTTGCTGCAACACTTAGCACTACCCGACCCCCCAACAGAACCCGGTAATGAGGCCCTGCCTCCCGGGCGGAGGCACCACATGGCAGATTCGTTGTTCCCTTCCAGCTCCGGGGCTCCCGTGGAGATCCCCGCATGAGCGCCGCCGCAGGAATCCTGGAGACCATTGCCCGGGTCCGGCAGGAAGTGTGCTCGCTGCATGCCGAACTGACTCGATATGAACTGGTGGTGTGGACCGCCGGCAACGTCTCGGCCCGCGTGCCCGGAACGGACTTTATGGTCATCAAACCCTCTGGCGTCTCCTACCAGGACCTGACCCCGGAGCAAATGATCGTCACTGACCTGCACGGTACCCCCGTGCGCGGCACCAATCTCGGCGCCGGAGGCACTGTCGATTGGGGCAATCCGCCGTTGTCGCCCTCGTCGGACACGGCAGCGCACGCCTACGTGTACCGGCACATGCCTGAAGTGGGCGGCGTGGTGCACACGCATTCCACCTACGCCACCGCCTGGGCCGCCCGCGGCGAGGCCATTCCGTGCGTGTTGACCATGATGGGCGACGAATTCGGCGGATCCATCCCGGTGGGACCGTTCGCCCTGATCGGTGACGACTCGATCGGCCACGGCATCGTGGAGACGCTGAAAAACTCCAATTCGCCGGCAGTCCTCATGCAGAACCACGGCCCGTTCACCATCGGCAAGGACGCCAGGTCTGCGGTGAAGGCTGCTGTGATGTGCGAGGAAGTGGCCCGCACGGTGCACATCGCCCGGCAGCTCGGTGACCCGCTCCCCATCGACCAGGGCCACATCGACTCCCTGTACGCCCGCTACCAGAACGTCTACGGCCAATAACGCCTGTAGCCACCAAGAAGATTCCAGGAGAACCCATGAGCACCGCAGCAAACACTTCCCTTGACGGCTATGAGGTCTGGTTCCTCACCGGCAGCCAGCACTTGTACGGCGAGGAGGTGCTCAAGCAGGTGGCCGCCCAGTCGCAGGAGATTGCCAACAGGCTCAACGCCTCCTCCGATGTCCCGGTGCGGATCGTGTGGAAGCCGGTCCTGACCGATTCCGATGCCATCCGCCGCACCGCACTGGAGGCCAACTCGGACGATTCGGTCATCGGCGTGACGGCGTGGATGCACACGTTCAGCCCGGCCAAGATGTGGATCCAGGGCCTGGACCTGCTCCGCAAGCCGCTGTTGCACCTGCATACGCAGGCCAACCGTGACCTGCCCTGGGCGGATATCGACTTTGATTTCATGAACCTGAACCAGGCCGCGCACGGGGATCGCGAGTTCGGCTACATCCAGTCCCGGCTGGGCATCGCCCGGAAGACCGTCGTCGGGCACGTTTCCAACCCCGAGGTGGCGCGGCAGGTGGGTTCGTGGCAGCGCGCTGCCGCGGGCTGGGCCGCCGTCCGGACTCTGAAGCTGACCCGCTTTGGCGACAACATGCGCAACGTTGCCGTCACCGAAGGTGACAAGACCGAAGCGGAGCTGCGATTCGGCGTCGCGGTCAACACCTGGTCCGTCAACGAGCTCGCCGATGCCGTGCACGGCGCTGCAGAGTCCGACGTCGACGCCCTGGTGGCCGAGTACGAGGACCTTTACGAGGTGGTGCCCGAGCTTCGCGCAGGCGCGGCCCGGCACGACTCGCTGCGGTACGGCGCCCGGATCGAACTCGGGCTGCGGTCCTTCCTGGAAGCCAACGGCTCCGCCGCGTTCACCACCTCCTTCGAGGACCTCGGCGCCTTGCGCCAGCTCCCGGGCCTGGCTGTGCAGCGGCTGATGGCTGCCGGCTACGGCTTCGGCGCCGAGGGCGACTGGAAAACGGCCATCCTGGTCCGCGCCGCGAAGGTGATGGGCGGGGACCTGCCCGGCGGCGCGTCCCTAATGGAGGACTACACCTACCACCTGGAACCCGGTGCGGAGAAGATCCTCGGCGCGCACATGCTCGAGGTCTGCCCCTCACTGACTGCCTCCAAACCGCGGCTGGAAATCCACCCGCTCGGCATCGGAGGCAAGGAAGACCCCGTACGGCTGGTCTTCGACGCCGATGCCTCCCCGGGCGTCGTCGTCGCCCTGTCCGACATGCGGGACCGTTTCCGGCTGGTGGCCAACGCCGTGGACGTGGTCCCGCTGGACCAGCCGCTGCCCAACCTGCCGGTGGCCCGCGCGCTCTGGGAGCCCAAGCCGGACTTCGCCACGTCCGCCGCCGCCTGGCTCACCGCCGGCGCGGCGCACCACACGGTGCTGTCCACCCAGGTGGGCATGGACGTGTTCGAGGACTTCGCCGAGATCGCCAAGACTGAACTGCTCACCATCGACGAGGACACCACCATCCGCCAGTTCAAGAAGGACCTGAACTGGAACGCCGCCTACTACAAACTGGCCGGCGGGATCTGATCCGGTGGCACGGCTCAGGTGCCGGCCCCGGTGGCTGCCATGGACACGGACCCGGTGACGGACAGCAGGCCACGCCGGTTGCCCAGGCTCGAGGACGTGGCGGAACTGGCCGGGGTCTCGCACCAGACCGTGTCACGGGTGGTCAACAACCATCCGAGCGTCAGCCCCGGGACCCGGGCAAAGGTGGAAGCGGCGATTGCGGCACTCGGCTACCGCCGCAACACCGCCGCGCGGAGCCTGGTTACCCGGCGTTCACAGACCATCGGTGTTTTGGGCAGTGAGCTCTCGCAGTACGGCCCCGCCAACACCATGTTGGGGGTGGAGCGCGCGGCGCGGGACGCAGGATACTTCGTCAGTGTGGCTGCGCTGCGGGAGGTCAGCCGGGACGCGATCCTGGACGCCGTCCGGCATTTCCTGGACCAGTCCGTGGATGGAATCGTGGTGATTGTTCCGCACCTGGAGACGCTGGCCGCACTGGCAGAGCTGCCCATCGGAGTGCCGGTAGTGGCCGTTGGGTCCAACGGGAATGACGCCGTAGGCGGGGTCAAAGTGGACCAGCGCCGTGGGGCGGAGCTGGCCGTGGAACACCTCATTGGGCAGGGGCATGTGCGGATCGGGCATATCGCGGGGCCGCAGGACTGGATAGATGCCGTGGCCCGCGCCGATGGTTGGCGTGCCGCCCTGGAAGCCGTGGGACTCGCCGCGGACCTGATTGTCGAGGGTGACTGGAGCGCGGGCAGCGGCTACAACATTGGCCGGCAGCTGGCGGCCAATACCCGTGCCACCGCCCTCTTTGTGGGCAACGACCAGATGGCCCTCGGGCTCCTGCGGGCGCTGAACGAGGCGGGCATCAGGGTGCCGCAGGACGTATCCGTGGTGGGCTTCGACGACCAGCCGGAGGCTGGCTACTTTTGTCCGCCCTTGACGGTAATCCGGCAGGACTTTGAAGAGCTCGGCCGCCGGTGCATGGACATGATGCTCGCGGAGCTCGGCGGCACGCCGGGTCCCCGGACACTGGTGGTGGAACCGGAACTTGTCCTGCGCGCCAGTACGGCGCGGCCCGGCTGAGGGCCAACCCGAGGCCCACGGCAGTTCCGGATTTAACCCGGCAGAGATGCCGGGGAAACGCGCACACAACATCCGGCACCTATGTTTCAGGAATGACAGAGAGCATTCCCGGCAGGTTCCGCCAGTGGTTTACCGCCGCCTTCGCCTTCACCTCACCCGAACAGGCCGCTGACGCCATGGCCGAGGCATCCCGCTGGGGCTGGCTTCCTGCCCTGAGCGGCGTGGCAGTGGGCGCCGACCACGCCCGCGCACGGCACGATGAATCGGCTGCCGGCGCCGGCTGACTGACCGGTTGAAGACACTATTGCGCCTGTAACGGGGTCATGCCCTAAACTGCTGCACTGAGGTGCCTGAAATGGCGCTGTGCAGCAACGAAAGTGAACACGCTATGGCTACCGATTACGATGCTCCACGCAAGCAGGAGGAAGAGTCTCCCGCTGACTCGCTTGAGGCCCTCCAGGCGTCCCGCGGCGGCAACGCGCAGACCGCCGTCATCGATCTCGAAGAGAATGACACCGCTGAAGGCATTGACCTGCCCGGCGCCGACCTCTCCAACGAGGAACTGACAGTTGTTGTGGTTCCGGAGCAGTCCGACGAATTCACGTGCTCCTCGTGCTTCCTGGTCCGCCACCGGTCCCAGGTTGCCCTCGAAAAGAACGGCCTCAAGTACTGCCGTGACTGCGAAGGCTGAGCTTCAACCAGGTTTCAGCGCCGGCTGCCCCACGGGGGTGACCGGCGCTTTTTTGTACGCCGCGGGCAACCGTTATAGGCGGTAACGGGCAGGTGCAGGAACGGTGCCGAACGGGTTAAGAGAGGCCCCGAATCGGCCCCTGTTTTATGCGGCCTTAATGCGGCGGGCGGCTGGTTAACGGTTGCGCCCCGAAGCGGCCACAGGCCTCGTTTCACCGTTCCTGCCGTCCTAATCTGGAGCTATCCAATCGCTCCTTCCTTGGGTGGCACCACAATGAAAAAACTCTCCATCTGGTTCACGGCCATCCTTGTGGCCGTTGGACTGGGATTGCTGGTTCCGGGGCCTGCCTCGGCAACCACCTCGTATTGCGGGCTCGCATGGGGCTCGTTAATGAAGACGGACGGCTCGATGAGCGGCGCGCCCGTCACCAATGTCCGCACCGGACAGCACTACTGCTTCGACCGGCTGGTGGTTGACCTGGGCAGCGGCCCGGCTCCCGGCTACTCCGTCCGCTACGTCGGGCAAATTACACAGGACGGTTCCGGCAAACCGGTCGATGTCCGGGGCGGCGCCCGCCTGCAGGTGGTTGTCCGGGCGCCGGCCTACGACGTGGACTACACGCCAACGTACACCCCCGCCGACCAGGTGGAGCTCGCCAACGTCTCCGGTTACCAGACCTTCCGCCAGGTGGTCTGGGCAGGAAGCTTTGAGGGCCAGAGCACGCTCGGCGTAGGCGTCCGCGCCCGTCTTCCGTTCCGTGTCTTCACGCTGGACGGGCCGGGCTCAGGCTCCCGGCTGGTGGTGGATGTGGCGCACTTCTGGTGACAGCCGCCGTCGTCAAACAGGAAAGGTGCCGTCCCCGCGTTGTCGGGAACGGCACCTTTTCTGTACTGTGCAGTCGTCTTTACTCCGGGACCACCAGTGCCGGGGTGTCTTTCCGGAGCGTTTCGCCGCGGAAGAAGGCTGGGCGTACCCGGGCCATGATCAGCATGAACACCGCGCCGAGCGCCAGGATGCCGACGCCGAGGATGAACACCAGTCCCACACCGAAGATCTCGGAACCGCTGCCGAACTCGGGTGCCAGGCTGTCTACGGCGGTCTGGAAGAACACGACGAACAGGCCCACGCCGCCCAGCACCGGGCACAGCAGCCGCAACACGAAATGGCGGACGCTGGTGAAGAGGCTGTGCCGGAAGTACCAGGCGCAGGCGAGGGCCGTCAGTCCGTAGTAGAAGCAGATCATCAGGCCCAGGGCCAGGATGGTGTCATTGAGGACGTTCTCGCTGACCACATGCATCACGGCGTAGAACCCCGCGGACATGACGCCGGCAGCGATGGTGGCGAAGCCCGGCGTCGCGAATTTCCGGCTGACCCGGCTGAAGGGTTCAGGAAGGGCCCCATAGTGGGCCATCGCCAGGAGGCTGCGGGACGGGGACATGAACGTGGACTGCAGGGACGCGGCCGAGCTGGAGAGCACTGCGAGGGACATCAGGATGGCGAAGGGGCCCATGATGGGGGAGGCCAGCGCGGTGAAGATGTTCTCGTGATTCTCTGCGTTGTTAAGCCCGTTGCCGGTATCGCCGACGCCGGCGAACATCATGGTGGCGATGCTCACCAGCAGGTAGATGGCCAGGACAATGACGGCCGTCAGGGTGCCGGCCACGCCGGCCGTTTTCTTGCCGTTGGCTGTTTCCTCGTTCACGGTGAGGCAGACGTCCCAGCCCCAGTACACGAAGATGGAGAGGGATATTCCAGCGGCCACCTGGCCGAAGGTCTCTATCCTGGTGACGTCGAACCATTCCCAGCTGAAGGGGATGGCGGTCTCCGAGGTGGACCAGTTGGCGAAGGCCATCGCGACGAACAGGCCAAGCACCAGCAGCTGGAATCCCACCAGGCCGTACTGCACCACCTTGGTGGTGTGCAGGCCGCGGTAGCTGACCCAGACGGCGAGGGCGACGAACACCAGGCAGGTCAGGACGTTCAGGGCCTTGTTGTCGGCCAGGTCCGCCAGTTCCGGTGAGCCCGTGAGCTGGGACAGGAAGAGGTAGAAGAAATCGACGGCGACGCCGGCGAGGTTGGACAGCACTATGATGTTGGCCGCCAGGAGCCCCCATCCGCCCATCCAGCCGACCCAGGGGCCGAACGCTTTGCTGACCCAGGTAAAGGTGGTGCCGCTGTCCGGTGAATCGGCGTTGAGTTCCCGGTAGGCCAGCGAGACCAGGATCATGGGAATGAAACCGATCAGGAAAATCACGGGCAGCTGGAGTCCGGCTTCATTGACGGTGGGTCCCAGTGCGCTGGTCAGGGTGTAGGCGGGGGCAATCGTGGAAATTCCCAGGACGACGACGGCGAGGAGCCCCAGTTGCCCGCCTTTCAGGCCCTTGGCGGTAATGTCGCCGCTGCCGGGCAATTGCTGGCCCCGCGCGGTGGTGGAGCTGGTGCGGAGTGCTTCTGTCATGGCACCGCTTTCTGGAAGCTTATGACCGGGGTCACTATATGAATGGCGTTCATTTAGTATGGAGGTGTGACGGCCGTCGCGCAAGAGTAAATATGAATCACGTTCGTTTATGACTGCGCAGCAAAATTAGTAAGCTCACTGAGAAATATCTGCTCCGACCCATGCCGGGTGGCGCGGGCGCTGATAGTTTCGAAGTTACTGGACCAATCGAGGAGGACTCCCATGAAAGCTTCACCGACCCTGACCAACAACCTGCAGGCCGTTCTCGCCGACCTGATCGAGCTGCACATCCAGGGCAAGCAGGCGCACTGGAACATTGTGGGCACCAACTTCCGGGACCTCCACCTGCAGCTGGATGAAATCGTGGACGCCGCCCGCCAGTTCGCCGATGACACCGCCGAACGCATGCGTGCCCTCCATGCCCTGCCTGACGGCCGCAGCTCCACCGTGTCGAAGTCGACCGCCCTGGCGGAGTTTCCTGAAGGCCTGATCAGCACCAAGGACGCCATTGAGCGGATCGTTGCAGCCATGGAGGCTGCGGTGGGCACCATGCGCAAGGTCCATGACGAGGTGGATGAGGAAGATCCCACCAGCGCCGACCTGCTGCACGAATTCATCGCCAAGCTGGAGCAGTTCGCCTGGATGGTGAACGCCGAGACGCTCAAGCCGACAGCCAGCGTCACCGCCCCTGACGAAAAGTAGGAGCGGGCTGCCATTGCAGTACGCATAAGGCGCCCGGTACCGGAGGTTGAACTCCGGCGCCGGGCGCCTTTGCCGTTGAGGCCTATGCGCTGACACGAGCCGCGATGCTGCTACGAGGCCTTGGGCACCTTGCGAAGTACGACGGCGGCACAGGCTGCCGCTGTTGCCATCAGGACCAGCCCAATCGCCGCGGTCACATGCACGCCGGAATCGAAGGCGGCAGCCGCGGACTGGCGGACGGTATCGGCCAGCGGGGCCGGAAGTGCGGCCGCGAGGTCCATGGCGCCTGCCAGTGTTTCGCCGGCGCTGTGGCGGGCCGCTTCCGTGGCGGTGCTGTCCACGGCTGCCGGGAGGTGCAGGTTGTGCTGGTAGGAAGCCGTGAGGATGGAGCCCAGTACGGCCGTCCCCAGCAGCGCCCCCACCTCATACCCGGTCTCCGAGATGGCGGCCGCGGCACCTGACTTGTGTGCCGGCGCCGCACCGAGGATGAGGTCGTTGGAGATGGTTTCAGCCGTCCCCACGCCCAGCGCAAGGATCAGCAACGCTGCCAGCAGCAGTGTGGGCCCGCCGTCGTGGTTCCCGAACGTCACCAGGCTGTATCCTGCGGCGCTGAACGCCAGGCCCGCGCCAACCACGAAGCCGGGGCGCACCTTCCGGACCAGCGGCACCACCACCAGTCCTGCCACCACCGTGGCAATCAGGGCGGGGATCATGGCGACGCCTGCCGCGGACGGCGACATTCCTTCAAGCAGCTGCAGGTGCTGGGCCAGGAAAAGGATGAATCCGTTGAAGGAAAACAGGGCCAGGACGTTTGCGGTGATGGCCATGCTGAACACCCGGTTGCGGAAGAGGGACATGTCCAGCAGGGGGTGCGGCAGCCGGAGCTGCCGGCGGACAAAGACCACTGCCATGGCCAGGCCGAAGGCCATGGCACCAAGGCCGGTGCCGGACAATCCTTCCGTAGCAACTTCCTTGATGCCGTAGACCAGCGGCACCATCACCAGCAGGGACAGGGCGATGCTGGGAATGTCCACCTTCCCCGGTTCCGGATTCTTCGATTCCGGGATCAGCGCCGGACCCAGGGCGATCAGCGGCAACATGAGCGGCACTGCCACCAGGAAGACTGCGCCCCACCAGTAGTGCTCCACCAGCCAGCCGCCGAAGATCGGACCCAGGGCGGCCCCGCCGGAGAACCCGGCGGCCCAGATGGCCACGGCCAACCGGCGGCGGTTGGGCTCCGCAAAGATGTTGCGGATGAGCGAGAGGGTGGAGGGCATCAGCATGGCGCCAAAGAAGCCAAGGGCGGCTCGTCCCGCGATCAGCCATTCCGCCGTTGGCGCGAACGCCGTGGCGGCCGAGAGCGCCGCAAAGCCCAGGCTGCCGGTGAGGAGCAGCCGCCGCCGGCCGATCCTGTCGCCGAGGCTGCCCATGCACACCAGCAGCCCCGCCAGGACCAGGGGGTAGGCGTCCACGATCCAGAGCAGCTGCACCCCGGAAGGGTTCAGGGACTGGGCGATCGCGGGCAGGGCGAACGTCAGTGCCGTGTTGTCCACGGCCACCAGCAGTACGGGGAACATCAGCAGCGCGAGGGCCAGCCAGTCGCGCCAGGGTGCCCGTGGAGCAGTGGGTCCCTGGAGCTGGGGTTCGGCGGGGTGCGTCGAGGTGGTCATGGACTAACTATACCGTCCAGACGGTACAGTTTAGAACCGGGGTTGAGTTGAGCCTCCGGCACCCTGGGAGGGCATGATGGATGGCATGCCCCGAAAGCCAGTCGCCCGCGAAGCTGTCCTTGACTCCTTCGCCACCCTGCTGATTGAGGTGGGGGAGCGCGCCGCCACCCTGGACGCCGTAGCCCGCAAGGCCGGCGTTTCCAAGGGCGGTCTCCTCTACCACTTTCCAAACAAGGAAGCCCTGATTCAGGCGCTCCTGGACCAGTTGGACGCGTTCGCCGGAGAAGACGCCGATGCCATGGCCGCCGCCCCGGAAGGCGCGGCAGCCTACTTCATCAGGTCCTCGGTGTGGGGAGACACTCCCTTGGACCGGGCCATCGTCGCCGCCACCAGGCTGGCGGAGGTGGCGCATGAAGAAACCCGCCGACGTTTCGCTGCGATCCAGCAGCGGTGGCTCGACGAAATCGCCGCCGACGTGGGGCCGGCCCTGGCCAAGGCCGTGCTGTATATGGGGGACGGCCTCTACTTCAACGCCATGCTCTCCGTTGGCCCGGTCCCCGAAGGCGGCGCAGCCGCAGATGTGGACGAATTGCTGGCAGCACTGGAGCGGCTCCGGCGGTAGCAGGACATTTGCCCCGGGAGCCGTGGCGTAGGAGAATTAAGTGTTGTGGGAGCTATCACCTGACGGCCCCGCGAACACATCCAATTGAATAGCCTTTGATCTGCGGCGGGAGAGTCCTGCCACAACGTTCGGCAGGCGCCGTAGGAGCAAATCCTCCCCAGGAATCTCGCAGGCCCCTGTACCGCCGCGGCGAGGCACCTCTGGAAAGCAGCAGGCCGTCCAGGCACCCGTGATCGGCTGCCGGACCGTTGTGCTCACCGACGGTGCAAGCGGGTCCTGTCCATGCAGGCGCCGTGGAAACTCTCAGGTCCAATACAGAGCGGGGAGGGACCCGAATCGCTGTGGCGTACCCTGCGCCGCCTGAGTATCTGGAGTTCCCCCGTGACGGTTAGTTCAACCTCCACCACTTTCGTCGACCGCCACATCGGCGCCCGGCGCCAGGACCACGTCGACACCATGCTTAAGGCTGTCGGCTACGACAGCGTTGACTCCCTGGTCGATACCGCCGTTCCCCAGGTCATCCGCCAGGAAACGGCACTGAAGCTGCAGGACGCCCTCAGCGAGGTTGAGGTCCTGACCGAGCTGCGCCGGCTGGCGGGCAAGAACAAGACCGCCGTGCAGATGATCGGCCAGGGCTACTACGACACCATCACCCCCGCCGTGATCCGCCGCAACATCCTTGAGGCACCGGCCTGGTACACCGCCTACACGCCCTACCAGCCCGAGATCTCCCAGGGCCGGCTGGAGGCCCTGCTGAACTTCCAGACCATGGTCCAGGACCTGGTGGGCCTGCCGATTGCCAACGCGTCCCTGCTGGACGAAGCGACGGCGGTGGCCGAGGCAGTCCTGCTGATGCGCCGAGCGAACAAGGCCAAGCCTGCCGTGGACGGCAAGACGGTCCTGGACATCGACGTGCTGCCGCAGACCATTGCCATCGTCAAGGGCCGTGCTGAGGCGCTCGGCTTCGAGGTGGAGGTGGCCGACTTGTCCCAGGGGCTGCCTGACGGTGACATTAACGGCATCGTGCTCCAGCAGCCCGGCGCCTCGGGCCGCGTCTTCAACCAGGCAGATGCCATCGCCGCAGCCAAGGAACGCGGTGCGCTGGTCACAGTGGCCGCTGACCTCCTGGCGCTGACGCTGATCACTCCTCCGGGCGAGCAGGGCGCGGACATCGCCGTCGGCTCCACCCAGCGTTTCGGCGTGCCGCTGTTCTTCGGCGGCCCGCACGCCGCGTACATGGCCGTCCGCAAGGGGCTGGAGCGCTCGCTGCCGGGCCGCCTGGTGGGAGTCTCGAAGGACGACGCCGGAGTGCCCGCCTACCGCCTGGCCCTGCAGACCCGCGAGCAGCACATCCGCCGCGAGAAGGCCACGTCCAACATCTGCACCGCCCAGGCGCTGCTGGCCATCGTGTCCTCCATGTACGCCGTCTACCACGGCCCGGACGGGCTGAAAGCGATCGCGGAAACGGCGCACGCCCACGCCCGCACCCTGGCGGCGTCCCTCGCTGCCGCCGGAGTAGACGTGCTGCACACGAGCTTCTTCGACACCGTTACCGTTCGGGTTCCCGGCCGCGCTGCCGGCATTATTGCCGCTGCTGAGGTGCACGGCTATAACCTGCGCTCCATCGATGCGGACACGGTGGGCATTTCGCTTGATGAAACCACGACGGCGGCCGTCGTCGCCGAGGTTGCCGACGTCTTTGGCGCCTCCGTTGCCGGGAATTCCGTCGCCAACGACGGGAACTTCGCACTGGACGCCGGGGTGGAGCGGTCCTCCGGTTACCTGGAGCACCCGGTGTTCAACACGCACCGGTCCGAAACCCAGCTCCTGCGTTACATCCGCAAGCTCTCGGACCGTGACCTGGCGCTGGACCGCACTATGATCCCGCTGGGGTCCTGCACCATGAAGCTGAACGCCACGGCCGAGATGGAAGCCATCTCCTGGCCGGAGTTCGCCTCCATCCACCCGTTCGCCCCGGACTCCCAGACCGAGGGCTGGCGTGAGCTGATCACCGGGCTGGAAGCGGACCTCGCCACTATCACCGGCTACGACCAGGTGTCCATCCAGCCCAACGCGGGATCGCAGGGCGAACTCGCCGGCCTGCTGGCGATCCGCGGCTACCACCATTCCCGCGGCGATCAGCAGCGCAACGTCTGCCTGATCCCGGCCTCGGCGCACGGCACCAATGCCGCCTCCGCGGTGCTGGCCGGCATGAAGGTGGTGGTGGTTGCCACAGCTGCTGACGGGACCATCGACCACGCCGACCTGACGGCCAAGATCGAGGCGAACCGGGATGTCCTGTCCTGCATCATGATCACCTACCCGTCCACCCACGGTGTCTATGACGGTGATGTCCGCGAAGTCTGTGATGCTGTGCATGCTGCCGGCGGCCAGGTCTACATCGACGGCGCCAACCTTAACGCCTTGGTGGGGCTGGCCCAGCCGGGCCAGTTCGGCGGCGACGTCTCGCACCTGAACCTGCACAAGACCTTCTGCATCCCGCACGGCGGCGGCGGGCCCGGCGTCGGCCCGGTCGCGGCCAAGGCTCACCTGGCCCCCTTCATGCCGGGCGATGCGAATAAAGCCGCGCATGAGGAGGGCCACGGCGTGGCGATTTCCGCGTCCCGGTTCGGCTCTGCAGGGGTGCTGCCGATCTCCTGGGCGTACGTGAAGCTGATGGGCGGTGAGGGCCTGACCGAGGCCACCAAGTCCGCGCTGCTGGCCGCGAACTATGTCGCTGCCCGGCTGAACGAGTTCTTCCCGGTCCTGTACACCGGTGAGGGCGGCCTGGTGGCGCACGAGTGCATCCTTGACCTGCGCGAACTCACCGCCCGCACCGGCGTCACTGCTGAGGACGTGGCCAAGCGGCTGATCGACTTCGGCTTCCACGCCCCCACCCTTTCGTTCCCTGTCGCGGGCACGCTGATGGTGGAGCCCACCGAGTCCGAGGACCTCGCTGAGATCGACCGCTTCATCGAGGCCATGATCAGCATCCGCAAGGAAATCGACCAGGTGGCCAACGGCGACTTTGCCGTGGCTGATTCACCCCTGCGCCGCGCACCCCACACGGCCGCCGCCGTGGTCAGCTCCGACTGGGACCGCGCCTACCCGCGGGAGCAGGCAGCGTTCCCTGCCCACCACAAGCAGGACAAGTACTTCCCGCCCGTGGGACGGATCGACGGCGCTGCAGGTGACAGGAACCTCATCTGCTCCTGCCCGCCGCTGGAAGACTTCGAAAACTAAGGACCGGCGCCATGACCGAGAAATACACCGCGCTTCACGACGAGCACCAGAAGCTTGGGGCTTCGTTCACGGACTTCGGCGGGTGGCAGATGCCGCTGAAGTACAGCTCGGAGCTTGCTGAACACCATGCCGTGCGCAACGCGGCTGGCCTGTTCGACCTCTCCCACATGGGCGAAGTCTGGGTCACCGGCCCGGACGCCGCAGCGTTCCTGGACTATGCCCTGGCAGGGAGGATCTCCGCCATGGCCGTGGGCAAAGCAAAATACTCGCTGATCTGCGACACCGACGGCGGCATCATCGATGACCTGATCACGTACCGCCGCCCTGCCGCGCCGGACGGCACCGACGTCTTCCTGGTGGTCCCCAACGCAGGTAATGCCACAGTGGTGGCCGCCGCTCTGCAGGAGCGGGCCGTCGGGTTCGGCGTGATGGTGCAGGACGCCTCCGCGGAAACGTCGCTCATCGCAGTCCAGGGACCCAAGGCGCAGGACCTCCTGCTCCGGCTGGTCCCCGCGGCACAGCATGCAGACGTTACCGGGCTTAAGTACTACGCCGCGGTGGAAGTCCCGTTCCTGGTCAACGGGGCCGGCCTCACCCTCCTACTGGCCCGCACCGGCTACACCGGCGAAGACGGCTTCGAGATCTTCGTGCCCAACGATGACGCCGTCGGACTCTGGCAGGCACTCCTCGCAGTGGCCGACGACGGAGAGCTCACTCCGGCGGGCCTCGCATGCCGGGATTCGCTCCGCCTGGAAGCCGGGATGCCCCTGTACGGCAACGAACTCTCCCTGCAGGGCGACCCGTACTCCGCCGGACTCGGTCCCGTCGTCGCGCTGTCCAAGGAAGGCGACTTCGTGGGCAAAGCAGCGCTGGCAGAAAAGAGAGAGGCCGGCGCAGGCTCAACCACCGGCCGCCGCCTGGTGGGCCTGAAGGGCCTGGGCCGCCGTGCCGGCCGTGCCCACTACCCGGTCCTCAAGGACGGGGCAGCGGTGGGCGAAGTCACCTCCGGACAGCCTTCGCCCACCCTCGGCTACCCGGTGGCGCTGGCCTACGTCGACGTCAAACACGCCGCCCCCGGAACAGCCCTCGACGTCGACCTTCGCGGCAAGGCCGAACCCTTCGAAGTGGTCGAGCTGCCGTTCTACAAGCGCACCAAGTAGGACGTCATGGCTGTTGGTGTTTTTGATCTGTTTTCGATCGGTATTGGGCCGTCGAGTTCTCATACTGTGGGGCCGATGCGGGCTGCTGCGGTGTTTGCGGAGGAGTTGAGGGGTGCCGGGGTGTTGTCCCGGGTGGCTTCGTTGCGGGTGGATCTGTATGGGTCGTTGGCGGCGACGGGGCATGGGCACGGGACGATGACGGCGGTCCTGCTGGGCGTGGAGGGGTATCACCCCGAAAAGATCCTGCCGGTGGAGGTGGAGGAGCGGCTGGCTGCGATCGCCGAGACCGGGACGCTGCACCTGGCCGGGGCCGGCGGCGGGGAAGGCGTGACGCTGCCGTATGGGGTGAAGGACATGGTGTTGCGTCCGTTGACGGTGTTGCCGCGGCACACGAACGGGATGACGTTCACCGTGACGGACGCGGACGGGGCGGTGCTGCACGCGGCGACGTTCTTCTCCGTGGGCGGCGGGTTCATTGTCCGTGAGGGCGAGGAGGACGCCGCGCAGCAGGAACTCGATGAGTCCAAGAAGGAGCTGCCGCTGCCGTTCCGGACCGCCGCGGAACTCCTGAAGCACTGCGCGGACACCGGGTTGGGGATCAGTGATGTGATGCTGGTCAACGAGAAGTCCTCCCGGACCGAGGAGGAGATCCGGGCGGGGCTGCTGCATATCTGGTCCGTGATGGAGGCGTGTGTGGCGACCTCGCTCAAGCGTGAGGGGGTGCTGCCGGGCGGGTTGAAGGTCCGCCGCCGCGCCCCGGACTGGTTCGACCGGTTGAAGAAGGAATGCGCCCGCCCGGGCGTGGACAGCCAGGACCTGGACTTTGCGGACCAGGATTTCCATGACCCGAGGTACTGGCAGGAGTGGGTGAACCTGGTGGCCTTGGCCGTGAACGAGGAGAACGCCTCCGGCGGGCGTGTAGTCACGGCCCCCACGAACGGGGCGGCCGGGATCATTCCCGCGGTCCTGTACTACGCGCTGCATTTCGCCCCGGGCATGGACCAGGCCACGCAGGAGGACCGCGACGGTGTGGTGGCCAGGTTCCTGCTCGCCGCCGGTGCCGTGGGGGTGCTTTACAAGGAACAGGCGTCCATTTCCGGTGCCGAGGTGGGCTGCCAGGGCGAGGTCGGTTCGGCGTCGTCGATGGCGGCGGCGGGCCTTGCTGAGGTCATGGGCGGCACCCCGGCGCAGGTGGAGAACGCCGCGGAAATCGCGATGGAACACAACCTGGGCCTGACGTGTGATCCGATCGGCGGGCTGGTGCAGGTCCCGTGCATCGAGCGGAACGCGATCGCCGCGGCCAAGGCCATCAACGCGGCGAAAATGGCGCTCTGGGGCGACGGCACCCACCGGGTCTCCCTCGACGAAGTCATCATCACCATGCGCGAAACCGGCAAGGACATGTCCTCCAAATACAAAGAAACCGCCATGGGCGGCCTCGCCGTCAACGTCGTCGAATGCTGATCCAGGGCCCGGTCCGTCATGGCCCGGGCCCGCTGCGGTTCGGCAGACGCTAATTGTTGATGGCCGCCCACACATTCAGCGTTGAGGCGTACACCAGCCATGCCACATAGGGCAGCAGCAGCAACCCCGCTGTGCGGCTGATGGGCCCGAAATACAGGATGGTGGCGACGACGGCGACGATCAGCGCCAGGATGATCACCAGGGCCAGCCACAGCGCCGGCGTTCCCAGCGTGGGGTAGAGACCGAAAAACATCGGGGTCCAGGCGAGGTTAAGGACCAGTTGGACGGCATAGGCAATCATGGCCGGACGCGTGCGCCCGGTGCGCTTGCGCCACACCAGCCAGGCGGCCACGGCCATGGCCGTGTACAACAGGGTCCACACGGGGCCGAACACAAAGTTCGGCGGCGTCCAGGGCGCCTTCTCCGCTGTGGCGTACCAACCGTCGACGTTGCTGGTGGAAGCGAGTCCGCCAAGGCCCGCCACCAGGAATGACGCCACCAGGAAACCCGCCAGTCCGGCCACCTGGACCGCCGGCCGGTACGGGCTGGACTTTCGCTCCGACGGCAAGGTGGACTGTCCCGTGTTTGGCTCCATCTCACCACCCTTGCGAATGGCGGTGCGCGAGTCAAGGCAGGCGCGCGGCGGCGTCCTGGGCCTGCCGGACGGCCGCCTGTCAGAGCCCCGGGCGGGTCCCCGGGGCACGGCCCGTGCCGCCACAGGCTTTAGACTTGAGGCTGCATGTCCGCGCAGGAACGGCAACAGCAGCACCGAGCATCAACCCCGATTGGACACGACCCCCTTGCCAGAATTCACCGCACGTTTTGCCACAGCCGAGGAAATTGAAAACTGGGACAAGCACGTCACGGCCAACCCCAACGGTGGCAATATGCTGCAGTCGGCGGCCTACGCGTCCGTGAAGAACGGCAGCGGCTGGAAGGTCCGCTTCCTGGTGCTGGAGAACGGCGAAACCGCCAGTTACAACCTGGTCCTGGAGAAAGCCGTCCCGCTGCTGGGACGGCTCTGGTACCTCATCAAGGGCCCCGACCTCGCCGACGCCGGCCACCTCAAAGCGGCCTTGGAGTCCTGTGCCGCCCTGGTCCGTGAGCGGAAGCTCAACGTGTTCACCATCAAGATCGAGCCGGACATCGTGGATTCCGATGCCGCCCGCGCCACGCTGGCCGCGGCCGGCCTGGCCAAAGCCCCCAACATCCAGTCCAACGATTCCACGGCGCTGCTGGACATCTCCGGCACTGACGAAGAAGTCCTCAAGGCCATCTCCTCCCGCGCCCGCAACGCCGTCCGGCGCGCCGAACGGGAAGGCTGCGAGGTAGTGCGCCGTGAAGCAGGGCCGGAAACCTACCGTGCCCTCTATGACCTCATGGCCGACACCGTAAAGGCCAAGGGATCCATGCCCCTGCGCAGCTACGAGTACTACGCGCAGTTCTGGGACGAATTCTGCAACCGTGGCCAGGGCAACTTCTTCTTCACCTATGAAGACGGAAAGCCCAGCGTCGGTGCATTCGTCATCAACTACGGTGCCAAGGCAACCTACAAGGACGGCGGCTCCACGCAAAACCGCAAACAGTACGGCGATTCCCACCTGGTCCAGTGGTCCGCCATCCGGAGGATGCAGGAACTGGGCTGCACCGAATACGACTTCTGCGGCACACCACCCGCATCCCGGATCAAGGACAAGAGCCACAACCTTTACGGCATGGGGATGTTCAAGACCAGCTTCACCAAGACCGTCACGGACTTTGTGGGGTGCCACGACTACGTTCTTTCACCCCTCCGGCACCGGTTGTGGGTCAAGGGCGGTGAGCGGGTGTTCCGCCGCATTGAAACGGCGCGCACCGGCCAGCAGTTCTACTGACCACCACCCGCCGGTCCGCTGCCCGGTACCCCCACGGCACGGACGACGACGCTCCCGCCCCAGCACCTGCCAGGCAGGCCCGCGACAAGTTCCAGAGAAGGTAATCCCTTGAACCAGGTTTCCACCACCACCGCTCCCGAATACACGGTCCTCAGCGACGACGAGTTTGAGGCCTTCGCCGTCAAACATCCGCAAAACAGCTTCCTGCAGTCGGCCGATTTCACCCGCTTCCAGCGCGCCCGCGGACAGCAGGTGGAACTGTTCGGTGTCCGCCGCAACGGAGAACTCGTGGCCGCCGGGAAACTGAACTTCACCACCACCCGGCTCGGGTACACCGTGTGCGAATGCGCCAAGGGACCCCTGATGGACTACACGGACCCTGCCCTGGTGCGTGACGTCGTCGTACTTCTCCGCAAGCGCGCTGCCAAGCGCAAGGCTGCCGAACTGCGGCTCTCACCGAACCTGAAGTACATTGCCCGCGACGAGGACGGCGCCGAGCACCCGGAAACCACTGACAACCGGCCGCTGGTGGCGCGGCTCGGCGGCCTGGGATTCCGGCACCAGGGCCTGGAGATGAACTTCGTAAACGTTAACTGGATGTTCGTCAAGAACCTTCAGGGCATCGCGGACCCGGAAGAGCTGATCATGGGCACCAGCTACCGCACCCGAAAAGCCATCCGCAAGGCCGAAAAGAACGGTGTGTTCCTGGAGCAGGCCACGCTGGAAACCCTGGACGACTTTTACGGCGCGCTGAGCCGGGCCGGGGACGAGAAGGGCTTCGTCTACCGGGAACGGGAGTACTACGAGAACCTGCTCCGCACCACCTCGCCGGAGTTCACCAAGCTGATGATGGCCAAGATCGACATCCCGGCCTACCGCAAGTCCATCACCGAACGGCTCGACGCCGAATCGGCCACGGCCGCCGGGCTTCGGCGCGAGGTCGAGGAGACGGGCAGCAAGAAGAAGGCTAACCGGCTCAAAGTGGTCCAGGATTTGGTGGACAGCTACGAGCGCAGCCTCAAGGACATCGAACGCTTCCCGGACTCCGTGGGTGTGGCCACCGTGGCCGCCATCCACTTCGTCTGCTACGGCGACGAAGTGGTGTGCGTCATCGGCGGCACCGTGCAGGACTACATCTACTTCAACGGCGCCACCTCGCTGTACTGGGGCATGATGCTGCACGCCCTCGAGAAGGGCTACCCGAGGTACAACTTCTACGGAACGTTTGGCATCTCCGGGCAGGACCAGGAAGGCCACGGCGGTTACGAATTCAAGAAGGGCTTCGGCGGTGAAGTGGTCCAACTCGTGGGCGACTTTGTGATGCCCGTCCGTCCCGCAGCCTTCCACGCCAACAGGCTGGCCAGGAGCGCCGCCGGCGCTGCCCGCACTTTGCTGGGCAAGCTTCCGATTAAGCGCGCCTGACCCACATATCCGCACCAGCGCACCACACCAGCGCACCAGGGAGGAGGAGATCATGGCCGACCGGCGCGATCATCCAAAAGCTCAACCAACCGGCGCCAAGGACCGCCCGCCCACGGGGCCGGCCAGGCCGTTGCCCCGCACCGAAGCCCTGCCCAAAACCGAACCGCTGACGGCCGCCCAGGTCCGCCAGAACGCTGCCGCGAAGAAGATGCTGCGCCGGCTCGTCCAGGGGGAGAACCCTCCCACAGCGCCGATGAGCATCGTGGACAGGCTGACCGGCAGCCCGTACGCCAACCCCACCATCCAGGTCAGCGGCGTGGATGCGTCCGCCCGCAAGACCCTGGACTTCGTCCTCCACCTCGCTGAAACCATGTTCCGCTACGGCGCAGGCGCCCTCGAAGTGGAGACCAGCATTATCGCCGTCACGGCTGCGCTGGGTTTGAAGTACGTCGAGGTGGACATCACCAACCAGTCCGTCGGCATCAACTACGCCCCCAAGGACCAGCCGCCCATCGCACTGCTGCGCGTGGTCCGGTCCTGGACCAACAACTACGCCGGCCTGGCCAGGGTGCACCAGCTGGTCACAGACATCGTGGCCGGGGGAGTAGGCCGCGACGAGGCCATCAGGCGGCTTAACGAAATCATCACCAGCCCCAAGCCGTTTCCGCGGTGGATGGTTACCTCGGCCTTCGGTGTCTTCGCGGCCGTGTTCGTCGGCGTACTCGGCGGCGGGCCGGTATCGTCCCTCATCGCCTTCGCAGCCAACATCGGCATCAGCCTCCTGGCCCGCCAGCTGGGACGCTGGCGCGTCCCTGACTTCTTCATCACGGCGAGCTGTTCCTTCGTGGTCACCCAGCTGGCGCTGCTGCTCTGGCAGTTCGGCCTCACCAAGTCACCGGCGATTGTGGTGGTGGGCGGCATCCTCCTGCTGCTGCCCACAGGCCGCCTGGTGTCCTCGGTGCAGGATGCCATTAACGGCTTCCCCGTCACGGCGGCCGGACGGTTCCTTTCAACGCTCCTGACGTTCGGTGCCATCGTGGCGGGCATCGCCGTCGCCTTCGTGGTGGGCGAGCTGACCGGGGCGCAGCGGATCGACGTCACCGAAACGTTCCCGCCCGCCTACGACCTGTGGGTCCTCATCATCTTCGTGGCGGTGGCCGTCATGGCGATCGGCATCACCGAGCAGACCAGCTGGCAGCTGCTGCTGCCTACCGCGGCCGTGGGAGTCATCGGCTACCTGGTGCTGCTGGGCGGCGGCCTGCTGGGCATCGGTGACCGGTTCGCGCCCGCCCTGGCGGCCGTGGTGATCGGCCTGCTGGCCCGGGTGCTGGCTCTGCGCATGGGAGCTCCGCAGCTGGTGGTGGCAGTCCCCGCAGCGCTGATCCTGCTGCCTGGCCTGACGATCTTCCGGTCCATGTACGTGCTCACCATCGAGGAATCGGAAATCCTGCTCGGAGCCGGCGGGATGCTCAGCGCCGGAGCCATCGTGCTGGGTACCGCGGGCGGCATCGTCCTGGGCGACACCCTGGCCCGCCCGTTCACCCGCAGCCTGGCCAGCAACGAACGCCGGCGCGCCCGGCGCCGTTAGGCTCCGGACAGACCAGAAAAGCGCGCCCCGGGCTCCTGCCCGGGGCGCGCTTTTGTTTCTCGCTTCGCGCCGGGTTGTGCCGCTAAATCTTTCCTACGGGGAGCTTCTTTTCCGCCTGGAAGACATCCTCCACCCGGCCCTGG
Source organism: Pseudarthrobacter sp. NPDC059871 (assembly GCF_042731175.1). Classification (NCBI taxonomy): domain Bacteria; kingdom Bacillati; phylum Actinomycetota; class Actinomycetes; order Micrococcales; family Micrococcaceae; genus Pseudarthrobacter; species Pseudarthrobacter sp. NPDC059871. Next base: position 38,114 of record NZ_JBHWJV010000009.1, read on the forward strand.
GCCCAGTAGCCGGACAGCGATACCTGGCTGCGCTCAAGTCCGCGCTGGGCGAAGAAGACATCCCGCAGCGCCTTCATGTAGCCGCGCTCTCCATGGGCAAAGACGTCCACCGTCCCGGAAGGCCATTCCGCGTTGGCCACGGCGTCCACGAGCAAGCGGCTGGCACCGGCCGGTTCCCCGTTTCGGGCCAGCCACTGGACCCGCACTCCGGCCGGGGCGGAAACGGGCTGGATGTCGGCCTCGGTATCCACTTCAACGAACGCCAGCCCCGTGGCGTCCGCAGGGAGGGCTTCCAGGCTCGCTGCAATGGCCGGCAATGCGGCCTCGTCACCGGCGAACAGGTACCAGTCCGCGTCCGGATTGGGGTTGTACGCGCCCCCGGGGCCGGTGAACGTCAGGGGGTCGCCGGGTTCCGCAGCAGCCGCCCACGGACCGGCCAGCCCCTCATCCCCGTGGACCACGAAGTCGATGGAAAGCTCGCGTGCCCCAGGATCGACCCGGCGGATGGTGTAGGTGCGGGTGGTGGGCCACTGCTCCCGCGGCATGGTTTCGCGGATGGTGGCCAGGTCAAAGGAGCCCGGGTATTCCACGCCGGGCTGCGGGAAGATGATCTTAATGTACCGGTCAGCAAAGCCGTTGTTCACGAAATCCGCGAAGCCGTCACCACCGGCCACAATCCGCACCATATGGGGGGACAGCGACTCCCTCCTGAGCACCGTGAGGGTGACCTGGGGGCGGCTCTTTTTCGGGGCGCCGGCAGCGGCGGGAACAGTGCTCATAAGGCAAGCCTAAGCGAGGGCAAAGGGGGGAGTTCCCAGGTTACGGCCCCGGCCCCCTGCTCCTGCAGCAGACGGTTCACCCCGCTGAAAGGCCGGGAACCGAAGAAACCCCTCGATGCCGACAGCGGGCTGGGATGCGCGCTGGACACCGCCGGCCGGCCTCCCAGCAGCGGGCGCACCGATTCGGCGTCCTTTCCCCACAGCACCGCAACCAGCGGCCGGGGCGACCCGTCTGCAGAGGTGCGGGCCGCGAGGGCGGTGACGGCCGCCGTCGTAACCTTCTCCCAGCCTTTGCCCCGATGCGACCCGGCCGCCCCGGCGCGGACACTCATGACCCGGTTCAGCAGCAGCACGCCCTGGCCGGCCCAGGCGGAGAGGTCGCCATGGATCCGCGGCGGCAGGCCAAGATCGGATTCCAGTTCCCGGTAGATGTTGGCCAGGCTGCGGGGGATGGGCCGCACCTGCCCGTCCACGGCGAAGGAGAGGCCGACGGCGTGTCCCGGCGTGGGGTAGGGGTCCTGCCCGACGATCAGTACTTTGACGTCCGCCAAGGGTTGGCGGAAGGCGCGCAGGACGTTCGACGGCGCCGGGAGGACGTGGTGCCCGGCCGCTTCCTCAGTGCCCAGGAAAGCGAGTACCTGCCGGAGTTCGGCTTCCACGCCGGAGAGGGCGGCCGCCCAGTCCGGGGCAACAAGCTGGCCCAGCGGCTGCCGCGCAAGATCAGCGAAGCCGCCGCCGGGAAGGGGCTCAGGGTCCAGTTCGAACAACGCATCTGATTCAGCCACCGTCCCATTCTTGCAGGGCGCCAAAAGTGCGGAACGGGACCGGTGGCCGGAGCGGGACGCCAAATGACAAGGCTGTTATTCGTCCGTAACATGGGGGTGAGACATTTTCCGTAACCAGCGAAGGAGTGCGCCGTGGCTGAACCGGCCCGGGAACAACTGACCGGTTACCTGCCGGAGGACGGCGGGGGAGACGGCGAGGCCAACTCACTGTTGGCGGACTTCACCCTCAAGGATTCGCCGTTGACCGAGCGTGAGCAGCAGATCCTTGCCCTGGAGCGGCAGTGGTGGAAGTACGCCGGAGCCAAGGAACAGGCCGTCAGGGAACTCTTCGACCTCTCCGCAACGCACTACTACCAGGTGCTGAACGCCCTGATCGACAGGGAAGATGCGCTGGCCCACGATCCCATGCTGGTTAAGCGATTGCGTAGACTACGTACGTCGCGCCACCGTGCACGCACCGCGCGGCGCCTGGGATCCGACGCCTAGGACGCCCCGCCTTTACAGCAGCCACCAGCAAGGATCCATCCCACCATGACCAAATACGCCCGCGATGAATTCGACAAGGTCCCGGAGACGGCGTCGCGACAAGGTGTCCACCGGACGGCCACCGCACCGTCCCGCGTGCGGCTGTGGCCCATCCTTGCTGTTGGCCTCGCTGCCTTGGCCATCGGCCTGGTGTCCTTCATGATCCTTCCCAAGCTGGGCCTTGGCGGTACCGAAAGCCAGGCCTCGGCGGTGGTATCCGAGGCGCCGCTGGCCGACACAGGAGCCACGCCTTCCGCCGCTGCGGACAAGGCATCCGAACCGTCGGCAACGGCCCAGCCCTCCACGGATTCCAGCGCCGAGAGCACCACTGAGCCGGAACCCGAGCCCAGCGCTACAGCGTCTGCCGGGCCGGAACTGGACAAGACCCAGCCGGTAGCCGTTTACAACGCCGCCGGAACATCCGGACTCGCCAGCCGGGTGGGCGGAACAGTGAAGGCGGCAGGCTGGACGCTGGGGCAGGTGGGGAACTGGGCCGGCGCCCCGCAGCAGGGCAGCACGGTGTACTACTCCGGAGCGGACCAGGCCGCCAATGCGCGCGAGCTGGCCAACCTGCTGGGCGTGCCCACCGTAGTGGCAAGCACCGAGTTCCAGGTGCCGTTGGTGGTGGTCCTGGGGCCGGGCTACCGCTAATCCCGGACAAGGTGCCGGCGGTCACGCCTGAATAACGTTTAGCGCCACCGCTGCCGGCCCGCCTGCAGGACGGGGCAGCCTTTGGCTAGAGTGAAATCCAGGCCTCTGCCCGGTCCCTGCAACGCACGTCACCGCCGCGGCACCACAGCAGGGGTCCTCCGGTCTCAACGGAAAGAGTGGGTCACCATGGCACTGGGAACCGTCAAATGGTTCAACGCCGAAAAGGGCTACGGCTTCATCACCGTGGACGGCTCCGGGGACGATATCTTCGTACACTGGTCGGCAATCCAGGGTGAAGGCTACCGGGCGCTCGATGAGGGCCAGCGGGTGGAACTTGAAGTCGGGGAGGGCGAGAAAGGCCCGCAGGCCGAAAGCGTCCGGCCCGCCGAGTGATGCATCCTGCCCGCCCAGCGGCCCGCCGTCGACCGGTGTTCGCCGCATCCCTTGCTGCCGTTCTGGCCCTCAGTGCCTGCTCCGGAGTCACCGGCAATGCCCGCGTGGACACCGTTGAAGCATCCGGCGACGGAGTCCTCCGCGTGGGGCTGATCCTGGACAACGCCGGGGACAGCAGCTTCCTCAATACCTCCCAGCTCGCTGCGGCCCAGCTCGCCGTCCGGGAAATCAATGCCGCCGGCGGCCATAAGGGCAGGCCCGTGGAACTCCTTCCCGTCCAGGCCGGCGGGGACACTGCCGCGCAGGCCCACGCGCTGGTCTCCGACAAAGCGGACGTGGTGATCGGTCCCACCGATTCAAGCCACGCCACCGAGGCCATCGATGTCCTCTCCCGGGCGCGGACCCCGCTGATATCGCCCGCCAACACTGCCGCAGGCCTCAGCAGCGTGGAGTCGGGCGGCTACTACTTCCGGACCACGGCCGCGGACGTTGCGCAGGGACCCGTCCTGGCCATGCTCGCCAAAGACGGGGGCGCCAAAACCATCGCCATCCTCCACCAGGAGGGTACCTACGGCAAGGAAGTTGCTGCCGCAGTCGCCGACGCCGCCTCAGGTGCCGGGCTGCAGGTCCTGGACAACGCCGGGTTCGCCGCCGGCGAGGCCGGGGACGCCGCCCGGAAAGCCGGGGCCGCGAAGCCCGATGCCGTCGTCGTGGTTGCCCGTGAAGGGTCGCAGGGGGCACTGGCGGAGCTCAACAATGCGGGCGTCTCCGGGGCCAGCCTGCTGCTGAGCGATGGAGCGTTCGCGCGCTACGGATCGAAACTCGGTACCAAGGCGCTGGACGGCACCAGGGCCGTGGTGTCCGGTCAGCTTCCCAGCGCCGCCTTCCAGGCCCGCCTGTTGGGCGTGGACGAGGGGCTGAAGGATGTCTCGTATGCCGCGGAAACGTTCGATGCGGTGACCCTTGCCGCCCTGGCGGCGGCGCGTGCGCAGGACGACGCCGGCCCCTCCATTGCTGCCAACCTCGTGGCCGTCTCCGGCGGGACCGCCGCGGAATCCCAAGCCACGGCCGCGACTCCCTGCACCACCTACAAGGACTGCTTGCCCGCCCTCGCCTCAGGGGGCGGCATCAATTACGACGGCGAGTCAGGTCCCATCTCGTTCGACACCAACGGGGACATCACCTCCGCCACCTTTACTGTGTTCACCTATGGCAGCGACAACATTCCGACGGCCACCGGACACGAAACCGCTGGCCGCACCGGCGGCTGATCGCCCTCGGCGAATACGGGCCCTAAACGCGTACCCGGGGGTCTCTTTCGCTTGCACTCTCACCGGGGGAGTGCTAATTATTGAGTTAGCACTCTGACGCATCGACTGCTAAAGGCAACGCCGGTTCAGCCGGCGGCGCCCGGCACCGGCCGAGGAGCGAAGAAACACCTTACTGGAGTGAGGTTCCCACGCGGAGGCATACAGAGGCCGCCGTCCAGGAAACCGTCCGTCGCGGGCACTGCAGCTGAGGTTCATTCTTAACGACTGTCCCGAAAGGACTATTGCCGTTATGGCCAAGATCATTGCATTTGATGAAGAGGCACGCCGCGGCCTTGAGCGGGGCCTGAACATCCTCGCCGACGCCGTTAAGGTCACCCTCGGCCCGCGTGGACGCAATGTCGTCCTCGAAAAGAAGTGGGGCGCCCCCACGATCACCAACGATGGTGTTTCCATCGCCAAGGAGATCGAGCTGGACGATCCTTACGAGAAGATCGGCGCCGAGCTGGTCAAGGAAGTTGCCAAGAAGACTGACGATGTCGCAGGCGACGGCACCACCACGGCTACCGTGCTGGCCCAGGCCCTCGTCAAGGAAGGCCTGCGCAACGTTGCCGCCGGCGCCGACCCGCTGTCCCTCAAGCGCGGCATCGAAAAGGCCGTTGACGCCGTAACCGCCGAACTGCTGAACTCCGCCAAGGAAATCGAAACCAAGGAAGAGATCGCCGCCACGGCCTCCATCTCTGCCGGTGACGATGAAATTGGCGCCCTCATTGCCGAAGCCCTGGACAAGGTCGGCAAGGAAGGCGTCATCACCGTCGAGGAATCCAACACCTTCGGCCTGGAGCTGGAACTCACCGAAGGCATGCGCTTCGACAAGGGCTACATCTCCGCCTACTTCGTCACCGACGCAGAGCGCCAGGAAACGGTCCTCGAGGATCCGTACATCCTGATCGTCAACTCCAAGATCTCCAACGTCAAGGAACTGGTTGCTGTCCTGGAAAAGGTCATGCAGTCCAACAAGCCGCTGCTGATCATCGCTGAGGACATCGAGGGCGAGGCCCTGGCCACGCTGATCGTCAACAAGATCCGCGGCACCTTCAAGTCCGTAGCCGTCAAGGCTCCCGGCTTCGGCGACCGCCGCAAGGCCCAGCTCGCAGACATCGCCGTCCTCACCGGCGGCCAGGTCATCTCCGAGGAAGTCGGCCTGAAGCTGGAAACTGCCGGCCTGGAACTCCTGGGCAAGGCACGCAAGGTTGTCGTCACCAAGGACGAGACCACCATCGTCGAGGGTGCAGGCGACGCCGACCAGATCGCCGGCCGCGTTTCCCAGATCCGCGCCGAGATCGAGAACTCCGACTCCGACTACGACCGCGAGAAGCTGCAGGAGCGCCTGGCCAAGCTGGCCGGCGGCGTTGCAGTCATCAAGGCCGGTGCCGCCACGGAGGTTGAGCTCAAGGAGCGCAAGCACCGCATCGAAGACGCCGTGCGCAACGCCAAGGCAGCCGTTGAAGAGGGTATCGTCGCCGGTGGCGGCGTGGCCCTCATCCAGGCCGGTGCCAAGGCATTCGCCAACCTGCAGCTCTCCGGCGACGAAGCAACCGGCGCCAACATCGTCCGCGTTGCCATCGACGCCCCGCTGAAGCAGATCGCCTTCAACGCCGGCCTCGAGCCCGGCGTTGTGGTTGACAAGGTCCGCGGCCTGCCCGCTGGCCACGGCCTGAACGCAGCAACCGGCGAGTACGTCGACCTGCTGGCCGCCGGCGTCAACGATCCGGTCAAGGTGACCCGCTCTGCCCTGCAGAACGCGGCATCCATTGCCGGCCTGTTCCTCACCACCGAGGCAGTTGTTGCCGACAAGCCCGAGAAGAACGCTGCCCCCGTTGGCGGCGGCGACGAGATGGGCGGCATGGGCGGCTTCTAAGCCTTCCGGCCGGGACCTGTCCCGCTGATACACGAATGCGGCCCCCTCTTAGGAGGGGGCCGCATTTTTCCGTTTCCTGCGCTGCCGGGATTACTTCTTCGCGCTGGCGAGCATTCCTTCGACTTCCTTCTTGAAGGCGTCGGCGGCTGCCTGCGGAGTCAGCCGGTCATACAGCACTTCGTCGGTGTAGCGCTTGATCACGTTCTGCACGCTGCCCGCACCCACCGGCGGAACAGGGGGTGCGTCCTTGATATCCGGAGCGATGTCCTTGAGGAAGGACACCACGGTGGTGTCCGCCGGCTTAAGGCTGGGCGTGATGCTCTCCACGATCGCAGCGTTGGTGGGCACGCCGCGGTCCGTCATCAGGATGGCCCCCGCTTCCGGGCTGTTGGTGAGGTAGTCGATGAAGGCGGCCGCTTCCTTGGGATGCTTGGAGCGGGACGAAGCGGACCAGAACATGGTGGGCTTGTAGTACATGCCGTTCTTGGCTGACGCGCCGTCCTGGCTGGGTGCACGCAGCATCTTGATGGGGCTGGCCGTGGTGGACTCGAGGGAGCCGAGCTGGTTGGTCCACCACCAGGCCATGCCCACGCGGTTGGTGCCGAAGAGGCTTTCTTCGAGGCCCGCACCGGAGTCTTCCGTTGCTACCGTGGCCGGCGGGCTGGCCTTTGAATCCCGCTGCTCTTTGAGCCGCTCCCAGAACGATGCCGCGGTAGCGGTGTCGAAGTCCAGCTTCCCGTCCTGCGAGTACAGGTTCTGGCCGTGCTGGCGCAGCCAGATGATGAGGTCCGCCTCATTGCTGCCATAGGCGGCGCCGTACGTCTTCCCGTCGCCCGAGGCGCTGATCTTGGCTGCAATGTCCAGGAACTCGTCCCAGGTCCACTTCGTATCATCCGGGACCGGAACGTTGGCAGCCTCGAAGACCTTGGTGTTTGCCATGATGACGTAGGCGTTCTGTCCGGTGCTCAGGCCGTACTGGGCGCCGTCATACTGTCCGGAAGCGAGGGCCTCCTTGTCCGGCTTCGAGGTATCGACTCCCTCCTGCTTCGACAGGTCAAGGAGTGCGCCCCGCCCGCCGTACTCCGCGATGTACTTCTGGTCCATCTGGATAACATCCGGGGCATCGTTGGCAGCGGTTTTGGTGGCCAGTTTGTCCCAGTAGCCGCCCCATTCGCCGGGCTCTGACTCGATCTTGATGTTGGGGTGGCTGGCTTCGAAGGCGTCAATGACCTTCTCCGTCTGGGCGTTGAGGTATTCGTTGCCCCACCAGGCAAACCGCAGCGTGACCTGGTCGCCGCTGCCTGAGCTGCCCGAGGCGCCGCAGCCTGTTGCCAGCAACGTAATTGCCAAAGCTGCAGCTCCCAGCTGGAACCTCCGGCGGCTTACGGTTGGAATCGTCATCGATCTGCCTTCCTGAAAATCTTTGGGCGCTTTCCCTGGGCGTTGCGCCGGCATCCGTGCCGTTCCACCAGTTGTGAGAAAGCGCTTTCTCATTCGATACAGTGATTGTGGCCTTGTTGGTTACGGGCAGTCAATAGTTTTGGGTAAACGTTTTCCCGAATTAGTTTTTTATCGTGTTGGGCTCTCCGCTTCCGCACGGGCCGCCTGTTGCTGGCGGCGTTCAGGCATTGTCGGCCCGGTCTGGCAGGATGGACCGGTGACGATTACTGCAGCGGCTGACGGTTCGGCCTTGGGAAACCCCGGCCCTGCCGGCTGGGCTTGGTATGTGAATGACGAATGCTGGCGAGCCGGTGGGTGGCCCCACGGAACCAACAACCAGGGCGAGCTGATGGCAGTGCTGGACCTGCTGCGCGCAACCGCGCACGTCCGGCAGGAGGACCTCCACATCCTGTGCGACAGCCAGTACGTCATCAACTCGATCACCAAGTGGATGCCCGGCTGGAAGCGGAAGGGCTGGCGCAAGGCAGACGGCAAGCCGGTCCTCAACGTTGAGCTCCTGAAGGAACTCGACCGTGAGCTGGCGGGGCGCAAATACACCTTCGAGTGGGTGAAAGGCCATGCCGGGCATGACCTCAACGAGGCCGCCGACGAGCGGGCCAGGGCGGCAGCCACGGCTTACCAGCAGGGGGTTGCTGCCCGGTCCGGGCCGGGATTCCCGGGCCACCAGCACGAGGCCGGAGGTGGCGCAACAGCGCAGGCCGGCACGCAGGCTGCCTCCGCGCGGGTTGCCGCAGAGCAGGCGTCCGATCAGCGTGCAGCACCGCAGCGTTCGGCGGCGTCCCCAGTCGCTGCACGGCCTGCCGCCAAGGCCGAGCCGGACCTGTTCACCGACCCGGGTCTGTTCGGAGACCCGAAGCTTTTCAGCGAACCGGACCTTTTCAGTGAGCTGGGCAGAGAAGCCTTCGACACCGAGCCAGCCGTGGCAGAGCCATCCGCTGAAGCGCAGGTGGAGGAACTCGAGCGTGAACTCCTGGGCCCCCTGGTCCGCGGCGACATGGGCAGCACGGCCGTGCTGCTGCACCCCGACTTCATGGAGATCGGCAGCTCAGGCCGGGTCTGGACCCGGGACGCGATGATGATGGCCCTCGAGGAGGACCCTGGGGAGCGGACCGACATCGAGATCCTCGGGACCGACCGCATCGGCACCAGCGCTGTCCTGCTGACCTACCGAAGCTTCGCCCGCTCCGGCACCACCCTGAGAAGCTCACTGTGGGTCCTCGATGGCGGCCGCTGGCGGCTGCGGTTCCACCAGGGCACGCCGGAAGCATAAAGGGCTCAGCTGAAGCGCTGCGTGTTTCCCTGCTCCGCCTGGGCGTAGGTGGCCGCCGCTGAGGCCAGCGCCGCATTGATGGAGGCCAGCGAGGCCTCCACCCTGCCCTGCGTGATGGTCCACTCGGTGATCAAGGCCTGGAAATTTGTGGCCGCGGAGCCCCGCCAGGAACCTTGGAGCTCATCGAGGCCGCGCTTCATGGTCTGGACGTCCGTGCTGATCCTGTCCACGGTGGCCTGGACGCTGGCCGACTTCAGTTGCAGCAGTTCGGTATCGACGGAGATGATGCTCATGGCTGTGCCTTTCGCTCGCGGCGGGGCAACGCAGGTTGCCCTGGCCCGGCTGGTCCGGGCCGCTGAAACGAGCCTAGGGACGGGCAGGGCGGTGGGCCACGGCCACAGGGCTATATGTGGATAACCTTGCCGTCGCTGACCTCGTCCTCGCTGTCCGCCGCGGCCTCGTCCCGGTACGGCAGGCTGACCACCATGGTGGCGCCCCCGCCCTCTGTCTCCTGTACGCGGACCGAACCGCCATGTGAACCAACAATCGCCGCAACGATGGCCAGGCCCAGGCCGCTGCCGCCCGTATCCCGTGTCCGCGAAGTGTCCGCGCGGTAGAAACGCTCGAAGACCTTGGACGCGTCTTCTTCGGAGATGCCCGGGCCGTGGTCCCGTACCTCAACCACGGAGCGCACCTGCCCGTCCACAGTCCGCACGCCGACAGCCAGTTCAATGGGGCTGCCTTCGGGGGTATAGCGCAGGGCGTTGCCCACAAGGTTTCCCAGCACCTGCCGGATTTTGGCCTCATCGCCGAGTGCAGGTGCCGGCTTGGCCGGTCCGTCGTCGAGCCCGGCGAGCGAGATCACCCGGGACCGGTCGCTGGCCTGGGTGTCCACTACCGCATCATGTGCAATGAGCTGCAGGTCCACGGGCTTTTGCTGCAACGGGCGCTGCTCGTCCAGGCGGGCCAGGAGGAGGAGGTCCTCCACCATGGATCCCATGCGCTTGGCTTCGCTTTCGATCCGCCCCATGGCGGTGGCAACATCCTCGTCGGTGGTCAAGGCTCCGTGGCGGTACAGCTCGGAGAAGCCGCGGATGGTCACCAGAGGGGTCCTCAGCTCGTGCGACGCATCGGCGGCGAAGCGCCTCATCCGTGCCTCGGATGCAGTGCGGGCTGCGAAGGCCGTCTCGATATGCGCCAGCATCGCGTTCAGTGAGCTGCTGAGACGGCCCAGTTCGGTGGCCGGGTTTTCGACGTCCACGCGGCGGGACAAGTCTCCGGCGGCGATGGCGGCGGCGGTCTTTTCCACCCTTGCCAATGGCCGGAAGGAGCGCGAAACGGTCCAGCTGGCAATCAGTGAGGCGAGCAGGAGCGTCAGCAGGCCGACTCCGGTGACCACCAGGGTGGCATGCTTGAGGACGTCATCCACGCCCTCGAGCGGAAGTCCGATGACCACCACCGCCGGCCGGTTGTTCGAAAGCACCGGCACGGCAACAACCCGCCAGTTCTGGCCATCGGTACCGCCCACCTGGAACGGGACCCGGCCCCGTGCCTGGGCCTGTTCGCTAGTGATGGATTTGATGTCCGGGTGGTTGTCGGCATCGCCCCCGAGCCGGAGCGGTTGCTGGTCGGTGCCGTAGAGCAGCAGCGAATAGTCCGTGGGGACCTCCGGGCTGGAGCCCTGCAGCTGCGAAAACGACTGCTGCTGTTGGGCCAGGTCTACGGCGGCGTTGAGCTTGTCATCCACCTGGCCCTGGAGGTAGCTGTGCAGCAGCGCCAGGGTGCCGGCCCCGGTCACCGTCAGGGCGACAATGAGCAGGGCCATGATCATGGCCACCAGCTGTGTCCTCAGGGACGAGGACTTCCACCGTTTCAGCAAGGTCAGCGCTTTTCGGCCGTCCGGAGCACGTAGCCCACGCCGCGTTTGGTCTGGATCAGGGCAGGGGCCTCGGGATCGATGTCCACCTTGCGGCGCAGGTAGGAAATGTAGGACTCCACGATGGAGGCGTCGCCGTTGAAGTCGTACTCCCAGACATGGTCCAGGATCTGCGACTTGGACAGCACCCGGTTAGGGTTCAGCATCAGGTAGCGGAGCAGCTTGAACTCGGTGGGGGAGAGTTCAATGACGGTGCCGCCACGGCGCACTTCGTGGGCGTCGTCGTCGAGTTCCAGGTCGCCCACCCGGATGACGGCGTCGTCGTCGAGGAGCGGCTGCGTGCGGCGAAGCACGGCGCGGATCCGCGCCACCACCTCGTCGAGGCTGAACGGCTTGGTGACGTAATCGTCCCCGCCCACGGTAAGCCCGGTGACTTTGTCTTCGGTGTCGTCCTTGGCGGTGAGGAACAGGACCGGGAAGTGCTTGCCCGAGGCACGCAGCCGGCGGGTGACGGTAAACCCGTCCATGTCCGGAAGCATGACGTCGAGGACAGCCAGGTCCGGCGCGTGGGCGTCAGCGGCTGCCAGGGCGTCGCGGCCGTTGGCCGCGGACACTACTTCGAAGCCGGCGAACCTCAGTGACGTTGACAGCAGCTCACGGATGTTGGGTTCATCGTCAACAACGAGGAGCTTCGCTTCGGGGCCATTCTTGTTCATGTTCCCATCATGCTCCCAGTCTCTGGGAGTTGTCTGGATGTTCCATGGAAGAACGTTCCGTATCCTCGGCGCGGCCGCAGGCGGAATCCTCTCGTGCCCGAAAGTGGCGGGAAATCGTTCCACCTGCCGCTCGGGCCCACAAGGGTGGAGTGCCCCCTCCCAGCCGCCCGCTTCCCCCTCTTTTGCCGCCCGGCCCGCTGCCCCTACCCGTCCGCGCGGGCGTTCCCCACGTGTCGCCGGGGGCTGTTTACAGTGCCTTAAACGCCGCCGTATGGTGCTTATCTAGGAAGGTTTCGGGCAGCCTTGGGCACGGGAGGATCAGCACGATGAAGAGCAAATTAGCCACCATGGCCCTGGGTGCAGGAGCCCTTGTCATCGCCCTGCTGGCGGGCAGCCCCACGCAGGCTGCGCAAGCAGCTGACGAACCACTGATTGGACTGACGTTCGACGACGGGCCGTCGCCACAGCGCACGGCTTACGTCCTGGACGTCCTGAAGGCGAAGAACGTCAAGGCCACGTTCTTCCTGCAGGGGGCCAACGCACAGCTGTACCCTGACCTCGTTCGCCGGATCAAGGCCGAGGGGCACGTCATCGGCAACCACTCGTGGAACCACGCCGATTTCCTCGAGATCAGCCAGGCAGACCAAAAGCAGCAGATAGACAGCACGAATGCGGCTATCCGGGCCGTGACAGGTGAGACGCCGCGCCTCATGCGGTTCCCGTTCGGCAACAGCACCCCCTACGCAGCAAATTACCTGCGGAGCATCGGCATGAGCGGCGGGATCCTCTGGCGTTGGCACATCGGCCAGCCCGGTGACTTTGAGTGTCCGGGCGCTGCCGGCGTGCAAAAGTTCGTTATGGATGAGGCAGCGCCCGGGGCGATCATCCTGCTCCATGATGCCGAAGACGTCCTGGCCTGCCCGGCTTCACAATGGACATACCTCGCAACCACCATCGACGCGCTTCGTGCCCAGGGTTACGAATTCGGGGTAGTGGCTCCCTCCGCCACCGCCAACCCGCTCAACGAGGGCTCACCCGCCGTCGTGGTTCCTCCGGCCGGCTCCTAACCGGTGATTGACGCGCCGGAGCTGGCCGTCCCCAGCCTGCTGCGCCAGGACCTGCCGGCAGTGGTGGACGCTGCCCTGGGCCGGCGCGGCATGGTGGTCACCCGGGCCCAGGCGCAGAGCATCATTCCTCCCGGGGCCAACATGACCACGGGCGGGCTCTGGCGGGTCCAGGGAATGGCACAGCAGGCCGGACCAGGCAACGCAGCGGAACCTGTATCCTTCAGCGTCATTGCCAAGCTCACCCAGTCGCCACTGTTGTGGCCCGGCATCCAGGCTGTACCCCCGGAGTTCCGCGGGCAGCTGGCGGAGCGCTACCCGTGGCGCACTGAAGCGCAGGCGTACGCCGCAGGGGTCAGCACAGCATTGCCCTTCAACGCCCGGATGCCCGAGGCTTTCCGGATCACCGAGCTGGATGCGCAGCGGATCCTCATCTGGATGGAGGACGTGGACGACGACGGTGGCCAGGGATGGAGCGATGAGCATTTTGCGGAGGCGGCCTTTGTCCTGGGCGGCCTTGCGGGCAGCCAGGACGTGGATGCGTGCGTCACGGCAGTGCCCGACGCCACGACATCACGGCGCATGGAGTTCTTCCTCGAAGGCGTCGGAACGCAGCTGCTGATCCCGGCGATCATGGACGACGACGTTTGGCGGCACCCGGTGGTGGCCGGCGCCGCGGACCCTGCGGTCATCATCGGGCTGCGTAGCCTGGCAGGGAGGGCCCCGGACCTGGTTAACGTTCTCGTGGCCCTGCCCCAGTTCCCCATGCACGGCGACGCCAGCCCCCAGAACCTGCTGGCCCGCGCATCCAACGGCGGGGACGAAGCGTTCACCCTCATCGACTGGGGAAACTTCGGCAGGGGCCCGGCCGGATTCGACCTGGCGCAGCTGCTGGCCGGACGGGTCAACGACGGCGACATGCCGGGCAGCGACCTTGTCCGGTTGGCGCCGCTGTGCGTGGACGCCTACTGCAATGGGATGGCTGAAGCCGGAACCGAACCCGATCCGTCATCCGTCGCCCGCGGCCACGCAGCCGCCATGGCCGTGTTCACCGGCCTGTCCGCACTGCCGTTGGACCAGCTGGCGGCGCCACGCCCCGGGCTGGAGGACGTGGTGGCGGGGCGGCTGGACATGGTCCGGTTCATCCTGGGACGGCTGGCCGCGCTGGGTATGTAGGCGTGCATGCCAAGACAGCTGGACTCACCATCCCATCGTGCCGGGCTCACCCTTGAACGGCCCCACCACCTGGTGGGTAACCCAGCCGCCGTAGAAGCCTCCGGCCTGCGGGCGCGCAACTTCGCCGTTCACCTCGCACCGGTCCATCGGCCCCGCATAGACAGCCACCAGGCCCGCCAGTTCCTCGTAGCCGGGCAGCGGCTGCGGGTAGGACCAGGCGGCCCGCTCAGCGGACCGGCCGCCGCCGCGAACGGTGAAGTACTCGGCTTGGCCCTTGAACTCGCACCAGCTGGTTCCCTGGGCGGGGTCCAGGGCGCCGGGAAGGAACGCGGCGCGCGGAAGGTAGTAGACGGGCGGGTGACTGGTTTCCAGGACCCTGAGCCAGTCGGTGGTGTCGAGGATCAGTTCTCCGCCCAGGAAGATCCGGATCCGCCCGGAGCCGGATTCCACCAGCGGAGGGCGCGGATAGTCCCACACGGATTCCTGTCCGGGGCCGGGGACGGCCGGCACGATGCGTTGACTCATGTGTCCAGTGTGCGTCGGGGAGCCCGGTTACGCACACGGGAACCCAAAACGCGGTAAGAACGTTCGGCGTCGCGCATCTTCCCCGGTTACGGAAGCGGGAATACAGTGATGCTTGCCGGGCGTGATGCCGGCACCAACTGTTTGACGGACCACCGCGTGCTGTTTCTTATTGCTGCCGGTGGCCCCTTCCACCGGTAGTACCTATTAGTTTCTGGCCATCGAAGGGGTTGGACCAACATGACCGATCTGAGCGCAACCGAAAACGCAACTGCGGGCGAACGCACCATCCGGGATTGGGCGGACCTTGCCGAGGAGATGTGGTCATATCTCACCGGCAAGGGAGCCGCGATCAACTATCAGTTCATTGACATGACCGTGGAGGTTCCTCGGGACATCGGCCCCGATGCGCCACGCGCCACCTGGAAGCTCAACGGCTCGTTGCGGGTGACCACCAGCGACCGGGATGCCGCCGGGTCGGACGCGAACCGCGGCTGACATCATGCCGGAGAACCGCTTGGACATCGATCTGGACTTTACCTTCACGGACGAGTCCGGGGAGGTCACCACGGGACGGGCCCGGGCCGCCGGGACAGAGGTCACCGTGTCGCTGGACGGCCTCGCCCCGTTGGCGGGTGGCGGAATGCCTTCGGTGGAGGCGATCAAGCCACTGGCTGACTTCCTGGCCCGCAAGGGGTTGAGTGTCACCGTGGCCGGACCGGATGGAAATGTCGTCAGCCTGGGCCAAGTGGACAGTCCGGCTACGCAGCGGTTGGTGACCCGGTCGCCCCACATAAAGCTGGGCAAACTGGGGTCCCTGCTGCCGCTGGTCCGGCACGGCAGACGCACGCCCAAGGGTGTGGGATTGTTACCGCCCTTCACCCCAATGCCATTGTTTCCCACCGTGCAGCGGAAGGTAGTACGGCGCGTCACCACAACGCATTACACCCGGGGCGGGGGCAGGCCGCGGCTGATCTTTGTCCAGGACGCAGCAAGCTGGACAGGCCAGGTTCCGAGGGAAGTGGCCCTCACGGACGATGCCACGACCATTGGCAGCAGTCCGGAATCCGGCCTCGTGCTGGAAGGCCTTGAGGCGCTGCACGCCGAGATCAGGCACGACGACCAGGACGAGTACGTCCTGGTGCCGCACGGCCCCGTCAGCGGAAGCGTGGCCCGCTCCGGACCGTCCGTACTCCGGACCGGAGCGAGGATCCAGATGGGGCAGTGGTGCCTGGCGTTCTTCCGGGAGGAGTTCGCTGACCACGGCCGCCCATTCGGTGGCCGCAGCGGCGGCGAATTTGCCTATGAACGCCCGCAATTGGACCCTCGGACCGGGACCATGGAGCGGGACAGCAACGAAGGGGTCACGTAGGGGAGCGCGCTACTGGCTACTCCCCGGCGACCACGTCCTTGGCGTCCATGATCCGGTAGGCATACCCCTGCTCGGCCAGGAACCGCTGCCGCTTGGCGGCGAACTCCTGGTCCAGCGTGTCGCGGGCCACCAGAGAATAGAAGCGGGCTGCCCGCCCGTCCTTCTTGGGCCGCAGCAGCCTGCCGAGCCGCTGTGCCTCCTCCTGGCGGGACCCGAACGAACCGGACACCTGGATGGCCACCGATGCCTCCGGCAGGTCGATGGAAAAGTTGGCCACCTTGGACACCACCAGCGTCTGGATCTCCCCGGCACGGAAGGCATCAAAGAGCCGCTGCCGCACCTTGACCGAAGTGTCCCCTTTGATGACGGGCGCCTGCAGGCGCTCGCCGAGGTCGTCGAGCTGGTCAATGTACTGGCCAATCACCAGCAGCTGCTCGCCGGCGTGCCGTGCCACCAGCTGTTCCACCACCAGGGACTTGGATTCGGAGGTGGAACACAGCCGGTATTTGTCGGCGTCGTCGGCCATGGCGTAGGCAACCCGTTCGTCCTTCGGCAGGTCCACCCGCACCTCAACACAGTCCGCCGGTGCGATGTAGCCCTGGGACTCGATGTCCTTCCACGGTGCGTCGTACCGTTTCGGCCCGATCAGGCTGAAGACCTCGCCCTCGCGCCCGTCCTCACGGACCAGGGTGGCCGTCAGGCCCAGGCGGCGGCGTGCCTGAAGGTCTGCGGTCATCCGGAAGATGGGAGCCGGCAAGAGGTGCACCTCGTCATAGATGATCAGGCCCCAGTCATGGCCATCCACGAGTTCCAGATGGGGGTACAGTCCACCGCGTTTGGTGGTCAGGACCTGATAGGTGGCGATGGTCACGGGCCGAACTTCCTTGAGCGCACCGGAGTATTCGCCGATTTCGTCCTCGGTCAGGGACGTGCGCTTCAGCAGCTCGTCCTTCCACTGCCGGGCGGCCACGGTGTTGGTGACCAGGATCAGGGTGGTGGTGGATCCGGTGGCCATGGCCGCAGCACCCACCAGCGTCTTACCGGCACCGCAGGGGAGCACCACCACGCCGCTGCCGCCGGACCAGAAGTTTTCGCTGGCCAGCCGCTGGTAGGGGCGAAGCTGCCAGCCGTCCTCGTTCAGTGCGATGAGGTGCGGCGTGCCGTCAACGTACCCGGCGAGGTCCTCGGCCGGCCAGCCGATCTTCAGCAGAATCTGCTTAAGTTGGCCACGCTGAGACGCGTGGACCACCACTGTCTCGCCGTCGATCCGCGGCCCAAGGAGCGGCTGGATCTTCTTGGCCCGGATGACTTCCTCGAGCACCGGATAGTCGTCGGTGCGCATCACCAGCCCGTGCTGGGGATCCTTCTCCAGGCGCAGCCGACCGTACCTCGACATCGTCTCCTCGATATCGATCAGGAGCGAATGTGGTACGGGAAAGCGTGAATACTTCAGCAGCGTGTCCAGGACCCTTTCGGCGTCCAGCCCGGCGGCACGGGCATTCCACAGCCCCAGCGGCGTGAGCCGGTAGCTGTGCATGTGCTCGGGGGCCCGCTCCAGCTCCGCGAACGGCGCGATGGCATGCCGGGCCTCGGTGGCGAGCTCGTGGTCCACTTCGAGCAGGATGGTTTTGTCACTCTGGACAATCAGGGGTCCGTCGTTCACGCAGGACAGTCCTTTACTGGTGCAGTTCTTCTGCAGCCTCGATATCGATGATCCGGTGGATGGACAGGACCCGCTCCGTGTCCTTGGCGGGGTCGAAGACACGGACTCGTCCGCCGCTTACTGAAAGCGGAACAACGGTTTCCAGGGTGGCATTCCCCAGGCTGTCCACCACGTTCATGCTGATCCGTTGCTTGAGCCGGATGGCGCGCTGCAGCGCCTCCAGGCCCAGCTGGGTTGCCGCTTCGGCCTCATGCCCGGCCGCACCGTGGCGGCCGGGCACGCCGTCCTCCTGGCGCAGGACGGCAAGCTGGGCGTCCACGTCGTCGGCGGCCGGTGCAAGGCGGGGTGCGGTGTACACAGGCCGCGGGCTGTCCTGCGGGACCGGTCCGCGCCGGAGCCGGACTGCGGAGTCCTCCACGCCATCCACCGACGGCGATAGGCCAAGGCCGCGCAGGATCTGCACTGTTTCACGGGGCGGCAAAGAGGACGCCAGGACGGTGGGAGCGAGCTGGACCAGGCCGAGCGAGGCTGCCCGTGGCCCCGCGAGGAGTTCCTGCAGCGCTTCCTCGTCATCGCTCTGGATGAAACTGGCGGAAGTCCCCACCCGAAGCTGCCCATGTCGGGTTGCGGTGTCCTGGATGAGGTATTCCAGCGGCTGCGGCACCGCGGTGGCTGAGTGGTCGCGCAGGAACTGCAGCAGCCGGCCGGCGTCATACCCGGCGTCCAGTGCGCGCCGGACGGAGGCCTCGGAGAACCGGTAGATCGTGGCTGGTCCCTGGCCTTCGGCGTCGGCCATGGCCAAGAGCTTTTCAGCCAGGTCGGGTGCCAAGTAACCAGGTGCCACTGCTGTCAGGTCGGCCTGGAGCAGCACATGGTTCAGTGCAGCCGGCAGGTGCTGGCCCAGGAGTGTCATCGCCTCGTCCGGGTTGTCACCGGCGAAGGCGGCTCCCAGCTGGGTCAGGGCCCCGGAGCCCACCAGGCCGAGCAGCTCGGCCTCGGCGAGGACGCCGCGGATCAGGGAGCTGAAGCGCCGCGCCATCCGGGGCTGCGCCCACTCGGCGCGCTGGAGAACCGCCGCCGCGTCCAGTACCGGCGCGGCTCCGTCGCCGGACGCCGCCTCGGTGGTCAGTTCCAGCAGTATCTCCAGGATGCGTTTGCGGATGACGGGGGCGTCGGGCCGTTGCGCTTCCGCAGACAACGGGACGATGGCCCCGCCGGCAGCCGACCGGTGCGCGGCCGGAACTCCGGAGGTTCCGTTGACAGGCTGGCCCACCAGCGACGGTACGCGTTCGCTGGACAGCCAGGCATTGACCAGCCACTGCCATTGCTCCTGCCGGGGCAGTGCCAGCCACTCAAGCTGCGGTGGCAGCACCCACGACGACGAATCGACGTCCAGGCGGATCAGTCCGGCAAGGCCGCAGAGCTCCAGCAGCAGTCCCACCTGGGGCTGGCTGATCCGCAGCAGCTCACCGAGCCGCCGCGTCTCACGGACCCCTACGCCGCCGCTGCGCAGTGTGGCCAAGGGCTGGCGCTGGACGGCGTGCAGCAGTTCGCCCACCAGCCGCAGGGTGTCCGAAATGGCACTCAGGGCAGCATTCCGCCGGAGGGCCGCGGTGGTGGTGCCGAGCTCCGGCGCCGGCGGCGTCAGGGTGAAGTCGTTGATGATGGCACCGCCCCGCAGGGACAGGCCGACGCTGTGGGGCAGTTCCACATGGGCAGCGTCCAGCGGAACCAGCAGCCCGCGGGCCAGCAGCCAGTCGATGGGTCCGACGTCGGCGCCCTCGGTGGTGACGGACGCCTTGCGTTGCGCCTGGGGGACGGCACCCATGGCCCAGTTCCGGAACCTGGCGAGCAGCGCCGTCGTCCGCTCCGGGGCATGGGCGAGGATGTCCTGCACTGCCTCCGGCGAGGATGTCCAGTGCTGCAGGGCCAGTGCTGCTTCCATCGGGGTGGTGGCGTCCTGGATCTCGACGCCGCTCCGGTGCAGTTCGGACACAAGCTGGACCGCCCGTTGGGCGAACGCCGGCTGGAGCCGGACAAGTTCCGTGTAGCTGCGGCCCAGTCCCGCGGGATAGATGCCCACCACGTCCTTGAGGCAGCCCACGGGGAGGTAGAAGCGCTGGCGGTTGACGGCGGGGGTTCCGTGGGGTGGATCGGCCCGGTGAACCAGGGCAAGTTCCTGCAGGCGGTTGAGGATCCGTTCCAGGGTGGGCACCGAGGAGCCTGCAATCATCTTGTGCAGCGCGGGTGCGCTGGCGCTGTGCCCGGTATCTGTGTTGGTGCACAGATGGAGGGTTTCAAGGACCTGCATCTGTGGCCTGTTGAGCCGCTCCAGGGCACGCTGGACGCTGACCCGCGAGCTGGCCCGCGCCGCCAGGGCAGGGAAGTCCGGCACGGCGGGGGAGAGCAGGTCCGGCCGCGCGGCGAACAGCTCCCGCAGCGAGTCGTCGCTGCGGGCCTTCAGGTCCTTGCTGAGCGCGCGAATGAGGGACATCAGTCCAACGTTACCGCTGGTCAGGTTTTCCTGCCCGGCGCCGCCCTGCAACGCCGTCGAGCACCAGGAAAAGCATCAGGATGAATGCCGCGGGCAGGCCGTACAGCGCCGTGTAGGTAACCCACGCGGGAGCCACTGACCCGGCAAAGGCGAGGGCCATGACCGCCGCCACGGCGGCCAGCGAGAGCACGGCAATGACGGCGGCGGCAATCATGATGGGCCGCCGGTAGCGCGAGGGTGTCATGGACGTAACGCTACCGCCCCTCCGGCAGCGCGCGTGAACCGGCGTCCGGGGCGGCATGAAGCGGGATTCGGGGGCGGGGCAGGATAACCTTGAAGGATACAGACCAACGCGGTACGCAGCTGCCATACCTTAAACCCGCACAACCGGTGCGGATGCGGTGGCGGCCGGCCGTGTCTCACAACAGCAGAACGAAGAAGGTTGATTCAATGCCTACCGGCAAGGTCAAGTGGTATGACAAGGAAAAAGGCTTCGGGTTCCTCGCGGGCGAGGACGGCCAGGAGGTCTTCCTGCCCAAATCGTCGCTGCCCGAGGGCGTAACGGAACTCAAGGCCGGCACCCGTGTGGAGTTCGGCGTGGCTGACGGCCGCAAGGGGGCCCAGGCCCTGGGCCTGCGCGTCCTCGACAAGACTCCCTCCATTGCCAAGGCCAAGCGGCCCAGCGCCCGCGACCTTGCACCCCTGGTCCAGGACCTGGTGACTGTCCTCGACAATCTCTCGGGCACCCTGTCCAACGGCAAGTACCCGGACGGCAACAAGGGCAAGGCAATTGCCGCCGCCCTGCGTAAGGTTGCCGACGAGCTGGACGTTTAGGCAGCAATGAATCCGGAAGCTGAACAGCCCGACGCAGGTATGCAGGCCTCGGAACAGGAGATAGCCGTTGTGCCCCAGTCGGCTGCCTCGGAGCGCACCGCCGTCTCCCGCGCCGCCGCGGCCGTGAAGGCGGCTCCCCAACGCAAGGCCGGCGTGCCGGTGTGGCGGACAGGGAAGCCGGACGCATTCCTGGCCGCCGCCGTCGACGTTGCCAGGACTGCCCTCGAGGGAATCACCTCGGCGTCGGACATCGGTCCGCACCTGGCTGCCAAGAGCGAAGGCGACCGCCTGGTGACGCACCTGTTCGAATCCAGGTTGCCTGGCTACTCAGGATGGCAGTGGTATGCCGTCATCACCCGCAACTCCCGCTCCAAGCTGGTGACGGTCAACGAACTTGGCCTTTTGCCCTCGGAGGATTCGATCCTCGCCCCGGAATGGGTGCCGTGGGCTGAGCGGGTGCGGCCCGAGGACGCCCGGGAAGAGGACCACGAGCAGGAGCGCGCGGTTCCCGACGCCCAGGGTGCCGGGGAATCGGCCGCTTCGGCGGCCGGAGCTCCCGAAGCGGAATCGGAACAGGAACCGGGACAGACTGGGCCTGCGCAGCAGGCCGGATCCTCGGACGCTGGCCAGGCATCAGACGGGGAGGGCTAGCCAGCCCTTCTGTGGTGGTCCCATCGACCCAACCAACAGCGAACGGCGCCGTCCGGGGTAAACCCGGGCGGCGCCGTCGTATGTTCAATCGCCGGGGCCTTGCCGACGGCGGGAGCTACTTGCGCAGCTCGCCCACCACAAAGTCGATGCTCGCCAGCAGGGCTGAAACGTCCTCGGGGTCGATGGCAACGAAGGTGGCGATACGGAGCTGGTTGCGGCCCAGCTTGCGGTAAGGCTCCGTGTCCACGATGCCGTTGGCGCGCAGGATCTTGGCTACCGCGGCGGCATCCACAGAGTCGTCGAAGTCGATGGTGGCAATGACGTTCGAGCGCTCGTCCGGGTTGATGACGAACGGCGTCGCGTAGTCAGATGCCTCGGCCCAGGTGTAGATGCGGCCGGCGGAGTCGGCGGTGCGTCCCGCTGCGAAGTCCAGACCGCCGTTGGAGTTCAGCCACTGCACCTGCGCGTCCAGCGTTACCAGCGTGGACAGCGACGGGGTGTTGTAGGTCTGGTTCAGCTTCGAGTTGTCGATGGCGGTCTGCAGGTCCAGGAAATCCGGGATCCAGCGGTCGCTGGCTTTGATCCGTGCTGCGCGTTCCAGCGCGGCGGGGGAGAACAGGCCAAGCCACAGCCCGCCGTCAGAGGCAAAGTTCTTCTGCGGGGCGAAGTAGTAGACGTCGCTCTCGGCCACATCTACGTCCAGGCCGCCGGCGGCGGAGGTTGCATCGACCAGGACCAGTGCGCCCTCATCGGCATCAGCTACGCGCTTCACCGGAGCGGCGACGCCGGTGGAGGTTTCGTTCTGCGGCCAGGCGTATACGTCGACGCCGGCCTCGGCCCGGGCTGCCGGGCGGGTGCCCGGTTCCGAGGTGACGATGGAGGACGCATCCAGGAAGGGTGCCTTGTTGGTGGCGGCGGCAAACTTCGACCCGAACTCACCAAAGGACAGGTGCTGGGCCTTCTTCTCCACGAGGCCGAAGGAGGCAACATCCCAGAACGCGGTGGAACCGCCGACGCCGAGGACGACCTCGTAACCCTCCGGCGCGCGGAAGAACTGGCTGAGGCCCTCGCGGACCGAGCCCACGAGGTTCTTGACGGGGGCCTGCCGGTGGGACGTGCCCAGGATGGTCTTCGACGCCGCAGAGAGCGCATCGATCTGTTCCTGCCTGACCTTGGACGGCCCGGCTCCGAACCGTCCGTCCCGGGGCAGGAGGTCGGCGGGAATAGTGATGCTGGTTTCGCTCACGGGGGCTCCAATGTCGGCGGGGAGGTGGCTTTGGCCGGGCGGGCGGATAACGCCACCCGACAGTCGGCAGTGACTGCAATACAGGCCTTTCCCATTCTGCCTGAACAGGCGTAGGCGCGGGAGCCGGAGCCGCCAAAGTCCAAACATTGAGACACGGGAACGTGGAGCCTGCAACTATTAGGACAAAGTCAAAATAGGCTAAGCTTGCCTCCGGACTATGTCGCGCCGCATGGCGGCGGGCCGTGTGGGACAACGCGGAACAACGCAGGGTATTGCGCTCGAGGAGCTGAGCTGGATGACGGATCTGATCGACACTACGGAGATGTACCTTCGGACCATCCTGGAGCTGGAGGAAGAGAACATCGTTGCCCTGAGGGCCCGTATTGCCGAGCGGTTGCGCCACTCGGGCCCCACCGTGTCCCAGACCATCGGCCGGATGGAGCGTGACGGCCTGGTGGTGGTGTCCGGCGACCGCCACCTGGAGCTCACCGAGGTTGGCCGCAAACGCGCCACGGAGGTCATGCGCAAGCACCGCCTTGCCGAACGGCTCCTGGCTGACGTCATCGGCCTGGACTGGGCCTACGTCCACGACGAAGCGTGCCGCTGGGAGCACGTGATGAGCGAGCGTGTTGAGCGCCGGATCTACGAACTGCTCAACCACCCCACCGAATCTCCTTACGGAAATCCGATTCCCGGACTGGCCGCCCTGGGCGGGCACCCGGAGCTGTCCTTGGCCGACGGCGCGATCAGCCTCCTGGAGGCCATGAAGACGTACGGCCCCGCCTCTGCCGTGACCATCAGCCGGCTGGCCGAACCCATCCAGGTGGAACCCGAACTCCTTTCCCAGCTCGACGAAGGCGGCATCCGCCCTGGAGCAGCGGTATCGCTGGAGCGTGTGGGGGACTACATTTCCGTCCGTGTTCCGGGCATTGAAGGCGCCCTGGAACTGCCTCCTGAAGTGGCTGCCCACGTATTCGTAGCCGTCAACTGACACCGTAAAAGCCACGCTTTTACCCCGTGGGAGCTGGATCACGCAAACATAACGGAATTGTTACTAAGGGACTTAAGCCCCTATAGTTGAACGAAAGCGTTGATACTTAAGCGTTACCTGATCTGGAGCCGAGCTCTGCCAGCGGATCAGGAGCACCAAGTCATAACTGGCAGAGGCGGGGGAACCACAACTGGCAGCGGGGGACTGCCTTGGGGTGAAGTCCGTCAGCAGCAAGCCTCTTCCAGTGAAGGAACCTTCCGGGGATTTCTCTGTGCCGCAGCTTGCTTACGGCGGACCGGGTCTGTGAACTCTCTGACCCGAATCCGACAGCTAACTTCGCAGGCTATCCAGAGAGGAACCCTTCTTGACCATGCAGACCCCCCGGGGCCGCCGGCGCGCGGCGGGCCCCGCTGCTACGCCGCGTGCTGTCGAAGCCGTCCAGGCTGCCGAGACCTCGCGCCCCCGCGATCTTCACCGTGATGCGCGCCGCCGTCGGGGTCCATTCCGCCAGATAACGGAATTCGCCTCGGCCAGCGGCATCGGCCAAAAGGCCGGCATCGCGCTTGCCGCCACCGGCCTGGTGCTCACCGTGACCGTCCCCGTCACCAGTCCTGTTATGGCGACTGACGCCAGCGGAACCGGTGCCGTTGCCGCCTCGTCGGTGACGCCGCAGCCCGCGATTTCCGCAGAAGCTGGCGCCCAGATCGACTTCAGCCGCTCCGCCGTCGTGACCCAGGCGGACCCTGACGGCAAGCTCAAGCAGCTGCTCAGCGCCCAGTCCGCAGGATCGGTCTCCCGGGCTGCATCCGCCGGTACCCTGGGGGCCCCGCTGGCCACCATGGCCACGGCATCGCCGTTCGGCTACCGCGTCAGCCCCATCACCGGCGGCACTGGCGACTTCCACCGCGGGCAGGACTATGTTGCCCAGTGCGGAACCTCCGTGATGGCTGCCGCCACCGGAACCGTGACCTTTGTGGGCTGGCACCAGTACGGCGGCGGCAACAGGGTGGTGGTGGACCACGGCAACGGCCTGGAGACCACCTACAACCACCTGTCGTCGTTCAACGTCACCGAGGGCCAAACCGTCTCCCGTGGTGACGTCATAGCCCTCAGCGGGACCACTGGCGCCTCCACCGGCTGCCACCTCCACTTTGAAGTCCAGGTCAACGGCGAGGTCGTCGACCCCACCGGCTGGCTCTAGCCAAATGATGGTGGACTCTCGAATGGCCGTGACCCGCCGTGACCTGAATGTGACATTCAAACAAAACTGCTGTACCGTCTAACTCGCGTCAACTTTTCCGAAGTTGACGCTCTTGAGTGGATTGCCTAACTCTGCCACCGCTCAAGGTCCGTTCGCATTTCATCGTCTGGCAGGGGCGGGGGAACCAATTTTGGCCTTCTTGTTTCGAAGGCCTTGGGGTTAAGTCACGAAAGCTTCCTTGGAAGCCGTGTGGCCGGGTGACTCCCATCCGAATCCGACAGCTCACCTCGCAGGCATTGGGAGAGGCTACCTTCGTGTCTTCACGCCATAATGCTGCGCGCCACCGTGCGCAAACGGTTCGTACCAACCCTTTGGGCGCCGTGTCCAAGGCTGTTAGTGCCAATGCCGGGACAGTGGGTCGCCAGGCTGCAGTAGTTGCAGCTGCTTCCGGCCTCGTTCTGGGTATGGGCCTGCCGGCCGTCGCGGACACCACCGCGGGTGTCTCGGCATCCACCGAGTCGGGTTCGGCCCAGACGGCCCTCGCCGTCACCGCGGCACCTACTGCCACCGTTTCCTTCGAGCGCCCGGTCATCAAGACCACCGCCGCTCCGAAGCCCGAGCCGGTACGCACCCAGTCCACAGCTTCAGCAGCACGGGATGCCGGCAACGCCGTCACCGCAGCCGCTGACTCGACCGAAGCTGCCTCCGAGAAGCTCGCGGAGACCGTTTCCTCCGCCGCCACCTCGGGCATCGCGGCTATCGCGTACACCGGCAT
This sequence comes from Pseudarthrobacter sp. NPDC059871, assembly GCF_042731175.1. Classification (NCBI taxonomy): domain Bacteria; kingdom Bacillati; phylum Actinomycetota; class Actinomycetes; order Micrococcales; family Micrococcaceae; genus Pseudarthrobacter; species Pseudarthrobacter sp. NPDC059871. The sequence goes on from NZ_JBHWJV010000009.1 coordinate 63,748, forward strand.
TGGCCACCCGTACGTGTGGGGCGGCACCAGCCCCAACGGCTGGGACTGCTCCGGATTCACCCAGTGGGTCTACGCCCAGGCCGGCATCAGCATCCCGCGCGTCAATGCCTGGAACGCCATGAAGCCCACCTCCACCCCGCAGCCTGGCGACCTCGTCATGCAGAACGGCGGCGCACACGTTGGCATCTATGTCGGCAACGGCATGATGATCAGCGCGCTCAACCCGTCCCAGGGCACCCTCCTTCACGCGGTTGCCGCCACCGGAACCTCCTCGTTCTACACCATGAACTAGTTTCTGGGGCCCCAGGCCCCAGAAACTTTTTCTTTGCCCCCGCTTTTCGCTAATTCACACATCCCCGTTCGGGACGCGCCGACGTACCCCCAAGATGCCGGCGCGTCCAAAACCCCCGTGTTGCCTACAGGCCCGGGGACAACGAAAGAGAGAACTGATGACGACTCGTGCTACCGCACGGCATCGCGCCGAAGTCACCAAGACCAACTCAATCGCCATTATCGCCAAGGCTGTTGGCGGCAACGCCGGCGGCGTTGGGCGCCAGGCAGCGGTTATCGCCGCAGCCTCGGGCCTGGTCCTGACCAGCGGCATCGCCGCAAACGCAGCTGACACCAACGTCCAGCGCGACTCCGCTCCTGCATCAGCTTTTGAAGTTGGAACAGCTGTGGAAGCCCCGATCTCCGCGGCGTCCACCATCAACATCTCCTTCGAGAAGCCGGCCGTCAGCACCAGCCCGGCTCCGGTGGTTGAGGCAGAGCCCGAGGTTGAGGTCCAGGAAGCCGCTCCGGCTCCGGCCGCCCAGGCCGCCGCAACCCAGACCGCTGCAGCGCCGAAGGTCACCGCTACCGTCACGGCGCAGCCCGCATCTGCTCCCCAGGCATCCTCCAGCGGCAAGGGCGCAGCAATCCTGTCCGCAGCGTACGCCCAGCTCGGCGTCAACCAGGACTGCACCATGCTGGTCACCAACTCGCTGGCTGCCGTGGGCATCAACTTCCACGACTGGCCCGCCGGCTACCTCTCCCTGGGCCGCACCGTGAGCGCTGCCGAGGCCCAGCCCGGCGACCTGATCTACTACGCCGACGGCGGCGCCGGCATGGCCCACATCGCTGTTTACGCCGGCAACGGCCAGGCTGTGCACGGCGGCTACAACGGCAACCAGACCGTGGTCTTCAGCGCCAACGTCGGTTCCGGGCCGGTCTTCATCCGCGTCAACTGATCTTCCTGAAAGGGCCGGCCGGTACGGCCGCCCCCGGAGTGAAAGGACCCCTGCCCACGCGGCAGGGGTCCTTTGCCGTTCACGGGCGGTGCGCTCCGGACGTCCTTCCCTGACGATACTGTGTGCCGTGATTAGCTGATCCTGCATTTCTTTGTTTACTCTTGTGGTGTCGATCCATAGCCCGGACATGCCGAGGGCAGCCGGCCCTCGTGCCCCTGACGGGTGCGGCCGTGAAGAGGTACGTGCATGCGCACTCTCGTTCTGAATGCTGGATATGAACCGCTGGCGGTTATTACTTTCCGCCGGGCGCTGGTGCTTGTGCTCACAGGCAAGGCAAGCGTGGTAGCCGAGGGCGATGACCCCGTGGTGGGTCCGCAGGAAATCCTGGGCCGCCCCTCCGTGATTCTCCTCAACCGCTACATCCGGCCCAGATACAACCATGCCACCGCCGTCAGCCGGCGCGGCGTCCTGAGGCGAGATGGGCACAAGTGTGCGTACTGCGGAAAAGCAGCGCACACGATCGACCATGTGCACCCCAAGTCACGCGGAGGGGCGGACTCCTGGGAGAACCTGGTGGCTGCCTGCCTGCGCTGCAACAACGTCAAAGGCGACCACACGCCCGCTGAAATGGGCTGGAAGCTGCGGTTTGAGCCGGCGCCTCCGCACGGCACCATCTGGCAGATCAAGGAACTGGAAAAGCCCACGCCGGCGTGGGATCCGTTCCTCCTGCCGGAGCGCGCCGCTTGACCTGCGCTGACTGTCTGCTGTGCCCCATTGATTGACCTGCGCTGACGGGTTGGCGGTCCTGGCGGTGTTGCCTGCGCCGGCCGCCGGGCCTGGGCGTTGCTGGCCGCCTCACCTATTGAATGCCGGGGCTGTCCTGTCGGCGCCCGGCACTGGCTACGCTTGAACCATGCAAGACGACGTGCCGGCCTTTGATGCCCTCATCCTGGCGGGAGGCCGGTCCTCACGGCTGGGAGGAGTCCCGAAACAGGGGCTGCTGTTTCGCGGAACCACCCTCCTGGACCGGGCCCTGGCCGCCGCCGAAAGAGCCCGGGACACCGTGATTGTCGGCCCGGATCCCGGCCCCTTGCCCCCCGGAGTGCTCACGTGCCGCGAAGAGCCGGAGTTCGCCGGCCCCGCAGCGGCCATTGCCACCGGCCTGGATGTCCTGGACCGGGCGGGGGCCGGCGCTCCGCACACCCTCGTCCTGGCCTGTGATATGCCCTTGGTCTCAGGGGCTGTGCGTGCCCTACTGCGTGAACTGTCCGCGGGGCAGGGGGCGGGGTCCTATATGGCCTGTACCGAGGATGAACATGGTGGAGGGAAGATGCAGCCGCTGGCCGGAGTTTATAGCACAGAAATGCTAAAAAGCGCCGCCCGGGAAATGGCCGCGAACGGCCGGTTGGTCAACGGATCAGTCCGCTCACTCCTTGCTAGTCTGGACGTGCAGCTTGTCGCCGTTCCGGCCGCTTACACGGCAGATGTGGACACGTGGGACGATGCCGCCGCACTGGGGATTGCCGCCGGCAGCCCGGATGTGGAGGACGTGGACGGGGCCGGGCGCGGCCGCAGTTAACTTTGGAGGCACGTGGTGAAGAGCCAGGACGAAACACTGGAGGAGTGGTGCAGGTCGCTGCTCCAGGCCTACGAGCTTGAGGATGTCCAGGTGGACATCAATGCCATCCTTTCCCTTGCCGGTGTGGCGGCGCATTCCGTGGTCCGTCCCGCCGCCCCGCTGACCACCTTCATCGCCGGATTCGCCGCGGGCCTGGCCTCGAACTCCGGCGGTTCGACAGATGCCGCGGCCATGGAAAAGGCACTCTCCGTCGCCCGCACGCTGGCTGCCGACTATGACGCTGAAGCCCCCGGGGCTCCCGGCGAATGACAGAAGCACCCGGGCAGCAAGCAGCATCCCCCGCAGGGAATAAACACAGCCTCGGCCACAGCCTTGAACACAGCCACGGACACCCGCAAGAACAACTTCAGGAACAACTGCCAGAACAACTGCAGGAACAAAACGACGAAGGTCAGGCCGGAACCGGCCAGGAAGAGGGCCAGGGCCACCATCACCTGGCCCACACCTGGGCCGAAGCCCGCCAGGCCGCCTTTGACGCCGCAACACCCATCCCGCCCGGACCGGTGCCGCTGGAACAGGCCCAGGCCCGCAGGTTGGAGCAGGACATCGTTGCGCTCCAGGACATGCCGCACTACGCTTCCTCGGCCATGGACGGCTGGGCAGTCAACGGGTCCGGGCCGTGGATCCCCGTGGAAGCCGGAGCCCGCCTGGCGCCGCACCAGGCCAGCCCCATCGTTACCGGCGGACTCATCCCGCCCGGCGGCAAGGGGATCCTGCGCAGCGAAAGTGCTGTCCTCGCCGAGGACGAGGACGGGCTCCCCGTCCTCGCCACGGGTGGCACTGCCCGCCCGGGTGAACCGCGCAACGGCCAGCACGTGCGTAAAGCAGGCGAGGAAGCGCAGGAAGGGGACATCCTTGTTCCGGCGGGGGTGACCCTGAATCCGGCACACCTGGCAGTCGCCGCACTGGCCGGATATGACGAGCTGCAGGTACAGGGCAAACCCCTCGTGCGCCTGCTGCTGACCGGGTCCGAAGTAGTGGTGCACGGCCTGCCAACACCGGGGAAGGTCCGGGACACGTTCGGTCATCAGCTGCCGGCCGTCGTCGGCATGCTCGGTGGTATCCCGGGCGGCCAGCAGCGCATCGGCGACTCCTACGGGGATTGGCTCGCGGCCCTGGAGGACGTGGTCCCGGAGGGTCCCGGCGCACCCGGGCTCCCGGCCGACGTCGTCATCACTACCGGGGGGACCGGCCGCTCCGGCACAGATCATCTCCGCCGCGCCGTTGCCGAACTGGGCGGCCGCCTGGTGGTTGATGGCGTGGCCATGCGGCCCGGGCACCCGGTGGTGCTGGCCGAACTCCCCGACGGCCGGTTCGTCCTGGGCCTGCCCGGCAATCCGCTCGCCGCCATGATGGCGCTCTTTACAGTGGGTGCGCCCCTGTTGGCCGCCCTGGGTCACGGAACACTTCCGGAGGTACAGGAAGTGGCCTCAGGTACCCTCATAGACCCGGATCCGGGCCGCACGCGCCTCATGCCGTTCCGGCTGGTGTACGGGATGGCGTCTCCGGCCCAGCACACCGGCCCGGGCATGATGCGCGGGCTTGCCACGGCCGACGGCGTCATGGTGGTTCCGCCGCACGGCGTGCAGCTGGGGGAGCAGGTACCGGCCTTCGCACTGCCGTGGGGCCCGCCCATTCCAGCCCCGGCCGACCCCGCCAAAGCCAAACCGCGCAGCAACAGGACGTCCCGGCCGGCCGCGAAGGCCGGCCCCGCGGGGCCAGTGGACTGGAGCGCCCTTCTCGGCTGAGCCGGGGGTTTGGCAGAGCAGGCACCCTGCAGTGCGATGATGGAGACATGAACAGGCAGGACGGTCCATGGGACGCGTGACGCAGCGCCGCAAGGTGCATAAGTATGTCCTGGACGGCTCGCCGAAGGCGCTGGAGTTTCCCGTCCGCTACCGCGAGGATGTCCTGGCGGTGGAGGAGCCGCTGGAAATCCGGCTGGGCAGCCTCTCCTATTCGGTCACCATGCGGACCCCCGGCGACGACTTCGACCTGGTAGCCGGATTCCTGGTGTCCGAGGGCGTGATCTGGACTCCGGACCAGCTGGTTTCCCTGCGCTTCTGCGCCGGCGAGGACGAGAACGGTGTCCAGACTTTCAACGTGGTGGAGGCCCAGCTTCGTCCTGACGTCCCCCTGCCGGAAACGGGACGGAACGTTTACACATCCAGCTCCTGCGGCATCTGCGGGACCGACTCCATTGAAGCCGTCCGGAAGTCCTCGCACCACAGCCCCGCGGCGGACCCCCTCAAGATCGACGCGCACGTGCTGGCATCCCTGCCCGCCCTGCTCCGGAAGTCGCAGCGCCTCTTCGACGATACCGGCGGGGTGCACGCTGCCGGGCTTTTCCGGATTGGGGACGACGGCGGTGTGCAGCTGCTGTGCCTCCGCGAGGACGTGGGACGGCACAACGCGGTGGACAAGGTGGTGGGCTGGGCCCTGCGCGAAGGACTCCTGCCACTGCGCGGCACCGTCCTCCAGGTGTCCGGACGCGCGTCATTCGAGCTGGTCCAGAAGGCGGCCCAGGCGGGGATTCCCGTGTTGGCTGCCGTCAGCGCTCCCTCCAGCCTGGCCGTGGAACTCGCCGAAGCCAGCGGCCTGACGCTTGCCGGTTTCAGCCGGGGAACCAGCCTTAATGTCTACGCCGGAGCCGCCAGGATCAGCAGTCCGGTAGCAGCCGCCGCGCCCGCCTGACGCCCCACCAACCCCCTTCGGATGCTGCCGCTAAGGGGTTGGTTTGCTGGCTACCAGCGGGTAGATTTGTCCATCGAATGGACACGATGATCCAATTTTTCCAAGCGCTAAAGAGGGCCCACATTGCATGACGACCGCAGGATCACGGAAGTCCGACTCACCAGGTTTGTGCGTGAGCGCATCGACCCTGCTGTCTACAGCCGGACCGTGCCCCTGACCCTGAGCAGCTGGGACGTACCGGATGAGCCGGTGCCCGCCCTCGAAGCGATGCGGCAGCAGTTCCAGCCCCTCGAGCACGGGACGGCATGGGGCAAGCCGTGGAGCACCAGGTGGCTCCGGCTGCAGGGCGACGTCCCCGAGTCGTGGGGCACCGGCCCGGACACCACGGTCGAGGTAGTGGTGGACCTCGGATTCACCGTCCAAACCCCCGGGTTCCAGTGCGAGGGCATTGCCTGGCGGCCGGACGGGACCATCATCAAGGCCGTCTCTCCCCGTAACCGGTACATCCCACTGAAGCTTCTGGGCACCGGCATGGCGGTGGACTTTTACGTGGAGGCAGCGGCCAACCCGGACCTCGCGCAGGACTGGACCTTCGCGGCAACTCCCTACGGTGACAAGTCCACAGCCGGAACAGCCCCGCACTACCGGCTGGGAACCATCGCCATCGCCGAACTCAACCAGACCGTCTGGGAACTGCAGCAGGACGTCTGGACCTTGTCCGGACTGATGGAACAACTGCCCCTCGAACTCCCGCGGCGGCACGAAATCCTCCGGGCCCTGGAACGGATGATGGACGTCATGGACCCGGACGATGTCGCCGGGACCGCGGCGGCCGGCCGGGACGCGCTGGCCGGGGTGCTGGCTCAGCCCGCCTACGCTTCCGCCCACCAGCTGGTGGCCACCGGCCACGCGCACATCGACTCGGCCTGGCTGTGGCCGGTACGCGAAACCGTCCGGAAGTGCGCCAGGACCTTCTCCAATGTGGTGGCCCTGATGGACGAGAACCCGGACTTTGTCTTTTCGTGTTCGTCCGCCCAGCAGCTCTCCTGGATCAAGGAGTCCTATCCGGAACTGTTCAGCAGGATCCGGGAGAAGGTCCGCGCCGGTCAGTTCGTTCCGGTGGGCGGCATGTGGGTGGAGTCTGACACCAACATGCCCGGCGGGGAAGCGATGGCGCGGCAGTTCATTGAGGGAAAATCGTTCTTCCTGTCCGAATTTGGCGTCGAGTGCCTGGAGGCCTGGTTGCCGGACTCCTTCGGCTATTCCGCCGCACTGCCGCAGATCGTGAAGTCCGCGGGAAGCCGCTGGTTCCTGACGCAGAAGATCTCCTGGAACCAGACCAACCGGATGCCGCACCACACCTTCAACTGGGAAGGCATCGACGGTACCCGGCTCTTTACGCACTTCCCCCCGGTGGACACGTACAACGCCGAGCTCAGCGGCCGCGAGCTGGCGCACGCGGAGCGCAATTACAGGGATCACGGCCGGGGCACTGTGTCCCTGGTGCCGTTCGGCTATGGCGACGGCGGCGGCGGACCCACCCGGGAAATGCTCAGTGCCGCCGCCCGCACCGCAGACCTGGAAGGCTCACCCAAGGTTCGGATCGGATCCGCTGAGAGTTTCTTCCGGCAGGCCGAAGAGGAATATGCGGCTTTGCCCGTGTGGGTGGGGGAGATGTACCTCGAGCTGCACCGCGGCACCTATACCAGCCAGGCACGGACAAAGAAGGGCAACCGGCGCAGCGAACACCTGCTCCGGGAAGCCGAGCTGTGGTGTGCCACTGCCGCCGTCCGCACCGACGCCGCTTTCGAGTACCCGGCAGCTGAGCTGAAGCGGCTGTGGCAGCTGGTCCTGCTGCAGCAGTTCCATGACATCCTTCCGGGCAGCTCCATTGCCTGGGTACACCAGGACGCCGAGCGCAACTACCAGGCCATCGAGGCCGCCCTGGAAGCCATCATCAGCCAGGCCGCCGCGGCCGCGCTGGGAGCAGGGGAGCGGACGTTCCTGCTCAACGCCTCCCCGCATGCCCGAAACGGAGTTCCGGCGCTGGCCGCCGCCGAACCGGCAGGCCAGGGTGGACCGGTCCGGGCCAGCAGCCGGGATGGCGGATACGTCCTGGACAACGGCGTCATCCGGGCGGTCCTGGACGCGGACGGCCTGCTGTCATCCCTGCAGGACTACGCCTCCGGCCGCGAAGCCATAGCACCGGGACAGCGCGGCAACCTGCTGGAGCTGCACCGGGACACCCCCAACGAATGGGACGCCTGGGATATTGATGAGTTCTACCGGCGGAACGTCACTGCCCTGACCGGCGCGGAATCGGTCCGGCTGGAGGAGGGGCCCGATGGCGCCACTGTTGTGGTGGAACGCCTGGCCGGAACCTCCCCTATCACTCAGCGCATCACCCTCGCTCCGGGCAGCCCGTCCCTGGCCATCACCACATCGGTGGACTGGCAGGAACGGGAGAAACTGCTCAAGCTCGGGTTTGCCCTTGACGTCCGCGCCGACCGATCGGCGTCGGAAACCCAGTTTGGGCATGTCTTCCGGCCAACCCACACGAACACGTCCTGGGAAGCCGCGAAGTTTGAGATCTGCGCTCACCGCTGGATCCACGTGGGGGAGCCCGGCTACGGCGTCGCATTGTCCAACTCGTCCACCTACGGCCACGACGTCGGCAGGAGCATCAGGGAGGCCGACGGCGGCACCACCACCACGGTGCGCCTCTCGCTGTTGCGGGCGCCGAAATTCCCGGACCCTACGGCCGACCGTGGCCGGCACGAGCTGACCGTAACCATCCGGCCTGGCGCAGATATTGGGGCCGCAGTGGAGGAGGGGTACAGGACCAACCTTGCGCCCCGGTTGGTCACGGGGGCCGCGCCGGTTGAGCCACTGGTCTCGGTAGGCACACCGGGCTTGGTTGTTGAAGCGGTCAAGCTTGCCGAAGACGGCTCCGGCGATGTCGTAGTCCGTCTGTATGAGTCGCTGGGGCAGCGCACTGCCGGGCGCATCACGGCGAATTTCCCCGTGCGTGACATCGTGGTGACAGACCTGCTGGAGCGGCCCACAGAGGCCCCCGGGGTGTCCGCGGCTGAGGGTGGCGCGGATCTTCAGCTCCGGCCGTTCCAACTGGTGACCCTGCGGTTCGTTCGGTAGTACCCGGAGGTCATTGTCCAGGTCTGGGGGTCCGCCGGGCCCACAGACCTGGACGGAAAACCGTGGCGGAGACGCGCCTGCCCCTGCTAAAAAGGCCGTTAAATAGGCTGAGTGGGGGCGGTCCCCAACGGCCGCCACCACTCATCCCCCCAATGCGTGTGAAGGCCCCCGAAACAGGGCGCCGTCCAAGAAATTATCCCCGTTCAAAAACGCGCCGTGCCTCACCTTCACACATTCATGATTGTTTCACATTCTAATGATTATGTGAAAGGCAGTTTGATTACTTTTCGGTAAATGACGCGGTTCCGGCCAGCGGTTTGCGCCGGCGGACCTTGGCAACCCAGATCAACGCCAGACCCACGATGTAGCAGAGGACGGCTGTGTAGTTCACAACGAACCGCATCGCGCTCCAGTCCGCCGGAATAAAGGGAAAGAGCAGGCTCAGTCCAATCGCCGCTCCGCCAACTCCCAGCAGCAGCGCCGCAACCCGCACCAGGACGGGAAGCCGGCTTCCGACGGCCTTGACCATGGCGGGGATGAGCGCGACCCCGACGAAGGCAGGGTAAGCGCGGCCGGCTGCTCCGTAATACTCCACCAGCAGCATGTGACGGTCATCCTTGGCATAGACCGTGCTAAGCCCTGCCGAGGAGCCCTCAGTGTCCATGAGGAAGAAGACTGCTATCACCAAGGCCGACAGGATCAGCAGCACCAGGATCCCGGGCCGGCCCGTGATCAGACGGTAAGTTCCGGTTGCACCAAAACCCTTGGCCACCCGGATGCCCAGGAAGAAGATTGCACCGAAAATGACGAACCGGAGCAGCAGGTTAGCCAGGTTGATGCCACCCAAGGCCTGGTCGATGGCAACGTAGGGAGCTTCGATGCTGAGCAGGATGGCGAGGGTCATGAGGGCGAAGATGCCGAACAGCGACCTGTTTTCACCCCGAACAGCACTGGGGACACGGGCGAGGGCCACAAGTCCGCAGACAGCCAACGTGGTCCATTGAAGGATCGTGATCATCCCAGGTTCTCCCAAATTTTTTCCGTCTGTGCCTGGTCCTGCTCCTGGCGGCGCAATACCTTGCCCAATGCCTGCATCCTGTCGCCCACCAGGGCGGTGAGGTCGCCGTCGGACATACTGTCCAGCGCCTCCTGGCGCGCGCCGGGCGCCCACCCGGCTTCCTCTTCCGTGATCAGGCCGGTGGCTACCAGCCCGCCGGCCGGACCCACTCCGGCCGCCACCGAGGTGGCCACCGCCAGTTCCGGCGAGAGCCTGTTGGCCGTCAACTGGGCAGAGTAATTCTGCGGAGCGATCCCGGTAGCGGCTGACACCCGGTGCCGGACCTCGCCGTCGTCGATCGCATCCACCCAGTTCTTGACCGAGGAGGCATGCGGGACAGGGCTCAGGGGATGCGGTGCAGCGCCCTGGCCGCCCAGAGGGTCCATGGCGGGACGTGCCAGCGCTGCCCGCAGCAGGTCCGCCGTCGAAATCTGGCTGACCAACTCGCCCCGCGTGGGTGGCTGCGGCGGTCCTGCAAGGACGCGATAACTGTCAAAGCCCGCAAGGGCGTCCACGGGGTTGATGCCGTACGCACGGCTGATGCTCACCACCGTGGAGACGGAAACCTTGCCGCGTACCAGTTGCTGGGCAAGCGTGGTCCGCTTGATCCCGGAGACCCGGCAGACGTCTGCCGTGCTGGCATCAGGGGCGATGCCTTGCAGCCAGCGCTGGAACGCCTTGGCGGGAAGGGTCATGAAGTGCTCTCTGCAGGACGGATGGTGAGTCGATTTTACCGTGCCGCGGGACCGCCGATTTTACCCCGGGAGGTGTTTCGACTATGCTTGATGGTCGAGCCCGTTGGTCCGTACACCCCCCAAGTCCGGACCAGCGGGTTCTTTCATGCCCGCGGCCCGGAGCGCCTTTCCCGGGACTGTCCGTAAGGCATCGCCGGGCCCGTCCCGGCATGGGACCGGCTGCGCATGCACCCGGGCGAAAGGACGCATCAATGACTGCAACCCTTGTTGCCAAAGACCTCTCCGGCGGCCACGGCCACCGCACGCTTTTCGAAAATCTTTCCTTCACCGTCTCCCCGGGAGATGTGGTGGGCGTAGTGGGCGCCAACGGTGCCGGGAAATCCACGCTGCTGCGCCTCCTCGCCGGCGTCGACCAGCCCCAGGGCGGCTCCGTCAGCCTGGCCCCCGCCGATGCCTTTGTGGGGTGGCTGCCGCAGGAACACGAGCGCGTTGCCGGCGAAACCGTGGCAGCGTACATTGGCCGCCGCACCGGCTGCACGCAGGCCACCGCCGAGATGGAATCCGCCGCAGAAGCCCTGGGCGCAGGAGCTCCCGGCGCGGACGACGCCTATGCACGTGCCTTCGACAGGTGGATGGCATCGGGCGCCGCAGACCTGGACGAACGCATCCCGCCCGTCCTCTCCGACCTCGGCCTTGCAACGGGCGCCGATGCCCTGATGACAGGGCTGTCCGGCGGCCAGGCCGCCAGGGTTGCCCTGGCGGCGCTGCTGCTGAGCCGGTTTGACGTTGTGCTGCTGGACGAGCCCACCAATGACCTGGACCTTGCCGGGCTGGCCAAGCTGGAAGACTTCGTCACCGGCCTGCGCGGCGGCGTGGTGCTGGTCAGCCATGACCGCGAGTTCCTGGCCCGCTGCGTCACCACCATCGTGGAACTGGACCTGGCCCAGAACGCCGTGGCAGTCTACGACGGCGGATACGACGCCTTCCTCGAAGAGCGCGCCGTGGCACGCCGGCACGCCCGCGAGAAATACGACGAATTCGCTGCCACGAAGGCGGACCTGGTCTCCCGTGCCCGGACCCAACGTGAGTGGAGCTCCCAGGGCGTGCGGAATGCCATGAAGAAAAGCCCGGACAACGACAAGATCCGGCGCGCGGCCAGCACTGAGTCCTCCGAGAAGCAGGCCCAGAAGGTCCGGCAGATGGAGTCCCGCATTGCCAGGCTCGACGTGGTGGAGGAGCCCCGGAAGGAGTGGCAGCTCCAGTTCAGCATTGGCCAGGCGCCCCGCTCCAGCGCCGTCGTCGCCACCCTGCGCAACGCAGTGGCACGCCAGGGCAGCTTCACGCTGGGACCGGTCAGCCTCCAGCTCAACGGTGGCGAGCGCATCGGGATCACCGGACCCAACGGCGCCGGGAAGTCCACCCTCCTGCGCCTCCTGCTGGGAACCCAGGCGCCGGACGACGGCGACGCCTCCATGGGTGCCACTGTCGCCGTCGGCGAGATTGACCAGGCCCGCGGGCTCCTGGACGGCAGCTCGCCGCTGGGCGACGCCGTCGAAGCGGTTTTGGCGGACTGGACCAGCGCAGACGTCCGGACGCTCCTGGCAAAGTTCGGACTGAAGGCGGACCACACCTCACGGACCGTGGATTCCTTGTCCCCGGGGGAGCGGACCCGGGCGTCCCTGGCACTGCTCCAGGCCCGCGGCGTGAACCTGCTGGTGTTGGACGAACCGACCAATCACCTCGACCTGCCGGCCATTGAGCAGCTTGAAGAGGCCCTTGAAAGCTACGACGGAGCCCTTCTGCTGGTCACCCACGACCGGCGGCTGCTGGAAAACGTCCGGCTCGACTACCGGTGGCACCTCGAAGACGGCACGGTCCGGCAGCTCCACCACACTGCAAGCCAGGAGAAATAACCATGAGCATGGACCGCGTGGCCTGGAGCTCGCTGTACAACATCAGCACGGCAAAGAGCGGCTCCAAGCCGTTCTCCAAGGAAACCCTGAAGCGGGTGCTGGCCTTCGCTGCCCCGCACAAAGGCAAGCTCATCGCCTTCGTGCTCTGCTCCATTGCGGCGGCCTTCCTTGCCGTGGCAACCCCGGTGCTCGCCGGCCAGGTGGTTGACGCCATCATTGCCAAGGAAGCCACGGGAACCGTGACCTGGCTTGCCCTGCTGATTGCCATTGTGGCTGTGGGGGAGGCCGGCGTGGGGCTGCTGACCCGCTGGTTCTCGTCGACCATCGGCGAAGGCGTCATCGTGGACCTGCGCACCCGGGTGTTCGACCACGTGCAGCGCATGCCCATTGCCTTCTTCACCCGCACCCGGACGGGGGCGCTGGTCAGCCGGCTCAACAATGACGTCATCGGGGCGCAATCCGCCTTCGCCGGCACCCTCTCCGGAGTGGTGAGCAACTCCGTAGCCCTGGTCCTGACGCTGGCCGTGATGCTCAATACGTCGTGGCTGGTGACCGTGCTCGCCATGGTGCTGCTGCCGATCTTCCTTATCCCGGCCCGGCGCATGGGCTCCAAGCTGGCAGACCTGCGCCGCGAAGCTGCCGCACACAACGCCGCCATGGGCACCCAGATGACTGAGCGGTTCTCCGCGCCCGGCGCCACACTGGTCAAGCTGTTCGGCCGCCCGGATGAGGAATCCCGCGAGTTCGCTGCCCGCGCCGGCAGGGTCCGTGACATCGGCGTCCGCATGGCAATGCTGCAGTTCACCTTCGTCACGGCCCTGACGCTGGTCTCCGCGCTTGCGCTGGCGCTGGTGTACGGCCTGGGCGGCTGGCTTGCCCTGGGCGGCGAGTTGGCCCCCGGTGACGTGGTGGTCCTGGCGCTGCTCCTGACCCGGCTCTACGCCCCGCTCACGGCGCTGTCCAACGCGCGGGTGGAAGTCATGAGCGCGCTGGTCAGCTTTGAACGGGTGTTTGAAATCCTGGACCTGAAGCCGCTCATCCAGCAGAAGCCGGACGCCCGCCCGGTTCCGGCCGGGCCGGTGTCTGTTGAGTTCGACAATGTCCGCTTCGCATACCCGTCGGCGGACAAGGTCTCGCTGGCCTCGCTTGAGGAAGTCGCCACCCTGGATACCAGGGGCGGCGAGGAAGTGCTGCATGGTGTCAGCTTCCGGGTTGAGCCGGGCCAGACGGTGGCGCTGGTGGGTTCTTCCGGCGCCGGCAAGTCCACCATCGCCCAGCTGCTGTCGCGGCTGTACGACGTCGACTCGGGCGCGGTGCGGCTGGGCGGCACCCTGCCGGGAACCGGGATGGATGTCCGGGACGCCACGTTCGATTCCCTCCGCGACACGCTGGGAATGGTCACCCAGGACGGCCACCTGTTCCACGAAACCATCGCCTCGAACCTTCGGCTCGCGCGCCCGGACGCGACGGATGACGACATGTGGGATGTCCTTCGGCAGGCACGCCTGGAGACGATGATCAGGTCGCTGCCGGACGGGCTGGAAACGGTGGTGGGGGAGCGCGGCTACAGGCTTTCCGGCGGTGAACGCCAGAGGCTGACCATCGCCCGGCTCCTTATCGCCCAGCCCCGGGTGGTGATCCTGGATGAAGCCACCGCCGCGCTGGACTCCACGAGCGAAGCCGCTGTGCAGGCAGCCCTTGGCGCCGCCCTGGAGGGGAGGACCGCCGTCGTTATTGCGCACCGGCTGTCCACCGTCCGCGCGGCCGACGCCATCCTGGTGGTGGAGGGCGGCCAAATCGTGGAACGCGGGACGCATACCGAGCTCCTGGCCGCCGAGGGCCGCTACGCCGAGCTCTACCGGACGCAGTTCGCCGAGGCCACCGCCGTCGCCGCAGAAGCCGTCCCCGAGCCCTAGCAGCCTTTCCCGGACCCTTGGGGCGTCAGGGGCCCGGCGGGGTGGCGTGCGGCGCGGCCAGCGCGGGCAGGATGTGGTCCGTCAGCAGCGGCGCGAGGTCGCCTGGAAACGGAGCGTCGGCTTCCCGGCCGGCAAGGTCCAGCCAGCGGATCTCCGCAATCTCGGCCGAAGGATGGGCCTGCCACGTCCCGGGCGCCATGAACACGGTGGCCTCGATGTCCGTGTGGGCTTCGTTGGCAGCATCCGCGATCCATACCCCCATCAGCCGGAGCCGGCGTGGATCGATGACGATGCCCACTTCTTCCTCCAGCTCACGGGCCGCCGCCTGCACGGCCGTCTCGCCGGGCTCCGGTTTGCCGCCCGGGTGCATGAACATGGTAGTGCCGCGTTTGCGGACTGTGAGGAGGCGGCCGGCGTCGTCAAAAACGCAGACGGCGGACACCACTATGCGGTGCTTCATGCGTCCCCATTCCGGGTTAGGTGCGAGGTCAGGAGCAGGTCTTTGTGCGGCCCGGCCACGTCCCAGCTGTAGCTGAACCTGTCCGGGCCCTCGAGGGTGTAGGCCACGCGGTAGGTATCGGGATCGCACCAGTGGTTGTCCAGGTTGGACTCCGGGGCGAAGCTCATGCGGTGGAACGGCCGCCCGTCCGGGAAGAAGACGTCCAGGGCGTCCGGCCGGCCGCTGGGCCTGAGCCGGTAGGCGCGGGTGGCGGGGCCGGTGAAGGTGGGCCAGCGCATGGTGCCTTCCTCGCGAAGGTCCAGGCCGGCGTCGGGCGTTGGCGTGAAAAGTACGACGCCGGAAAAGGTTCCGCGGGTGCCGGCTGCCCGGTCCAGCAGATCCCGTTCGACGGTCCAGCGGCCGGGGCGCCCCGGCTCTACTGTCCCGTCCGGCGTGCCGGCGGTGCCGAGCAGGTAGGCGCGAAGGTCAAACGCCGGGGACTCGAAATTCAAGTGCCCTCGATTGGAATCGAACCAACGACACCGGCTTTAGGAGAGCCGTGCTCTATCCACTGAGCTACGAGGGCAGGCATCCTGGGGATCGGCGGCGCCGGTCCGGACGGACACGCATACCAGCATACAAGGTACGGAGCCGTACTACGCTCAAGGCATGAGTCCTGCCCCCTCGGCCGCTCCCGCAGCCACCTTCATACCGGACACAGCGTCCACCCGGCAGTACATCGGCGCGTGGTCGGTCCTGAGCGTTCTCCAGTACTTTGCGGCGGAGGCCGCCGTGGTCATGGCCTGGGCCGGTCCGCGCCCCTACGACCTGCGCACCGGCTACATCAGCGACCTTGGCGCGCTGAACTGCGGTATCTACGACGGCCGCCAGGTGTGTTCGCCGTTGAACTGGCTGATGAATGCCTCGTTCGTGGTGCAGGGGCTGGGGATGCTGTTGGGCGCGGTGCTGCTGACGTCCGGGCTGCTGTGCGTCGCGGCACGTCCCGGTACCCGGGTTGAGCCGGGCCGGCGCAGGCCATGGTTCGCGGCCGCCGCGGTGCGGGTGCTGACGGGAGCGGCAGGAGCGGGAACCGTGGTGGTGGGGCTGGTCCCGGAGGACGCCGGCTCCGGGTGGCACTTCGTCGGTGCCGTGACGTACTTCCTCACCGGCGCCGCGGCGCTGCTGGTGCTGGGCTTCCTGTGGCTGCGGAAGGCTCGGATGGCCTGGTTCCTCCTGGCCTGCGGGGCCGTCTCCCTGGCAGCGCTGGCAACCGGCGGGCTGACCGGAATGGACGTTCCCGAACCCGGAACCCTGGAGCGGCTGATGGGCTATCCGGTCACCGTGGGCATGGCAACGGCGGGCATCGTCATTGCCCGGCGGGTCCACAGGCACCGGAAAACCCTGCGGGCTTCAACGGATGGGCTCAGGCGGCCACCGTGGCCTTCCGCTTCCGCGTCCCGATAACCACCGCGGCCGCGCCGGCCAGGAGGCTGAGGACCAGCAGCACCCAGCCCGCCACCGTGAGGCCGGACGCGAGGGCTACCTGGCCGGCGTCGGGAGCGTCCGGTCCCATCAGCGCGTCAATGGCCACGTTGGACCACAGCCGGACCACGACGAACAGCATCGGCAGGGCCCACAGCACCCAGCGCAGGGTCTTCTTGGCCACATTGGTGCCGATGAGCAGCAGCCAGGTGAAGCCGAAGATCAGCGGGAACAGGATGCCGGCGGTCTTATGGACGTAGTTGAGCTGGCCGCGCGCGTCGTCATTCATGGCGCCGCGCAGATCCTCGATGTACACCGGATCGAAGCCGCCCACCAGGGAGTCAGGCATGGGTTTGCCAGCAGAGAGCTGGGTGAGCTGGTCCATGGTCAGCAGGTGCAGGTACCAGAACAGGAACAGGCTGGCCACCACACCGGAGATCAGGATGAGGTTGCTGTTGTTCTGCGCTTTCTCGGGAGTGCGCGCGGTAGTGGGGTTCACCACCGGCGGGAGATGGTGCTGCGGCACGGCAGCCTTTGCACCGTGCTTCTTGATCCGCTGGGCAGGGGTTTTGGCCATGGCTCCATTATTCCGCCCCATAGACTGAAGCCATGACCATTGGCCGACACAGCGCAGCTGTACTTGACCCTGCACTGGACGACTACCAACTGGCTGCGGCACTGGTCCGCGAAGCCGGGCAACTGGCGCTTCTCATGCGGATGGCAGGACTGCAGTCCCGGCAGAAGACTTCCGTTTCCGATGTGGTGACGGCCGCGGACCACGCTGCCGAGGAGTACGTCCTCTCGCAGCTGCAGCGGTGCCGGCCAGAGGACGGCATCCTGGGCGAAGAAGGCGCCTCCGTGCAGGGGACCAGCGGCCGCACGTGGGTCATCGACCCCGTGGACGGCACCTACAACTTCCTGCACGGCTCCACATACTGGTGCTCGGCCATTGCGCTCAAGGATGAGCATGACGTCCAGCTGGGAGCCATTTTCCAGCCTGAGGAGGACAAGTTGTGGCTTGGCGGCAGCAGCCGGCAGGCCACGCTGAACGGCGACACCATCACCGTGTACGGCGACAACCACGGGGAACGCAACGCCACCCCGGCCGCCCAACTGGGCGCCGCCACCTACATCCACCCCACCTGGCTGATGGACCCGCTCTGCGCCATGCCCTGGCACGCGGCGGCGACCTCCGCTGCGGCGCTGCGCATGCTGGGATCAGGCTCCTGCGACCTGGGCAGGGTGGCCGACGGGCAGCTCGGCTGCTGGTTCCAGCACAGCTGCCCCGAATGGGACTGGCTGCCCGGCAAGGCGATTGTACGCGCCGCCGGCGGAGCGGTTGACACCGTGCAGGTCAACGGCCTGGAGTGGTTCATGGCCGGAGGCACGACGGCGGTGCGCGAGTTGCGTGCCGCGCTTGAATCAGGCTCGGTGGCCTGAGCCGTTCCAGGCTCTCCGGGGCACGTCATCCACAGGCTGGGAGTGGGTGTCGGTCCCACCGCCTAGACTTGTAGGCACCATGGATATGTTGTTTGACCCGTACTCTGACGGACCGTTCAAGGCCGCCCCCGCATCTGCCACCCACACAAGGACCCGTTCCGACGGGGTGGCTACCGCGGCCGGGCCCGGTGGTTCGGCGTCCGGCGGCCATGCCGCTGGCGAGCACGCAGGGCAGCACCAGTCCGGGCAGCATCACGGCAGGCGCCTGGATCCCGCCAAGCTGACGGAGGGCCTGAATCCCCAACAGGAGGAAGCGGTCAAGCACGCCGGAACGGCACTGCTGATCGTTGCCGGTGCGGGCTCGGGCAAGACCCGCGTGCTCAGTAACCGGATCGCCTACCTCATCGCCACCGGGCGCGCCCACCACGGCGAAATCCTGGCTATCACCTTCACCAACAAGGCCGCCGCGGAGATGCGGGAACGCATCGAAGCGCTGGTGGGCGGCCGCGCCAAGATCATGTGGATCTCCACGTTCCACTCCTCCTGCGTCCGCATCCTGCGCCAGGAGGCCGCCAACGTAGGCCTGAAATCCAACTTCTCAATCTACGATGCTGCGGACTCGCTGCGCCTGGTCACCCAGGTGTCCAAAGCCCTGGACCTGGACCCCAAGAAGTTTGCGCCCAAAGCCATCCAGCACAAGATTTCGGCGCTGAAAAACGAGCTCATCGACGCCGATTCCTACGCCTCGGACGCCAACTACAACGACCCCTTCGAGCAGGCCGTCGCCGAGGTCTACAAGGGGTACACCCAGCGGCTGCGCCAGGCCAACGCCATGGACTTTGACGACCTCATCGCGGAGACCGTCTACATGTTCCGGGCCTTCCCGGCGCTCGCGGAGTCCTACCGGCGGCGGTTCCGCCACGTCCTGGTGGACGAATACCAGGACACCAACCACGCCCAGTACGCACTGGTCCGCGAAATCGTGGGGGAGGGCCCCGGCGCCTCGGAGCTGACCGTAGTGGGTGACTCGGACCAGTCCATTTATGCCTTCCGCGGGGCAGACATCCGCAACATCGTGGAGTTCGAGAAGGACTACCCCGAGGCCCGCACCATCAAGCTGGAGCAGAACTACCGCTCCACGCAAAACATCCTCAGCGCCGCCAACTCGGTGATCTCCCGCAACCCCAACCGCCCTGAAAAGCGGCTGTGGACGGCCGAGGGCGAAGGCCACAAGATCATCGGCTACGTGGGTGAAAACGAACACGACGAAGCCCAGTTCATCGCGAAAGAAATCGACCGGCTTCAGGACGAGGACAACCTCCGCCCCGGCGACGTTGCCATTTTCTACCGCACCAACGCCCAGTCCCGCTCCATTGAGGATGTCCTGGTGCGCGTCGGATTGCCGTACAAGGTGGTGGGCGGCACCCGCTTCTACGAGCGCAAGGAAATCAAGGACGCCCTCGCCTACCTGCGCGTCCTGGTCAACCCGGACGACGACGTCAACCTCCGGCGGGTGCTCAACGAACCGAAGCGCGGCATCGGCGACCGCGCCGAAGGTGCAGTCGCGGCGCTCGCCAGCCGTGAGCGGATCTCCTTCATGGCCGCGGCACGCCGCGCCGAGCAGGCTCCCGCCATGGCCACCCGCTCCGTCAACGCCGTCCTGGGCTTCGTGAAGCTCCTGGACGACCTCGCCGAGGTAGCGGCCGGCTCCGGTGCCGCCGCCGCCCTCGAAGCAGTCCTGGAACAGACCGGCTACCTCGCCGGCCTGCGTTCCAGCACCGACCCCCAGGACGAATCCAGGGTGGAGAACCTCGCCGAACTCGTGGCCGTGGTCCGCGAGTACGAACAGGAGAACCCTGAAGGATCGTTGGGGGCGTTCCTGGAACAGGTGTCGCTGGTGGCTGACGCCGACCAGATCCCCGATGCCCCCGGCGCCGACATCGACGCCGCCGTCGCGGAAGCCAAGCGGCTGGGCGTGGTGACCCTCATGACACTGCACACCGCCAAGGGCCTTGAGTTCCCCGTGGTGTTCCTGACCGGCATGGAGCACGGGCTGTTCCCGCACCAGCGGTCCGCCACGGATCCAAAGGAACTGGCCGAAGAACGCCGGCTGGCCTACGTGGGACTGACCCGGGCCCGCAAACGCCTCTACGTCACGCGCTCCGAAGTCCGCAACATGTGGGGCCAGAGCCAGTACAACCCGGCCAGCCAGTTCCTCGAGGAGATCCCATCGGAACTGCTGGAGTGGAAGCGCGAGGGTACCAGCCGGCAGGCTGCCTGGGGCGGGGGATCGATCAGTTCCGGCCGCTACAGCGGCTCCTTCTGGGGTGCGGGCACCTCCCGCGGCGCCGCCGCCGATCCTTCGGCAGGATTCAACGCCGACGTTCCCGCGGCCATCGCCCGGAACAGGGTCCAGCCGCAGAAGGAAATCATCGCCGTCAACGTGGGAGACAAGGTCAACCACACCAGCTTCGGCAATGGAACCGTCCTGGCGCTTGAGGGCGCCGGCGACAAGACCGTGGCGAAGGTGAAGTTCGACGTCGGCGAAAAACGCCTGCTGCTGCGCTACGCTCCGCTGACCAAGGTCGAGGCCCAGTAGCCCGGACAATGTCCGCCGACATCGTGGAAGGCGTGCTCCCGCCGTCGTCCGCCTGATTCCGCCATGGAGCATAATGGAGCCCATGCGACGGACTGCTTTGGGGATGCTCGCCGCCCTGCCTCTTGTGACCCTCCTGTTCACCGCCACTGCCTGCAGCGTCACCACTGAGGACCCTGACTACGTCCCGCCGGCGCCGCTGGCACCCATGGCGCAGCTCGAACAGGCCCCGCTGGCCAACCCCGAGGACTTTTCCGGCGGCGGGGAGGACGTCCTGTCCTTTGCCACTGAAGACCGGAGCATCGTCTGCTCGCTCACCTCGGCGCGAGGGGAGCACGTCAATCTTCCCTACGAAGAAAACAGCTTCAGCGACACCGCCAACAACAAACTCGCAACTGTCCCCGTGGCCCACTGCGAGCTCGCCACCTACGCCGAGCCGGCCCGCGAGGACGTCAAGGATGACTGCGCAGGAACCAACCTCGGCTACCTGGGCGGCGTGGCACTGCTGACGCCGGACGCTGCCCGCTACGGGGAATGCCGTTCCGGGGTCACACAGACCGAAGCCACTTACGGGCCGGGCGGCAGCAAGGCCGGGCCCCTGCTCCAGATACGCGCTTTGGCCAACGGGCAGAACCTGGAACGCAACGGCCTGCGCTGCTCGGCCTACAACGGTGGCGTGGCATGCGGAAACGTCTCGGCCGGCGTGGGTTTCTTCGTCTCCCCGCAGAAGTATGAACTGATTTCCGCCCCCGCGCCCGGCACCGCAACGGCGCCCGCGGATGCCCCAAAAACCCCGTAATTCCGCGGTTTTTCTACGCCCCATAGAATAGTGTCGTTACTCACATAAGCGGTACTCTGGGACGGCTCCGTCCTTCCAAAGGACTAGAGTTCCCCATGGAGCAACAACGCCGCGTGGCTCGTTTCCAACAGGCCGCCCGTGCGTGCATTCCGCAGCCCGGTCATCGTCTTTCGATGGTGTCCGGCTGTATAGAAACTACTTCGACGTAGAAGGACACTAAACCGTGGACCTGTTTGAATACCAGGCGCGCGATATGTTCGAGGCGCACGGTGTACCCGTGCTGGCCGGCATCGTGGCGTACACCCCTGAAGAAGCAAAAGCAGCTGCCGAAAAGATTGGCGGCGTAACCGTCGTCAAGGCACAGGTCAAGGTTGGCGGCCGCGGCAAGGCCGGCGGCGTCAAGGTTGCAAAGTCCGCAGACGAAGCACTTGAGCACTCCACCAACATCCTGGGCATGGACATCAAGGGCCACACCGTCAACAAGGTGATGATCGCCCAGGGTGCGGACATTGCCGAGGAATACTACTTCTCCGTCCTGCTGGACCGGGCCAACCGCAACTACCTGGCCATGTGCTCGGTTGAAGGCGGCATGGAAATCGAACAGCTCGCCGTCGAACGCCCCGAGGCCCTGGCGAAGATCGCCATCGACCCCGCCGTCGGCATCGACCAGGCCAAGGCTGACGAAATCGTCGCAGCCGCAGGCTTCGCTGAGGACCTGCGCGGCAAGGTCGCCGATGTCATCCTCAAGCTCTGGGACGTCTTCAAGAAGGAAGACGCCACCCTGGTGGAGGTCAACCCTCTGGTCAAGACCGGCGCCGGTGACATCGTGGCCCTTGACGGCAAGGTCTCCCTGGACGAGAACGCCGAGTTCCGCCACGCCAAGCACGCTCAGCTGGAGGACAAGGACGCCGCTGATCCCCTCGAGGCCAAGGCAAAGGCGCAGGACCTCAACTACGTCAAGCTCGACGGCGAAGTGGGCATCATCGGCAACGGTGCAGGCCTGGTCATGTCCACCCTGGACGTCGTTGCCTACGCCGGTGAAAACCACGGCAACGTCAAGCCCGCCAACTTCCTGGACATCGGCGGCGGCGCCTCGGCCGAGGTCATGGCCGCAGGCCTGGACGTCATCCTGGGTGACGAGCAGGTCAAGTCCGTGTTCGTCAACGTCTTCGGCGGCATCACCGCCTGCGACGCCGTCGCCAAGGGCATCGTGGGTGCGCTGGCCGAACTGGGCCACACCGCCAACAAGCCGCTGGTAGTCCGCCTCGACGGCAACAACGTCGAGGAAGGCCGCCGCATCCTCAACGAGGCCAACCACCCGCTGGTTACCCTGGCCGCCACCATGGACGAGGGCGCCGACAAGGCCGCCGAGCTCGCCAACGCAGCTAAGTAAAGGGACGCACCATGTCTATCTACCTCAACAAGGACTCCAAGGTCATCGTCCAGGGCATCACCGGCGGCGAAGGCACCAAGCACACCGCCCTGATGCTCAAGGCCGGCACCAACATCGTCGGTGGCGTCAACGCCCGCAAGGCCGGCACCACTGTGCTGCACGGCGAGAAGGAAATCACGGTCTTCGGCACCGTCAAGGAAGCCATTGCGGAGACCGGCGCTGACGTCTCGATCGTCTTCGTGCCGCCGGCATTCACCAAGGCTGCCGTCGTTGAAGCCATCGAAGCAGGCATCGGCCTGGTCGTCGTCATCACCGAAGGCGTTCCGGTCCAGGATTCCGCCGAATTCTGGGCCCTGGCCCAGGCCACGGTTGACGCCGACGGTAACCAGGTCACCCGCATCATCGGACCGAACTGCCCCGGCATCATCACCCCCGGTGAAGCACTGGTGGGCATCACCCCCGCCAACATCACCGGCAAGGGCCCCATCGGCCTCGTCTCGAAGTCAGGCACCCTGACCTACCAGATGATGTACGAACTGCGTGACCTTGGCTTCTCCACCGCCATCGGCATCGGCGGCGACCCCGTCATCGGCACCACCCACATCGACGCCCTTGCCGCGTTCGAAGCCGACCCCGAGACCAAGGCCATCGTCATGATCGGTGAAATCGGCGGTGACGCTGAAGAGCGCGCAGCCGACTTCATCAAGGCCAACGTCACCAAGCCGGTTGTTGGCTACGTTGCAGGCTTCACCGCCCCCGAGGGCAAGACCATGGGCCACGCAGGCGCCATCGTCTCCGGCTCCGCGGGCACCGCGCAGGCCAAGAAGGAAGCTCTCGAAGCTGCAGGCGTGAAGGTCGGCAAGACGCCGTCCGAGACCGCCAAGCTGCTGCGCGAGGTCTTCGCAACCCTCTAGGCTGCACCAGCACAAAAGCGGCGCCGCCTGCTGTCCTCCGGGACGGCAGGCGGCGCCGCTTCTTGTTTAAGTACGACGACGGGTGGCAACGTTGGCGGCCCAAAGGTGCGGGCCCGCCGTCGCGCCCCTTTCGTCGGTGCCCGTCAGACCTTCGCGCCGCTCAGCAGCTCGTCCAGCCGCTCATAGCCTTCGGTCATGCCGCCCTCCATGCCGGACTGCGCCATGCCGTCCCGGGCTTCCAAGCTGGGGTACACGGAGTGGCCGCGGAGCCTGCACCGGCCGCCGCCGAGATCCTCGAAGGTCATGAACTCCAAGCTGACCACGTCCGGGTAGCCGCCGAACTCGAAGGTCTGCAGCGCGAACTCATTGTCGCGGACCGTGTGGAAGATCCCGCGGAACTCGTAGGGCACCCCCTCCGGCCCGGTGTGGACGTAGCGGTAAGTGCCGCCGCTGCGGAAATCATAGTGGTCCATTTCCATCTTCATGCCGCGCGGGCCCAGCCACTGGATGATCAGGTCCGGTTCCTTGTGGGCGCGGAAGACATCCGCCACGGGAAAGTCGAACTCGCGCTCGTAGTCGATGAAGGGCAGGCCCTCGGGGACGGAAAGCTTCAGGGAATTGCTCATCATTGTTCCTTTGCCTTGGCGCCGCGTTGCCCGGCGCTGGATTGAAGCACGGCATCGAGGCTGCGGAACTGACCCTCGCGGACCAGCCGGTACTGGTCGATCCACGCTGTGAGCGCCTCAAGCCGTGCAGGGTTCAGGTGGACGGGCCTGCGCTGGGCGTCCCGGGTGCGGGTCACCAATTGCGCCTGCTCGAGTACCTGGATGTGCTTTGAGACCGCCTGCTTGGAGATCTCGAATGGTTCCGCCAGTTCATTCACCGTGGCCGGGCCACGGCTCAGCCTGGCGATGATGCTCCGCCGGACGGGGTCGGCCAGGGCCAGGAAGGCCGAGTCCAGGGCCGTGCTGTCGGAAATCATCGGGAGTCCTTGCTTAACAGGGTTGCTTCGTATTCAACGTATTCATTGATCAACCTTTCGGTTGTTTAAGGATAGGCCTGCGAATCGCCGGCTGCAAGGGGAGAGGTCTTGTTTTCCAAATTCGTGGTTTGTTAGTATGTCAGTACAAACTTATTGAAGGAGAACTCGAATGCCATTGGTTCGCATTGATGTCAATGAAGGCCGCACCCCGGATGAGCTGCAGCGCCTGAGCCGCGGCATCCACGACGCCATTCTCGCCGAGTACGGCATCCCGGAGCGCGACTACTTCCACATCCTCACCGAGCACCCGAGCGGCCAGATTGTCGCCCAGGACGCCGGCCTCGGGTTCGAACGTACGGGTGGAGTGGTCATGATCCAGATCTTCACGCAGGCCGGCCGCTCCCAGGAAGCCAAGCAACAGCTGTTTGCTGCCGTCGCAGGGAAACTCTCCGAGGTGGGCGTCGCCGGCGAGGATGTCTTCATCGGCTACGTGGAAAATACGGCGGGCGACTGGTCCTTCGGCTACGGCCGCGCCCAGTACGTCACCGGTGAACTGGCTGTTCCGAAGAAATGACAGCCCTATAATTAGCGCGCTCTAATATTGATGTAAGTATGTCAGTACAAACCTTTGACAGGACATTCGATCTAAGGCAAAGTAGTGCCTGTGGCCCACACCACGGCCTTTACGGCCCGGACCACCAGCCTTCCGAAGGTGCCACGTTCCACACCAGAAAGGTCCACGATCACCGTGACCCATGAGCTTCTTACGATCGGGCGCATCAGCGTTGATATCTACCCGAACGACATCGGGGTTGGCCTGGAGGACGTTAACTCCTTCGGCAAGTACCTGGGCGGTTCGCCCTCGAACGTTGCCGTTGCCGCCGCCCGGCACGGCCGCCGGACCGGCGTTATCACCCGCACCGGGGATGACGCGTTCGGCACGTACCTGCACCGCGAACTGCACAAGTTCAACGTCGATGACACTTTCGTGACGCCGGTTCAGGACTGGCCCACCGCCGTCACCTTCTGCGCCATCAAGCCCGCCACGGACGAGTTCCCGCTTTACTTCTACGGGCGCTTCCCCACGGCACCGGACCTGCAGATCAAAGCCGAAGATCTGGACCTGGACGCAATCCGCGAGGCAGGGATCTTCTGGTCCACTGTCACGGGCCTCTGCCAGGAGCCCAGCCGCAGCGCGCACATCGCCGCGCACGAAGCCCGCCCCCGTACCGGGCTCGGCGAGGGCCAGTTCACCATCCTTGACCTGGATTACCGGCCGATGTTCTGGGCCTCCGAGGAGGAAGCCCGGGCCGAGGTCGCCAAGATCCTGCCGCACGTAACCGTCGCCATCGGCAACGACAAGGAATGCGCCGTCGCAGTGGGGGAGGGAACCCCCGACGAACAGGCCGACCGCCTCCTGGCCGCCGGCGTGGAGATCGCCGTCGTCAAGCTGGGCGCCGAGGGCGTCATGGCCAAGACCCGCACCGAGCGCGTCGTCTCCGCACCAGTCCCGGTGGAAACCCTGAATGGACTCGGCGCCGGGGATTCGTTCGGCGGTGCCTTCTGCCACGGCCTGCTCTCGGGCTGGCCGCTCGAACAGGTCCTGGACTACGCCAACGCCGCCGGCGCCATTGTCGCCTCCCGCCTCTCCTGCGCTGACGCCATGCCAACGCCGGAGGAAGTCACCTCGCTGCTGGCCGAACGCGGCCGCACCGTGCCGGGTGCCGTTTCCGGCGCCTCCATTCCCGAAGGAGCAGCACTGTGACCCTCACCCCCGTTAGCACTGGCCGGGCCGTGGACGATGATCCCCGCCGGTACGAGCACCTGAGCACCATCCGGCTGGAAGACCCTGAGGCCGTGGCCCGTGCGGCCAAGTCGCGCCGCCGCCACCCGGGCCTGAAGGCCGGCCGGCAGAACTTCATCGTTGCCGCAGACCACCCCGCCCGGGGCGCACTGGCTGTCGGATCGGACCCCGTGGCGATGGCGGACCGCCGCCAGCTGCTGGACCGCCTGCAGATTGCCCTGGCTAACCCTGCCGTGGACGGAATCCTGGCGTCCCCGGACATCATGGATGACCTGCTCCTGCTGGGCGCCCTCGACGGCAAGCTGGTCTTCGGGTCAATGAACCGCGGTGGCCTGGCCGGACTGGTCAATGAGTTCGATGACCGGTTCACCGGCCACACCGCGGCCGCCCTCGAAGCCTTGGGTGCCGACGGTGGCAAGATGCTGACCCGCATCTGCCTGGGCGACCCGGATACCGTCGCTACCCTTGAGGCAACCGCGAAGGCCATCGATTCACTGGCGGAGCGGAAGCTGATCGCCATGGTGGAACCCTTCCTGTCCGTCCGTGAAAACGGCAGGGTCCGCAATGACCTGTCCACCAACGCGGTGATCAAGTCCATCGGCATCGCGGAGGGCCTTGGCTCGACCAGCGCCTACACCTGGATGAAGCTCCCGGTCGTAGCGGACATGGAACGCGTCATGGCTGCCACCACCATGCCCACCGTCCTCTTGGGCGGGGACCCGGAAGGGTCCCAGGACGAAATCTTCGCCACTTGGGGAGCTGCCCTGTCCCTGCCCGGCGTCCAGGGCCTCACCGTAGGCCGGACGCTGCTCTACCCCGCGGACGGTGACGTTGCCGGCGCCGTCGCCAGCGCAGCCTCGCTCCTGCACCACACCACAGAAATTCCGGAGTAAACCGCCATGGGCACAACTACGCGCAGGATGACGGTGGCCCAGGCCGTCGTCGAATACCTTTCCAAGCAGTACACCGTAGACTCCATCAACGGGGTTGACTACCGCGAGCGGCTCATTCCCGGCACGTTCGGGATTTTCGGGCACGGCAACGTGGCCGGCGTGGGCCAGGCGCTGAAGCAGTACCAGCAGCTGGACCCGGCCATCATGCCGTATTACCAGGGCCGCAACGAACAGGCCCAGGTCCACCAGGCCGTGGGCTACGCCCGGCACACCCGCCGCCGCCAGACGTACGCGATCAGCACCTCCATCGGACCCGGTTCCTCGAACCTGCTGACCGGTGCCGCGTTGGCCACCACCAACCGCCTGCCCGTGCTGCTGCTGCCCAGCGACACGTTCGCCACCCGGGCCGCGGACCCCGTACTGCAGCAGCTGGAGCAGCCCCACGCCTACGACATCACGGTCAATGACGCGTTCCGGCCATTGTCCAAGTTTTTCGACCGCGTGAATCGGCCGGAGCAGCTGTTCTCCGCCTTCCACCACGGCCTGCGCGTCCTCACGGACCCGGCCGAAACCGGCGCGGTGACCATTTCCCTGCCGCAGGACGTCCAGGCCGAGGCCTTCGACGTTCCCGAGGAGTTCCTGGCTGAGCGGGAGTGGCGGATCCGCCGCCCCGACGCCGATGATGAGGACATCGCCCGCGCCGTCGCAGCGATCCGCTCCGCGAAGCGTCCGCTGGTCATTGCAGGCGGCGGTGTCCTCTACGCCTACGCCAACGACGAACTGGCGAAGTTCGCCGAACTGACCGGTATTCCGGTGGGCAACACGCAGGCCGGCGTCGGCGTCCTGCCCTGGGACCACAAGCAATCCCTTGGCGCGATCGGTTCCACCGGCACCACGGCGGCCAACGCCATCGCGGCCGGCGCTGACCTGATCATCGGCATCGGCACCCGCTACGAGGACTTCACCACCGCGTCCCGCACCGCGTTCCAGAACCCGGACGTGCGCTTCGTGAACATCAACGTCGCCCCGATCGATGCGTACAAGCACGGCGCTACGCTGCCGATCGTCGCCGATGCCCGCAAAGCACTGGTCAAGCTCAACGCTGCCTTGGGCGGCTACCGGGTCGGCGCCGACCTCGAGCAGCAGATCGCCTCCGAGAAGCAGCGCTGGGACAACACGGTGGACGAGGCCTTCGCACAGGACTACGCGCCGCTGGTGAGCCAGAATGCGATCATCGGCGCCACCAATAAAGCCATGGACGCCCGCGACGTCGTGATTTGCGCTGCCGGGTCGCTGCCCGGTGACCTGCACAAGATGTGGCGCGTCCGCGACCCGTTCGGCTACCACGTCGAATACGCCTACTCCTGCATGGGCTACGAGATCCCCGGCGGCCTCGGCGTCAAGCGGGCAGCCCTCGCCGAAGCGAAAAGTACGACGGCGGCAGGCGATCCAGGCGCGGAGGTGCGGGACGTCGTCGTGATGGTGGGCGACGGTTCCTACCTGATGATGCACACCGAACTGGTCACCGCCGTCGCCGAACGCATCAAACTGATCGTGGTGCTGATCCAGAACCACGGCTATGCGTCCATCGGCTCGCTCTCCGAATCCCTCGGCTCGCAGCGCTTCGGCACCCAGTACCGGGAGCTGGACGAAGCGCAGCACAGCTTCGACGCGGGGGAGACCCTGCCCGTGGACCTGGCCCTCAATGCCGAGTCCCTTGGTGTGAAGGTCATCCGGATCGAACCGGGGCGAAAGGTCATCGCCGAACTCGAACAGGCCGTCCGCGACGCAAAGGCTGCCCCGGAAGGAACCGGGCCCATCCTGATCCACGTCGAATCCGACCCCCTGCTGGACGCGCCGTCATCGGAATCCTGGTGGGATGTCCCCGTCTCCCAGGTGTCCGAACTGGATTCCACCCAGCAGGCCTTCCAGACCTACGCCGACCACAAGTCCCGCCAGCGCAAACTGCTCGGCTGACCCTGTACCTCCATCCCCTTCGAATCACTCAAGGAAGAGTTCCATGACTGCCACCACCACTGAAACCACCGTCATCAACCACTTCATCAATGGCGCCGAAACGGCCGGCGAGGGGGACCGCACCACCCCGGTCTACAACCCGGCCACCGGCCAGGTCTCCGCTGAGCTGCGCCTGGCCAACCGCGCCGACCTGGACGCCACCGTCGCGGCCGCACGCGCCGCTGCCGATACCTGGGGCGATATTTCCCTGGCCAAGCGCACCGCTGTTCTGTTCAAGTTCCGTGAACTCGTCGCCGCCCATGTGGACGACCTTGCCGAGCTGATCACCGCCGAGCACGGCAAGGTCCTCTCCGACGCCAAGGGCGAAATCGGCCGCGGCCTCGAGGTTATCGAATACGCCTGCGGCGTCCCCACCCTCCTCAAGGGCGACTACTCGGACCAGGTCTCCACCGGCATCGATGTCTTCTCCTTCCGCGAACCCCTCGGCGTGGTGGCCGGCATTACGCCGTTCAACTTCCCCGTCATGGTGCCGCTGTGGATGGCGCCGATGGCCATCGCCACCGGCAACGCGTTCATCCTCAAGCCCTCCGAACGCGACCCCTCCGCCTCCCTGCTGCTCGCCAAACTCTGGAAGGACGCCGGCCTCCCGGACGGTGTGTTCCAGGTCCTGCACGGTGACAAGGAAACCGTGGACGGGCTGCTGACCCACCCGGACGTGGACGGCATCAGCTTTGTTGGTTCGACCCCGATCGCCCAGTATGTCCACGAAACCGCCACCAAGCACGGCAAGCGCGTCCAGGCCCTGGGCGGGGCGAAGAACCACGCCATCATCCTGCCCGACGCCGACCTCGACAACGCCGCCGACCACCTGGCCGCCGCCGCCTTCGGTTCCGCCGGCGAACGCTGCATGGCCATCTCCGTCGCTGTCGCCGTCGGGGACGCCGCCGATGCCCTCGTCGCCAAGGTCCAGGAACGTGCCGAAGCCGTCAAGGTCAACAACGGCACCGAACCCGATGCCGAAATGGGCCCGGTCATCACGCCCGCCTCCAAGGAACGCATCCTGCGGATCGTCACCGAAGCCGAGACTGCCGGTGCCGCCATGGTGGTTGACGGCCGCGACCTCGTGGTCCCCGGCCACGAAGACGGCTTCTGGGTGGGCCCCACCGTCCTGGATCACGTCAAAACCGAAATGACCGCCTACCAGGAGGAAATCTTCGGCCCCGTCCTCGTCGTGGTCCGCGTCGACACCCTCGAAGACGGCATCGCCCTGATCAACGCCAACCCCTACGGCAACGGCACCGCCATCTTCACCTCCTCCGGCGCCGCCGCCCGCAAGTTCCAGCGCTCCGTCACGGTGGGCATGATCGGCATCAACGTGCCCCTGCCCGTCCCGGTGGCTTACCACTCCTTCGGCGGCTGGAAGGCTTCCCTCTTCGGCGACAAGCACATCTACGGCCCCGAAGGCGTATCCTTCTACACCCGCGGCAAGGTCATCACCTCCCGCTGGCCCGAAACCCACCACGCCTCCGGCGCCTCCTACAACTTCCCCTCCAACTGACACCAGAGAGAGACAACGCTGTCATGACTGAGAACAAGCTGATCATCGGCACCGCACCCGACTCCTGGGGCGTCTGGTTCGCCGACGACCCCCAGCAGACCCCGTGGGAGCGGTTCCTCGACGAGGTGGCCGAGTCCGGCTACAAATGGATCGAACTGGGCCCCTATGGCTACCTGCCCAACGATCCCGCCCGCCTGGCCGAGGAACTGAAGCAGCGCGACCTCAAAGTCACCGCCGGTACTGTATTCACGGCCTTCCACCGCGGCCTTGACCAGTGGGAGACCGCCTGGGAACCGGCCCGCAAGGTGGCCGAACTCACCGCCGCAATGGGTGGCGAGCACATCGTGGTCATTCCTGCCATGTGGCGGGACGATGTCACCGGCGAAGCCGTGGAAAGCGGCCAGCTCACGGAGAAGGCCTGGAGCGACCTGTTCGCAGGGCACAACCGGCTGGGCAAGACCCTGTTGGAGGACTTCGGCCTGCAGCAGCAGTTCCACTCGCACGCCGATTCGCATGTGGGCGCACAAGCGGACATCGAAACCCTGCTCGCCGCAACGGATTCGAAGTACCTGAACCTGTGCCTGGACACCGGCCACGCCGAATACTGCGGTGCTTCCAGCCTGGAACTGATCAAGAACTACCCGGACCGCATCGGCTACCTGCACCTGAAGCAGATCAACCCGGACATCCTCAAGAAGGTCAACGAGGAAAACATGACCTGGGCCGCAGCCAACCTCGCCGGCGTGATGACCGAGCCGCCGAACGGGCTGCCCGACCTGCGCGCCGTCATCGAAGCAGTGGAGGCACTGAACCGCCCCATCTTCGGGATCGTGGAGCAGGACATGTACCCGGTGGCCTTCGATGTCCCCATGCCGATCGCCAAGCGCACCCGCAACTACCTGCTGTCCTGCGGTTCCCGCACCGCCGTCAGCTGACGGACCAGCACAGCCCACTCCCTCCAGATTTCAAAGGACAGAACAATGACTGAAACCCTCCGCGTCGCCGTCATCGGTGCCGGGCGCATGGGCGCCGACCACATCCAGCGGCTCCACCAGCGAATCCACGGCGCCGAAGTGGCCGCCGTCGTCGACGTTGACCTCGCCCGTGCCGAGGCCGCCATCGAAGGCATCCCGGGCGCTGTGTTCCTCGCTGACGCCGAGGAAGCGCTCAACAACGGCGACGTCAACGCCGTCCTCATCGCCACCCCCGGCTTCCTGCACGAGGACATCCTTTTCAAGGCCATCGCCAAGGACATCCCCATCCTCTGCGAAAAGCCGCTGACCCCGGATGCAGAGTCCTCGCTGAAGATCGTCGAGGCTGAGGTGGCCTTGGGCCGCAAGCGCATCCAGGTGGGCTTCATGCGCCGCTTCGACGCCGAGTACGCCGCCCTTGGCTCCATCATCCGGAACCAGGAACTCGGCGAACTGCTGATGCTCCACCACCAGCACCGCAACCCCACCACCCCGGCAGGCTTCACCAACGAGATGCTGATCAATGACTCCGTGGTCCACGAGTTTGACGCCATCCGGTTCTTCACCGGCGAGGAAATCACCTCTGTCCAGGTCCGCCTCGGCAAGGCCACTAAGAACGCCCCGGCCGGCCAGCACGACCCCCAGCACGTCCTAATCGAGACGGAGTCCGGTGTCCTGGCCGACGTCGAAATCTACGTCAACGCAAAGTACGGCTACGAAGTGGCTACCCAGGCGTCCTTCGAGGAAGGCGTCGTCAGCATCGGCGGTGACAAGGGCCCCTACACCCGCAGCGCCGGCCGCTGGGGCGGCAACGTCACGCCCGGGTTCGAGGAGCGCTTCGGTGCGGCGTACGACGTCGAAATCCAGTCTTGGGTGGACGCGGCACTTAAGGGCGAAATCGGCGGCCCCTCCGCCTGGGACGGGTACGCCACCGCGGCGTGCTGCGAAGCCGGCGTCGAAGCGCAGAAGAACGGCGAGAAGGTGGCAGTGAAGCTGGCCGCCAAGCCGGACCTCTACAGCTAGTTCCACCTTTCCGGCCTTCCTGATCCACAATGGAGTGTTTACGTGAAAATCGCACTTGACCCCACCCCGTACCACCACTCGCACAGCCTCCTGGAGTTTCCGCGGGTGGTGGCGGACCTTGGCTACAAGTACATGCAGATGACCCCGCACGCGGACTTTATCCCGTTCTACAACCACCCCAAGGCCGACGATGAGCTCGTTGGCCAGCTGGGCAAGGCCTGCAAGGACGCCGGGATCGAGATCGCGTCCATCCTCCCGGTGCTTCGCTGGTCCGGGCCGGACGAGGACGCCCGTGAAGCGGCGGTCCGGTACTGGAAGCGAGCCATCCAGATTGCCGTGGACCTGGGCGTCAGCACCATGAACACGGAGTTCAGCGGCCGGCCCGAAAAGGCGGAGGAATCCGAGCGGGCGTTCTACCGGTCCATGGAGGAACTGCTGCCCATCATCGAACGTGAGGGCATCGACCTGCTGATCGACCCCCACCCCGACGACTTCGTGGAAGAGGGTCTGGCGGCCATCCGCGTGATCCGGGGCGTGAACTCGAAGAACGTGGGCATGGTCTACGTGGCCTCGCACAGCTTCCACATGAAGAACCAGCCGCTGGAGATCATGCGCGCGGCGGGGGACAAGCTCCGCCTGGTCCACGTGGCCGACACCATGGACCACCACGCCTCGCACGGCCTGCGCTACATCACCAACCCGCCGGGCAACCCGGTCCGCGTCCACCAGCACCTGAAGGTTGGCGACGGCGACGTGAACTGGGACGAGTTCTTCGGAGGGCTCAAGGAAATCGGCTTCCTGGACCGCGAGGACACCGTGATGGTCTCGAGCGTCTTCGCTGAGGACGACAATGCTGACGAGGTCTCCCGGTACCAGCTGGACACCATCGAGCAGTACGTCCAGAAGGTCAGCGTATGAGTGTGCCTGCGCATACCGAAACCAAGCCCGGGAACCACAAGAAGGCGCTCCGGACAGTCACCATCATCTCTACGTTCGGCGGACTGCTGTTCGGGTACGACACGGGGGTGATCAACGGCGCGCTGCCGTACATGCAGGAAGACCTCGGCCTGACGCCGCTCACAGAGGGCCTGGTGACATCCTCGCTGCTGTTCGGTGCTGCCTTCGGTGCACTGTTCGGCGGCCGGCTGGCCGACCGCAACGGCCGCCGCAAGATGATCATGGTCCTGGCCGTCATCTTCCTGATCGGCACACTGGCCTGCACGTTCTCACCAAGCACTGAAGTGATGATCGCCGCCAGGTTCATCCTGGGCCTGGCCGTGGGCGGCGCCTCCGTTACCGTCCCGGTCTACCTTGCGGAAGTATCGCCGAGCGACCGTCGCGGGCGGATTGTCACGCAGAACGAGTTGATGATCGTCACCGGGCAGCTGCTGGCCTTCATCTTCAACGCCTACCTCGGCAACACGTTCGGCGAATCCGGCGGCATCTGGCGCTGGATGCTGGTGATCGCCACGCTTCCCGCCATCGCGCTGTGGATCGGGATGAACTTCATGCCCGAAAGCCCGCGCTGGCTCGCGTCCATGGGCAGCTTCGGTGAAACACTCAGCGTGCTCCAGCGCATCCGGTCCCAGGAAGCGGCGCGGAAGGAGTTCGAGGAAGTCAAGGCCATGGCCGTGGAGGACTACAAGTCCAAGATGGGCACCTGGAAGGACCTCGGCATTCCGTGGCTCCGCCGGATCTTCTTCGTGGGGCTGGGCCTGGCGGTGATCCAGCAGATCACCGGCGTCAACTCGATCATGTACTACGGCACCCAGATCCTGTCGGAGTCGGGCTTCGGCCGCGAAGCGGCACTGACCGCCAACATCGCCAACGGCGTCATTTCGGTGCTGGCCACTTTCGTAGGGATCTGGCTGCTGGGCAAAGTGGGCCGCCGCAGGATGCTGATCACCGGACAGGCAGGCACCACGACGGCGCTGCTGCTGATCGGGTTCTTCTCACTGATCCTGCCGGAGGGCTCCGTCCGGGGTTTCGTCATCCTGGCGCTCACCGTGACGTTCCTGGCCTTCCAGCAGGGCGCCATCTCACCGGTCACCTGGCTGATGCTTTCCGAGATCTTCCCGCTGAAGATCCGCGGCCTGGGCATGGGCGCGTCCGCGTTCCTGCTGTGGATCGTCAACTTCCTGGTGGGCTTTGGCTTCCCGCAGCTCCTTGCGGCCATCGGGCTGTCCAACACGTTCTTTGTTTTCGCCGTACTGGGTGTGGGTGCCATCGCATTTGCCGCGAAGTACGTTCCGGAGACCAAGGACAAGAGCCTTGAGGACCTGGAGCACTACTTCAAGAACGTGGCCGGGCAGAAGCCCGGGGCCGCCGCCGGGAAGCTGAACTAGCCCGGCCGCCTATCGTTGCGCCCCAACAGGTGATGCCCCTCCGGTGATTCCCGGAGGGGCATCTTCTGTTGGTGCTGGAAGGTTGGGCCGTGACTACGCCGGAACGTGAAGCGTGGGCAGCGCACCCACCAGGGGTGCAAGTTCCGGCAGCGCCTGCGCCTGTTCAAGCGCACGTTCCAGCGTGGCGTCGTGGACCGGGCGGGCTTCGGCAAGCAGCGTGCTTCCGCTGGGGGTGAGCTCGGTGTAGATGCCCCTCCGGTCGTCGTCGCAGAGGATCCTGGTCAGCAGGCCCCGGTCCTCGAGCCGGTTCACCAGGCGGGTGGTGGCACTGGGGCTGAGGGCCGTGGCCCGGGCCAGCTGCTGCATGCGCATGTGCCAGCCGTCCTGGCGGTTCAAGGCGTCCAGGACGGTGTACTCCACCACGGACAGTTGGGACTCCGCCTGAAGGGACCGTTCCAGCTCGCCCTCGATCAGGCCGTGCAGGGCCGCCAGGGTTCGCCAGCCCTGCGCGCGGACCTCGACGGCGTCGTCCTTGATGCCCATGGATGCTCCTTCCGGTAAGCGGCTGCGGAGGACCGCTGCCAGCGATAGAGATAGTTGCTTGCGCGGTATATTTGCATGTGCAACAATAAATACCGCGCCTGCAACTATTTTAGGCGCCATTCCCCCTCAGAACAACCAGAACAGCTCAAAGGAGCATCACCATGCCTGTTGGCCTGATCGCCCTCGCCCTTGGAGGGTTTGGCATTGGACTTACCGAATTCGTTATCGCGGGCCTCCTGCCTGACGTTGCCGCCGACTTCGGGGTGAGCGAGGCGTCTGCCGGATGGTTCATCTCGGGCTACGCGCTCGCCGTGGTGGTGGGCGCCCTGGGATTGACGGCGGCCGTGACCAGGCTGGAGCGCAAACCCGTCCTGGCCGGCCTGCTGGTGCTGTTCATCGCCGGGAACCTGCTGTCCGCAACGGCTGCTGACTACTGGCCCATGATGCTGGGACGGGTCATCGCCGCACTCGCGCATGGTGCCTTCTTCGGCATCGGGGCGGTGGTTGCCGCAGGCATGGTGCCGCCCAGCAAGAAGGCCGGTGCCATCGCCCTGATGTTCACCGGGCTCACGGCCGCCAACGTCCTGGGTGTACCGTTCGGGACGCTGCTGGGCCAGGCTGCTGGTTGGCGGGCCACCTTCTGGGCCATCACCGTGATCGGTGTGGCGGCGCTCGCCGGCATCCTGGCCCTGGTGCCTCGGCAGGCCGGCGCAGCAGAAGCCGGCGGAAGCCTGCGTTCAGAGCTTGGCGCGTTCCGCTCCGGCCAGGTGTGGCTGTCCATCGTAGTGACGGTCCTGGGCTTCGGCGGCATGTTCGGCGCGTTCACGTACATTGCTTACACCCTCACAGAAGTGTCGGGATTCGCCACCTCAACCGTCCCGTGGCTCCTGATCGTGTTTGGCGTGGGGCTGTTCGCCGGTAACACCCTTGGCGGCAAAGCGGCGGACCGGAACGTGGACCGCACCCTGCTGGTGGTGCTCGCCGTCCTTGCTGTGGTGCTGGTGGCATTCGCCCTGGTGGCAGCCAACCCCGTGCTGACCGTGGTCTCCCTCGTGCTGATGGGCGGATTCGGCTTCGCCACCGTTCCCGGACTGCAGATGCGCGTCATGAAGTACGCTCCGGGTGCGCCTACCCTGGCCTCCGGCGCCAACATCGGCGCCTTCAATGTGGGGAACGCCCTGGGGGCCTGGCTAGGCGGCGTCACCATTACGGCAGGCTTCGGGTACACATCGCCCATTTGGGCCGGAGCTGTCATCACCCTGGCGGGCGTGGCCGTCATGGCCTTCGCTGCGACGGCTGCCAAGCGGAGCGAAACCCGCATAGGTACGCCGGCCGAAGCTCCGCGTGGGGCGTCGGCGGAGGCCGCAGGCGCGGTCCGCGTCTGAAACATCCGCCAAGTACGCGATGGAGGCCCGCTTAGCCGGACAAAAGTGTTGTCTCCTGCGCCTTGGGCGTGGGTTTGGGCATGGTTACTGTGTTCGCCCCAGGTGGAGCGGTGGTCGGCTGGGCCCTGGCCGGCACGTTGGCGGGCATCGGACTCACCCTTGCCAGTTGTGCTGGCTGGTAGTCTGCTTCATTCCTTATCACATTCGAAAGGTGGCCACGTGGCCGATAAAATTCCGAATCCTTGGATAAGCGCCTCGTTCTTCGTTTGGGCGATCCTGTTCGCGCTGTGGCAGCCTTTTGTCTGGTGGCGAGGAGTTGCAGCAGTCTTAGCCGTGGCTCTCGGATTCTGGGGTCTTTTCCTGTGGTGGCGCCACAGGCGAAAGAACTCAGCCACTGTGCCTCGGAAACCTTATGAAACCACTTCAGAGCATTGACAGAGGCGACGGCGTCGTCGCTGTGGAGAGTAGTCCTCCCAATGACACCGCAGACCAAGAGCGGCAGGGGTACCCCCGCCGCTCTCGGCGGTTTCATGGACTTAGCCTTGTGCGGTAAAGGATCCCTAAGCGGGCGCTTGGGAACCTCCCGGTTATCGGTGTTGGCCGAATCGGCGATCCAGCTTGTCCTTCTGCAGAACCAGGGCGAACCACGAGGCGAAGGCAAAGAGCCCCACTGGAATCGCGAAGTACGAGACTGCGAAGGGCCAATGCGGCCCGGCTTCGCTGAAGCTGGACCACACTTGACCTGTGGCACGACCGATAGCCAAATAGATTTGAATGCCAACGACCGTCGCGCC
This sequence comes from Pseudarthrobacter sp. NPDC059871, assembly GCF_042731175.1. Lineage (NCBI taxonomy): Bacteria > Bacillati > Actinomycetota > Actinomycetes > Micrococcales > Micrococcaceae > Pseudarthrobacter > Pseudarthrobacter sp. NPDC059871. The sequence continues at coordinate 101,382 of NZ_JBHWJV010000009.1, forward strand.
GCACAAGATTGCGACCGCCGCGCTGACACGGATCCATGTACGCATTCATTCCCCCAAATGACTTACTAGTTCGCCTGAGCGGACACCAGCGCGTCCCACTGGTCTACCTACTGTTGCAGAATCCTGCCGTCCGATAAGCCATCCCTATTCGAACGGAAGCCGACTTTATGTTTTGGCCGTTTCACTCGTTCGCAGAATCATAACGGTCTTTCGCTTGAGTGTCGGGGCGCGCGGGAGGATGCTCCGTGTTCATGACCATCCCAGTCATTGGCCGATATAGACATAGGGCCAATTAGGCGTCCTGTCGTATTGTCGTTGGACAATGGTCTACATGACTGATCAGCCCTTCGAGTCAAAGTTCTCTTCCGAGGATCCCCCTTGGAAGGCCCCTGATCCCGCACTAGTTGCGATTGCGAGAGGAAACGGTGTTTCCCTTCAAACCCTCCTCCTAGCCGCTGAAGACCACGCTCGCAAGCTAGATGAGGCTTTGCGAGCCATGGGCGACTCAGGCATATCTCCACTTGCGATTGCTGCTGAAGCTGGCCTAGGTGAAGAACATGTGGCGGCCGTGCTGGCCGGACGGACTACTCTGGACTTCCTACTGAAAGTCTCTAGAACAACCTAGCAACGACGACAGCGGCTAAAAACAGCGCCCCATCGCCGCATAGCTGCATCCTAGACGCTGAACCCAAGGGCCTCTACGAATTTTCCGGGTCGGCCTGCGCGCGCGTGAGCGCTAGGAATCGGCCCGCCCGCCGAAAGTCACGGGCGAGAAATCCAAGCCCTATGACCACTACTGCCGCGCCGATCGCCATCGCCCATCCAAATAGGATGTCCCCACGTCTGGCAAAGTTCAGGGCTTGAGGTACGAAGACGAGGGGGATCATCGGCTGGATGAGCAGGAGCGTGGCAAGGTTCTTCCTCAACTGCACCGCTGCGGCCCGGATCACTGGAAGATGTTCTTGGTCGAGGGGTGCCTTTCCTGCGATTTGTCGACGGACTCGCTTTCGTTCGGCGGTCTCCAGCGAGACCAGTACGTCAATCCTCCCCACCTGGGCGGCAGGTACAACTTTCTTCGCGTTATAGATCAGTCCGCCTATAAAGACAGCGATGGCGCCGAGCACGATTCCAAACGCAAGAAAGGTCAGCCCCTTTTCTGGGGCGTCGGGAAAGATTAGCGCTCCGACGACCGTGCCGGCAGCGACCGAGAGGACTAATCCAACCGGGAAGTAGCGGGTGTAATAGGTTTTCAGGGCATCACCGAGGCCGTTGTCCTGGATGCCTTGAGCTCTTCTTTTGGCCTCTGCCCAACGCTCGTTGGACCCGGCCATAAGTCCGTCAATCCCGTTCATCGTTTTCTTCCCATGGACATGTCTAACGCAGTTAGACAAATGCTGTAACCCCTGATCAAAAAAGTCAGCCCGCTGCCAACAACTTTTGCGCGCTCGCATTATCACCGTTGGCCCGCGCCGCGTCCGTAAGCCGGTCCCTCACCGTGCCGACCGAGCCTGCCGCAGCGTTCCTGTCCTTTTCAGAAGTCGTCTGCACTGATGCCCGCGGAACTCCGGGGTAGTGCAGACGAGTATGGACATCCAAATGTCAGAAGTGCCCTGCACGGACAAACATTCTGCTCAATAGTCCTCCGCACCAACAGTCATCTTTTTCAGAAGTCACCTGCACCAACCAGCGGGACCTACTTCTTTGGTACCTCGGCCACGCCTGCTGCCGGGACCCATCGGTAAAGGGTGGGCACGGAGACTCCCAGGGTGTCGGCGACCTCCCGGGGTGGTGTTCCTTGGTTCAGGAGCTTGCGGGCTGAGCGGATCTTGGCATCCGTCATGATGCGTTTGCGGCCGCCGATACGTCCTTTTTCGCGTGCGGCCTGCAGTCCGGCCTGCGTGCGTTCGACCATGAGTTCCCGTTCCATCTGGGCCAGGGAAGCCATGACGTTGAAAAAGAAGCGTCCGGAGACCGTGGTGGTGTCGATGGCGTCGGTGAGGCTGACGAATCCTACGCCGCGGTCATTCAGTCCGCCGGCGAAATCCAGGAGGTCTTTCACGCTCCGGCCCAGGCGGTCCAGCTTCCACACCACCAGGGTGTCGCCTTCGCGCAGGTTGTCCAGCGCCTGGTCGAGGCCGGGGCGTTGGGACTTGGTGCCGCTGATCGTGTCTTTGTAGATCTTGTCGCATCCGGCCTTCTGTAGGGCGTCGCGCTGCAGGTCCAGGTTCTGGTCCCGGGTGGAAACCCGGGCGTAGCCGATGCGGTGCGTGGTCATGGGTTTTCTCTTCTCAAAACTCGGTTCGGGATCGCAGTTCGACCTTAAAGTTTCGAGAACTATTTGTGAGAACCAGGGCGCGGCTGAGCGATCGATCCGACATTCTCGATTCGATGCTTTCTCGGAATCCTTTGTTTTTGAGAAGGATGGCTAACGGTCCACCCGCATACTGGATAGCAGTAATAAGCATGCTTGCTATCTTATTTGCTCTGTGGTTTAGATAGATGGGGGGCAAGTTCAAAGTGACGCCAAGCGTTGCTGTCCGGCCCGCGGGCGGACGTGGTCTAGAAGGGGCCGCGCCCAACCTCGACCGTGGCGAACGATAACAGATCGAGAATCCCAAAGGAGCACCAATGATTAGCAACGAACACATCGACCGCCTGCTCGAAGGCGCGGCAACATCATCGGCACCAACGGGGAAAAGATCGGCGGCGTCGGCCAGGTCTACGCCGACGATGAGACCGGTCGCCCCAACTGGGTCACGGTCAAAACAGGACTGTTCGGCACCCGTGAATCCTTCGTGCCCATCCAGGAGGCACGGATCGAAGGCGATGACCTCGTCGTGCCCTACACCAAGGACCAGGTCAAGGACGCCCCAGGTGTTGACCCAAACGGGCACCTTGACCCCGCCGAAGAGGACCGGCTCTACGAGCACTACCGCCTCGCCGGCGGCCGCGGCTACACCAACAGGGACGCCACGACCGGAACTGCCAGAGACTACGACGACACCGCAGCACGCGGCACCGTCGGTCACGACACTTCCGGCCCCACGACCGATGACGCGATGACCCGCTCCGAGGAGCAGCTGCACGTCGGTAAGGAACGCGAGGAAGTCGCTCGCGCACGGCTCCGTAAGTACGTCACCACCGAGAACGTCACCAAGACCATCCCTGTGGAGCGTGAAGAAGTCCGCATTGAGCGCGAGCCGATTACGGATGCCAACCGCGGCGACGCACTGTCCGGGCCGGCGATCAGCGAAGAGGAACACGAGGTGATCCTGCACGAGGAACGTCCCGTGGTCGAGAAGGAAGCCGTCCCCGTCGAAAGGGTCCGTCTCGATAAGGACGTTGTCCGCGACGAGAAGACCGTCAGCGAAGAAGTCCGCAAGGAACACATCGATACCGACGGCACCGACGATACCCGCCGCTAATCAACTACAGGTTGGCTGGCTGACAGGCCGCCAGCATTGAACACAACGCCCCCGGAGTTGAACTTTCTTCTTCCGGGGGCCGTTTCATGCGCGGGACGACTCCTCATCGAATCGCGTCTGTTCCGGCCCATGCCTGCGCAGACTCTCCTCAAGGCACGCTTCGTACCAATAGACAGTCCCCAGCTCAGGCTCAGGAGTATCAAGGCTTCCGTAAAGAGCATCCAGCACCTGCGCCGGTTCTTCGTTGGACAGGCGGCGGGCGACCGGGTCAGGACCCCTGGGATCACCGATGAATCTGTGAAGCTGTGGGTCTGGTGCTGGCTGGCTGGGCGCGATGAAGCGTCCGGATCCTTTTTCCGGCTCTCCCGTAACACGCTTCTACATCCGGCCGGAAGTAAGGTCAGCGTCGGCATTGGGATCACTGCGGTTGGCTTTCAGTTCCTCCGTGTTGACCCATGGTGATTCGGGTTTGGAAACCCTTTTGGAGCGCCACACGCTCTGCAGGTAGAGAGGCCTCCGTCGGCTACAGCTCCGCAAGCTTCGCCAGCAGAACTAGTGGGGGAGAGGGGAAGCTGGCCGGTCACCACTGGCCGCCCCACCCACCTAACTTCTCGGCAGGAAGGAACAGCACCTGAACGACTTCATCAAATTCACCGGCCCCGCCGACATCCTGGCCTTCATCCCGCACTCGCTGGGCGAAGTGCGACTGGTAATAAGCGGACTCCTGGTGTGCTGGAAGGCCGCGAAGTCACTATCACGGAAGAACTGGAAGCTGCTGGCCGCGGCGTTTCGGAGGCGGGGCCTTGCGAGCCTCCCCGCCTCCGGCACGCCCATGGTTTTTATTGAAGGAACGCTTCCGGCGCCGGGCTCTCCACGGGCTCCGGCACTTGGACTGCTGTCGCAGGGGCCCGGTGAGGCCTGCCCAGGGCGCGGTATTCCCAACCGGCGTCTATGTATCGTCGGAAATTCAGGGCATGCCGTCCGTCTACGATTTTCCGGTGCTTCACCAGGCCGCCCAGGTACTCCGGGTCCGCTGAGCAGAATTCGTTCCATTCCGTAAGAAGCGCCACTACGTCGGCGTCTTCCACTGCAGCTGCCAGGGACTGGGCATAGTTCAGGTCAGGGTATTTGCGGTGGGCGTTGGTGTTGGCTTCGGGGTCGTACACCGTGACCACAGCGCCTTCGAGGTAAAGCATCCGGGCAACGTCCAGGGCCGGGGCGTCCCGCACGTCGTCAGAATTGGGTTTGAAGGCGGCACCCAGGGCAGCTACCTTGGCCCCCGATAGATCCCCTCCCGCCAGCTCCCGCACCAGGTCTACTGTACGGACCCGGCGTCGGTTGTTGATGGAGTCGACCTCGCCGAGGAAGCGGACGGCCTGACCTACGCCAAGTTGTTCTGCGCGGTGCTTGAAGGCTCGGATGTCCTTAGGCAGGCACCCGCCGCCGAAGCCCAGGCCGGGTTTAAGGAACCGGCCGCCGATCCGGTCGTCCAGGCTCAAGGCCTCCGCAAGCAGGCTGACATCTGCAGCAGTGGCTTCACAGACTTCGGCCATGGCGTTGACAAAGGAGATCTTCGTGGCCAGGAAGGAGTTCGCCGCCACCTTCACCAGCTCCGCCGTAGGCATGTCGGCCACGATCAGCGGGGTGCCGTCGCGGAGCAGCGGATCGAACGCCCGGCGGAGCATGGACTCCGACCAGGCCGATGCCACGCCGAACACGAGGCGGTCGGGGTGAAGGGTGTCTTGAACTGCGAATCCCTCGCGCAGGAATTCCGGGTTCCATGCCACTTCCAGGTCTGTTCCCAGCGGAGAGATGTCGGCAACCATCGCCGCGAGCCGTGCGGCGGTGCCGATCGGAACTGTTGATTTCCCCACGAGGAGGGACTTGCGTGTGATGCGTGCCGCCAGCCCAGCGAAGGCGTTCTCGACATAGGCGAGGTTGGCAGCAAACGAATTGGGAGCCTGCGGGGTGCCGACACAGATGAAGTGCACGTCGCCGAACTCTGCCACTTCGTCCAGGTCCGTGGTGAATTTCAAACGCCCGGACGCGAGGGCTTCCTGGAGCTTCTCCGGCAGCCCGGGTTCGTAGAAGGGCACTTCGCCTGCTGAGAGCCGCGAGATCTTGTCCTCGTCGATGTCGTACCCCAGGACTTCAAAGCCCATGACGGCCATGCAGATTGCGTGTGTCGCACCGAGGTATCCCGTACCAATGACGGTGATTTTGGGCGCACTGAAGGAAAGAAGGTTGTTCATCAGTTTCTCGATTCCGTCGTTAGTGGAGGATTGGGCAGTTCGCCGGGGTGGCCGGCGTTCCCTCTAGTTAGTACAGGGGATGTTGGAAAGCCCCTGTTCCGCCTGCGAGGCTTTGTTGCTGCAGTCAACGATGTTGTCGAGCGCGGGTTTCATCGCGTAGCCGTGCCCGGGGCCGTTGACTTCCGCGGTGTTGTTACGGAAGACGTTTCCCGTGCCCCAGCCGTCAAGGATTTCGTGGGTCTGGAACCCGTCCATCGGCGAGTTCCTGCCGGTGTTTCCTTCGATGCGCCAGTCCTTGCCTTTGACATCGACCCAGGAGTCGGCATCGGTTATGCCGGTGCCGTCGAAGCTGTTGTCGAGCAGGACGCCGTCCGAGGTGCCTTCCTTGATGTCCACGCTTTCGGCTGTAGTGTCCGAGACCGTGTTGCCGCGGATTTCGTTGCGGTCGCTTTTGTCCGGCTCGCAGGCGCTGACGTCGCACCAGTTGCTCTCCGCGGTGCCGATGTAGATGCCTTCGCCGAATTTGGGTTTCCTCAGTCCGGCGCCGCGGACGGTGTTTGCGATGACCTTGTTGTCCGAGCTGAACCGGCGCAGATGGATGGCTTCGTCACCGACGTTTTCGACGGTCAGGCCCTGGATCAGGGAGTGGTCTGTCTCGTCGGCGATGACACCTTTTTGCCCGTTCCGGACGGTGAATCCCTGCAGTACCCAGTACGAGGCCTGTTCCAGGTGCAAGACGTAGCCGTCCTCCACGCCGCCGCCGTCGAGGACTGCCCCGGGGCCGCCGCACAGGGTGATGGGCTGCCCGGCGCTACCTGCTCCCGTAGCCCGGTAGTTGCCGGTGTAGGTGCCGTCAGCCAAGTGGATGGCATTTCCTGGCTGCACGGTGGCGAGTGCACTGGTGAGTTCAGCCGCTGTCGTCACCGTTACCGTGGCGGAGGGGCAGTCGGCAGGGACTGCCGGGCCGCTGGCAGCAGGCGGAGGTGCTGTGCTCTGCTCGCCTGTTCCGGCTGAGCGTGGGCCGCCCCCTTGGGGTGTTGTACTTTGGAAGCTCATTAGGGCGAAAACTCCTATCACCAGGGCGATCACGACTGCGGCGATCGCGGCCCAGGCAGCGGGCGTGATGCGCCGCCTTGTCATTTCAGCTGCCTCACGTCGTCGTACGTCACCACTCCCCTGCTCAGGGATGTCAGTGGGACGTGGTCGGCGTATGGGCTGCGGATGATGCGTTCGGCGTTTTTGCCGCGGGCGACGGCGGTGATCAGCAGCAGCGCCGCGAGGACGAACCAGATGAAGGTCAGAGGCTGGAAGACGGACTTCACTACCCGTTGCACGGTGAATGCCGGAGCCCAGGCGAGGATGTCGTTTTCCCCCAGGGCAGCGCCTGCTGACGCCTCTGTCCAGATGGCGGTGGATCCGTTGCCGGCTACGGTGTTGCCGGCGATCGTGGTCTTGTGCACGTCGCCGAGCAGGGTGATCCCGTGGTTGGTGATTCTGTCCAGCACGTTGCCGCTGACCTTTACCCCGGCGTCGCGGACATAGATTCCGGTGTCACCTCCGGTGATGGTATTGCCGCTGACGTCGGCACTGGATTCCCCGTCCCTGACTGCGATGGACTGGCGGGTGTTGTCCGACAGGTGGTTACCCGTGATGGCAAGGCCCTTGACGCCCTCGGCCGCAACGATGCCCATCTCATTGCCCTTCACGCTGTTGTCCTTGACTGCCAGCGCGGTGCCGCCGATGACTTCGACCCCATATCTGGCGTTATCCTCAAACGATCCGGCTGTAACAGTGTTTCCGCCGTATGCATCCACGGCCGTTCCCACCGCGTTGGGCCCGTCAGCGAGCGGACGGCCGTCGAGGGATATCCCGTTCCGCCCGTTCGAGAGGGCTTTGACGCCTTCGAGGCTGACGCCCTTAACGGAACGGCCCACGCTGAAGCCATCCACCGCGTTTCCCGAAGAAGTGGTGCGCGTGATGGTGGCGTTGGAAACGAACCGGTGGAGCACCAGTCCGTCCACGAGGCTCCCCGTGATGGTGGTGTTCCGCACGGCGATGTCCCTCGCGTTGGTAACGAAGAGGCCATAAGCGTTGTTCTGCAGCCGGACATTGTCGATTCCGGCGGTGACCACACTGTAGTCCTGCGCAGATTCCTGCGTAAGCGGGGCGAGTTCACCCTCGGGCAGGAGCCGGGCGCCGCCGCTGGCCGCTTGTGTCTCGCCCGGCGTCGGCTGTTCCTCGCTGAAGGTGCCGACAGCGTCGGTGCCGGTGAGGGAGAGCCCTCCGGTGTTGCCGCTCCAGAAGCCGAGCTCGGAGATTTCGGAGTATGCGAAGGATGCGTGGCCGCCGAGCACCCTGATATAGGACCGCCCGTCCACGGTGTTTCTGTCGGGGCCGCCCTTGGTGCTGTCCCAGCTGCTGACGTTGACGGGTGCGGTTTCGGTGCCGCCCAGGGTCAGGGACCCGCCGAGGGAGACAACGGAAACGAAAGTCCGGGCGCCGCTTTCCAACCGCAGGTTCAGTGCTGCCGCAGGGTTCGGTGACGCTAGGGACAAGGTGGCGCCGGCCAGGACTGCGACGCTCTCGGACAGCAGGTAGACGCCGTCGTCCTGCAGCCGGAAGGCGTTGGGGGCCAGAGCCAGCAGGTCGGCCACGGTGTACGGCTCATTTCGGGCCGGCAGGACCAAGGTGTAACTCGACCCCGTCCGGATCCGGTAGGGCCCTTCAAGTCCTTCCACCCGCCACCGCGCGGCTGAGGCGATGGTGCGGACGTAGACCAGTCGTTCATCCTCCTGTTCCACGAGCCGCGCCTCACTGGCCGGGTTGCCCGGATACAGCACGCCCTGGACGTTGCCGTTGTCCGCGATCTCGTTCCGGCCTACGGCGTCCCCGCCGGAACCCTCGTTAATGGTTCCGGCGTAGATGAAGCCCACCGTTCCCAGCACAGCCGTGAGGCCTGCAGCCGCTACAGCCCGCCAGGCTCTCATGCCGCCAGCTCCCCGGCGCTGAGGGTGGCCGCGTCCTGGCCGTCGCCGCCGGTCTGATCGGCGTGCCGGGTGAGCCAGCCCTGCTTGTTCATGGTGGCAAAGGCGTACATCTTGATGGGCAGGGCAACCAGGATCACAGTGACGGCCAAGACCGGGAGGATCAACAGGTCCTTGGGGTGCCTACGAAGGTGGGAGATACCGCGGATGCCGCGGCCCAAGAGCAGCCAGCAAACGGCTGCCAGGACGCCCAGCGGCGTGGGGTCGAGCCGGTGGAGAATGAGGTAAACGAGGGTGAGGCCCATGGTCACGGGGGTGAGGAGGATCTGCAGCACTGTCACTTTCGTCACGAAGGGGACCTTCCACAGCCAGCCCTTAGCGATGGCGGTGAGATAGCAGCGGTAGGAGTTGCGGCTCCAGCGGATCCGCTGTTTCATGAATGCGCGGAAGCTCGAGGGGAACATGGACAGCGCCCGGGCCGATGATTGGTGGACAGTCTTGTACCCGGAGGCCAGCACCAGCCAGGTGAGCCGGCCGTCATCGCCGGAGATGCAGCGGCGTCCCATGAAGTACTCGTTTTCCAAGTGCTCGATGACATCCATAACGGCGCTGCGGCGGTAAACGGCTGTCCGGCCTGACACGCAGGGCACGGCGCCTGCCCTGCCCATGGCCGGGACGTAGTCCAGGTACCGCACATTGACCAGCCAGTCCGCGATGCGGCGCCAGATGCTGGTGTCCCGCTGGTACACGTTCTGGTGTGTCCCGACTGCCCCGACCATCGGGTCTTCAAACGGCATTTGGACGTTCGCCAGCAGGCCGGGCTGCCACCACGTATCGGAATCCGTGAGGACCAGGATCTCGTGCCGCGCCATCCGCATGCCCACTCCCAGAGCAGACCTTTTGCCCATGTGGTGGAACAGCACGGGGCGGATAGATTCGTCGCCAAGGGCGGTGATCCGCCCGTAGGCGTCCAGGTCTTCAACGTCCAGGACAATGATGATCTCGTCGGGTTTCTGCTGCCGCCACGACTCCAGCGCGCTCATCAGGATGTCCGGATCCTCGTGGAAGGACGGCACAATCACCGATGTTGACGCCGAGTAGTCGGTCAAAATCGGGTGGGAACGGTGGGAGAGGATGAAACGGTAAAGCCAAAGGCCCCAGACAATGACACCGGCCACGGCAAGTGGAAAGTAGGGGGAAAATTCGGCATAAATTTCACTGAAACTGCTGCGGCTGAGCCCGGTGAGGGCGTCGTTTAGCTCAAAGGGAGGCATGGGCAGTCCTTCGCTGGGTGGGAAATCAGTGAGGGAGGTAACTGGCTGAACTGCCGGCAAAACGTCTTCCCACCACGGGACTGTGGCGCACCCGGGGTACAACGCCCCCCTTACATGGGGGTCGGGCGTTCACTGCTGCCAGCTCTTCGATGAGCCTTGTTAACGAGCATGCGTGACCGGCTTCGTTGCACACCAGTGCCCGCGCTACTCTAATTGCCTTTGCGGCTACCCGTTTTTCTGGTTAAACACTACTCGTTCCCACTGAAGCCAATACTGAGAATATGTATCGGAAAAATGCCTGAAACATGGCCGCGGGAAGCGTCGGATCAATGTGGGAGAAAGGGCGGTGGCCTTGAGAGCATGGGACAGGAGTGTGGGCAAGCGACGCGAAGGTCAACAGGAACCCCTTCTGGCTGCATCTCGTTGTGCCTCGAGGCTGTTGGTTTCGCTGCTTCGGTGCTCTTCGGGCTGGAAACTTAAGCCCCGGCAACGGGGGAAACTCAAGATTTGAGCAGTATGCCCCAGCGGGGGGCGAATCTGCTTCTGTCGACCTTCCGGCCCCGCCTGGAGTGTTCCTACACCTCAAAATCGGCAACAAGCTGATCAACGCCCGCAGCGAATCGATCCTCGAAAAACCGTCCTTCCGCAAAGCCGCGGTCAAACGCCGCTGCCTGGTCCCGGCCGAAGGGTATTACGAGTGGTAGAAGACCGACGACGGGAAGAAAATCCCGAACTACCTCTACTCAGAGCAAGAGGACCTGCTGGCCTTCGCCGGCCTGTATGAATGGTGGGCCGACCCGACCGTCCCCGAAGACGACCCGGGCCGCTGGCTGCTCAGCTGCACCGTGCTGACCACATCGACCCAGGACCACCCTGGGGCCACACTCACGAACGGTCCCCCGTCATCATCCCGCGCGACCGGCTCACCGAATGGCTCGACCCCGACCTGACCGACAAGAACGACGTCCAGAGCCTCTCCTCGACACGCTGCCCGACCCGGTCCTCACCCCACGGATCGTCAGCACCCGGGTGAACAGTGTCCGCAACAACGGCCCCGAACTCATCGAACCTGCCGACTAGACACTCCGTAGACGAGAACGGCTCCCGCGAGATCCGCCGAAGCACACCAGCGGAATGGTGGTCCTTCTGCGGTGCGGGCGGGTTCCCCATGCTCCAGCACCGGGCCTGCCGGCTCACCGTGGGTGCTGGTTGGGTCCTTTAAGCCGGGACGACGCTATGTGTTGGGGTGATGAAATCCAATGTGGGCACGTCACCCGGGACGTGGTCCAGCGACCACGGGGGTAGACCGACACGGAGAGTTTAGACGCTGGATTCTCCGCTTGACCCTGAGGGGGTGTACCACTCCCACACACCGTCTTCTGTGATGCTGCCTCCCATGGCTCCGAACATCCAAGGGGTGATCCCGGTCGGATCGCCGCCAACACTGACAAACATGTCCCGTTTCGTACGGGCGCTCTTGAAGTGGGAGGGCAGGTACAGGCCCAGTCCGAGACCGCATCCGAGCACGAAAAACAGAATGGACAGAACGCCGATGGGGTGACGGTCGGTCAGGAAGACGTACCCGACGGCAGCCCCCACACCAAACAGGAGGGCCCAAAACGCCGTCCAGAATGCAGCCCAGAACCGGAGACTACCGTTACCGGGACGCTGATGGGGATCATTGTTGCGCGGCACACCGGAAGGCTTCCCCGTGGAACCCGAGTCGTTAGTTCGCTTCACAGCAGCAGTCTAAGCGGGATGATCCACACACATTGCGTGCTAGCGCTCCAGCTCCGGGAACCTCTTCGAGCGAGGCCCCACGCCGTCAGTGGTGGCGTTGTGGTTCGTTGCATAGGGATAAGACGGGCGGTCCTTCGCCGGAATATAGGCGCCCTTGTGCCGGCCCGGCCGACTGGGCCGGACGGCTGCCACGATAACCGCTAGGAGGAGAACCGCTATCACCGCGGCTAAACCAACCAGGAAGAAACTGTCCATGCTGACACTCTAAAGGTGCAGCCAGGGGGCCAAAGGCCACGTCTTGCCGCGTTCCTCGATCCTGGCAGGGTACCCGGCACCCTCGGCAAAATACCTTTCGTTTTCAGAAGACGATTGCACAAGCGCCCGCGGAAATCCGGGGCATTGCAGACGAGTCTGGACGCGGAAATGTCAGAAGTTCCCCGCACGAAACTGCATTTTGCTCGATGGTCCTCCGCACCAATGGTCACCTGTTTCCGAAGCTGTCCGCATCAATCAGCAGGGACTGCTTCCTTTGGCGCCTCGGTCGTTCCAGTGGCCGGGACCCATCGGCAGTGGGTGGGCACGGAGACTCCTAGGGTGTCGGCGACCTCCCTCGGCGGTGTTCCTTGTTGGCGCGGTCGCCGGCGAATGAAGGTTGACAGGAGAACACCGAGGCTCTGATTTCGGTGCTAGCCCGCCGGTGGACGCACTGCCTGGCGTTGTTCGGAAGATGCGTCGATTGGGCTTACTGCTGCCTCTGATAAGCGCCTAGCGGCGACGCAGGGGCGGGTTTTCAACCACTTTTCGGCGATACCCATGACCCGGGTGGCGCCGGCCCAATAGAGGATTCCGGCGATCAGGGAAGCCAGGACTGCCAGGGCCTGATCGGTCGGGGCGAAGACTGGATACACCAGCCAATGCGTGACGTAGATGTACAACGACGCGCTGGCCAGCAGGGCGGTGATCCGGTGGAGCCCGCGGGGCACGGCCAAGGTTGGAACCCAGAGCAGGATCAGGAAGCCCGCCAGGATGGTGGCGCTGCGGTAGGGGTCCTCGAACGAGGCGGGGATGGCAAGAAGGCCGATCGGGGTCACGGCCGCCCTGTGCCACAGGGTCCGTGACGCGGCCGCTGCCCAGCCCAGGGCGAACAGCCACAGGACCGGGCCCTGGCCCGGATAGCGGCTGTCCACCAGGCCGAAGAGCAGAGGCAGGTCAATGGCGACCAGTCCCAGCGGAAAAGCCCAGGGCCACCTGCGCTGTGCGCGGTCAGCTGCAGGCACCGCCAACAGAACAGCCAGCCCGATCAGAATGTGGACCAGAATCTCAACGAACCAGAACCGCGAGTAGTCGGTCCATCCCTCCGGGCCAAGCAGGGTGTTCAGCAGGAACAGGTTGGGCCACGCATACGTCTCTGTCACCGTGAAGGCGACACCGATGACCGCCACACTGGGAACCACGATCCGTGCGATGCTGCGCAGCTGCCTTCTAAGCCGGGAACGGCGTGTTCCGGTCAGCTGGAAGCGGGCAAAGTTATAGCCGGCCACGGCCATCAGGACATGCGCCGTGCCTTCCCAGTGGAAAAACCCTATGTGAGTGGAGACGATAAAGACGATGGCCACAGCCCGCAGGACGGTCCCGGTCTCCATACGGGCAAGGAGCCGCCGGGACCATTTTCGCGACGTGCGCGCCGGTCCGCCCGGGGCTGCCCGTCCTGGACCTGTTTGATAGGCCTCGTCAGGGACCAGCTCGCAGACCGGCACGAGATGCCATCCCTGCGGGAGGTAACCGAGAGCACGCTCCAGCCGGATCGATGCTGCCACGTACGAGAGCGAATCCCCGCCCAGGGAAACGAATGTGTCCGTGTCGGCGATGTCCTCCTGTTCGAGCACTTCCGCGAAAATTCTCCGCACGTCCGCCGGGCCTTCGAGAACAGGTGGAACAACGGCAGGCAAGCACGCACCTTCCTCACCAGGGGCGGCCAGGGCCCGGACTGCCGGGTAGTCAGGCTTCCCGTTACTAAGACGCGGCAGGGCCGGCACGGAAAAAAGCTGGACGGACCCACGTGGAACACCCAGGTCGTGGGCAAGAGACTTGGCCATCAGGGAAAGGTCCTGGCCGCCTTCGACGGCAGCGACGATCAGCTCATCTTTGCCCGCCGCCGCGGCGGTCATACCAAGGTCCGCCAGCAGCCGCTCGACCTGCCCCAGGTCCACGCGGAGACCAACGACTTTCACAAAGCGGCTGCGCCTACCCACGATTTCGAAGAGACCGTCCGCTGAGCGTCTGGCCAGGTCTCCGGTCCGAAGTTCTGTGATGACCCGCCCCAAGGCAAGGTCCTCCGGCCCTTCGGCGTACCCGAGCATGACATTCGGGCCGGTGTAAACGAGTTCGCAGTCATCCAGTCCCGCCACAGGTTCCAGCCGGAAGGATCCGCCGGGTACCGGAACGCCAATGGCGTGGGGGTGCAGGGCGGCCAGATCCGGAGGCAGGTAGGCCATGCGGGCCGTCGCTTCGGTCTGGCCATACATGACAAAGAGATCCCAGCCGCGCCGTTGGCCCAGTTCGGCGTAGAAGCGCACACGGTCCGGGTCCAGACGCCCGCCGGCCTGGGTGATGTAGCGCAGGCTGGGCACCACCATCTCCTCAAATCCCACACGATCGAGAAGGTCGAATGTGTACGGCACGGCGGCGAATGACGTCACCTCCCGAGACTGAACCAGTTCCCAAAAACAGGGGTCCACGACCGAAAGGTCCGTCAAGACCAGTGAGGCGCCGACGGAGAGGTGGCTGTTCACGACACTCATCCCATAGCAGTAGGACAGCGGGAGCGTCGTGGCCGCCGTGTCGCTGGGTCGCAGCTGCAGGTACTGGGCGATTGCCGCCGCATTGGCCTGGACGGACTCGGCCGCGAGTCGGACGAGCTTGGGTGAACCGGTGGAACCCGACGTGCTCAGAAGCACCGCCAAGTCCGGATGAAGCGTATGCCGGGTCTCATCCCGACGCACGTCCAGTACCACCTCATCATGGGCCGAGTGGACAATAATGTCCGGATCATAGGCGGCCAGGAGCGTCTGGGCCGCGCGGCCGCTACCTGCGGGCAGAATCAACAGCGGGTTGCCGGACGCGAGGGCGCCCAGATAGACGATCAGGGACGGCAACGTGTTGTCGGCCTCCAAGGCGACCAGACGACGGTTCGGCCCAAAAGAAAGGGCAATGTCCTCCACGCGGCGGGCCAGTTCGCTGTAACTAACTGACTGGCTTCTGGTTCTGATGGCGATGCGGTCTCCGAAACGGGCCAGGTTAGCGGCGAAAGAGACTCCTGCCACTTCTGGCTGTACGGTCACGCCTGAACGTTAGAAGGTAAACCTTACCTAACTCAAATGGACTATGTCTTTGCCCCAACAGATGACAGCGATGGATCCCGCCTGGAATACCCGCATCGTGAACAGCCACTGAGCCTGGCAGGAAGTCAGGCACCGACACTCGCATCGGCGTCATTCGTGGCCCCCATTAGAACTCTGGCGCCCCACTAGGGATGAGCGCGGCGGTGGTGCGGGTGAGCCGGCCGCACGTCAGGATTCGAGGTCGAAGTCGAGGTCGAGATCTTCAGGAGAGCGAAGTTCCCGCCACATCGAACCGATGCGGGCGCCCGGAAGAGCGGCGGCGATCGGCATCCGGTCCGCGATTACGAGGTGGTCCAGGCTGAGTCCCGTGAGTGTGGCGATGTCCCGGATGGGGGTCTGGAAGGTACGGAACGGACCCAGCGGGGGAGCTTCGTCGGTGGCGCCGGGACGGGGGACGTCGGGCAGGTCAGCCAGTTGCGGTGTCTGGTCCACGACGTAACCGGTGGCCGCGAGTTCGCTGCGGTAGAGAAACGCGGCGATTTTGAAGAATTTGAGCGGGATCTCCACGCCCCGATACACGGGGTCGGTGTCGCCGAAGATGGGGCCGGTGAAGACGACGATCCGGCGGCTGTTGCCGGCCGCGTTCTCCTGGAGGTAGTTTTCCAGACCGAGCCAGAGTTCCATGCCCTGGTTGAACTTTGCTGCCTGGGGCGCGGCGTTCGTGTAGAAGAAGGTGTCCTCGTTTGCCTGGGCTGCTTCGGCGCGGGTCTCGCCCCACACGGCGGAGGCACGCCTGACCAGGTGGCCGCGATCCACGTCGTTGCGGGCGTAGACACGTTCCCCTGTCTGCTCGCCTGCCGGGAGCCGTGGATCCAGCCTCCACTGGATCCCGCCACGGTCAATGTCCATCAGCTTGGTGCCGTCCAGGCCCAAAGCGGTGACTGCCGCGAGGCGCTTGTCCGGACGCATCAGGACAGAGAAATGCGTGTAGGGAAGCAACACAGTCTTCACACCCGGGAGGGCAGGGACCGGCACGGTACGGCCGAGGAAATCCTCGTCGTAACCGATACGGTTGGCCAGGTTTCGTGCCGCTCCGGCCAAAGCCGCGGCTGTCACTACTTCATCCATTCCCGGACCCTATCAACTGCCGGTGACACGGCAGCTAACGCACGGCAACGCCGAAAGGATACCGTCGCCGCCCACACCCAGGTCACAACAAACTCTGCACCGGGGGACCCGATAACGCGGTTCTCAGCCGGCCGTGGCCGGGGTGTCCTTCCGATGCTAGGTACCCGACCCTATGAAAGGCGGGTACCCACTACTGGAGCGCTCAGCAGCCTACGGATCCTAGGGTGAAGTTCGGAGCCGGCGAGGTGGGCGTTCGTCTGAGACCACGAACGCCTCCCCCAGCCTTCGCCGGCTCCGTCCAAGGTGCGTTTCCGGAAGGCACCGGTATGACCCTGCTCCCCGGACTGTGGGCTGCCGGTCAGCCCGCCGAAACCTACCGGATAGTGCGGTTGGTAGGTATCACCCGGGGCTTATGGGCTGATGTGAATCGGGTCTGTTCCTGCAGTGGGTACCCACCCTATGCTGTGGGCATCCACTGCAAACAGGAGGCACCCCATGCGCACCACAGAACGTATGACGGACACCGAGCAGCTCCACCGTCTTGTGGAGAATCTCACCGGCCATCTGGCCAGGGGCAGGGAATGGGCCACACCCGGTGTGCAGGCCGCTTTACAGCGAGCCGTCGCCGGGCTGGATGCAGGCGTCGAAACCGCGTCCCCTCGACTCCAAACGGTGTTGCGGCGCGTGGCGGACGAGCTTGCCGGCGGCGTGGAGACGCTGACTCCCCGGGTTCAGGAACAACTCAAGCGTGTCGGACAAAAAGCTGGTGACGTCGCGGCTCCGGCGCCGATCGAGGTGACCCACCGGGGGGCCAGGCGATGGTGGTGGGCCGGTGGCTTCCTGATGGCGGCCGCGGCCACGGCGGTGGTATGGCGCTTCCTGCAGGCCTCGAGGCAGGAGCCGGTGCCGTCACTGACTGTCCCGGAGACGGACAGTAAAGCCAAAGATGACGACCCGGACCTTGCCGCGGGGCGGATGTAAGGGGCCAGGCGCTGGGCACGCACCAGGAAGATCCGCCCGACGCAAAGCCGCAGTTGATGACAGATGAGCAGCTGCTGGCGGTAATCAGTGATCCCCAAGCCCCGGATCCGGTCATGTCCGCGTTGTCGGATGAAGAACTGGCGCTCCTTCTGGACGCCCTTTACCGGAATCTTGATACTCCGTGCCCGGAACCGTCAGCCATTTTCTGGTACGAGGCCGGCGTAGCCGAAAGTCAGCGCAGGAGCCGCTAAAACACCACAGCTCACCCCTCAGAACAGTGGCTGCCCCTCCCCACCGACTGACACGGACCGCCTTCCAGCAGCCGGTCCCGGACATGCCCACCGGTCATATCCCGAACGCCCCAAACGCGGTTCTGACCCAACCCTCAGGGTCGAACCGTGACGCACGATTTGGGCGTAATTCTCACCGAGCGGTTGTTGTAATCTATCTGTTGAATTCCGGCTCAGCAGGGGGGCGGGCTCCCGTCGCGTCGAATGGTCCCTTGTTTGTCATCCAATCCTTCTCTGGGCGAGAATGCGTCCAGTAACCTACCGCACCCTGCTTATCTTGACTGCCCCACGGGACTGGTCGAATACTCCTTCGCCGATGACCGGTTTCACTGGTCTGACGGGCTGTACCGGATCTACGGCTATGAACGCGGGGACGTCGTTCCGTCAATGGAGATGGCACTGGCCCACATTGAGCCTGAGGACCGGGAAACGGTCCAGGCCTACTGGGATCATGTGTCCTCCCATGGTGGCCCTTCCTCGATTTACATCTCCATCCGGGACCGTAAAGATCGGCAGCACAAGCTGCTCCTGACAGCGGACTACATCCTCGACGGCAGCACACCGGTGGGCGTTTGGGGCGCGGTAGCTGACATTACGCAGTCCATCCACGCCGACCGGCACCAGCTCGCCACCGAAGCCGTGGCCGCATCAGCGCTTAATCGGGACTACATCGAGCAAGCCAAAGGCATCCTCATGGGAAAAACCGGTATCAGCGCCGACAGAGCATACGAGCTCATGAACCAGATGAGCCAGGACAAGAACCTGAAGGTACATGCCATTGCCCGGGACATCATCAACCGGGCCACCAGCCCCGGCGGCGACCCAACAGCCGACACAGCACACGGATAGCCCCTGGGCACGTCGACTATTCTCAGTCCATGACTGTAGGGCTCGAACATCCATCAGTACTATCGCAAGCATGATTACCTGCTCAGTTATTCGGTGCAGAAAACCGGGCACAGCCTTTGCTGTCGGCAGCGGGAACGGGCCCACGGACTACCGTGAGGCCTACGTCTGTGCCGAGCACCAGGACATGATCGACGCCGGCGCACCATGGGACATGCAGGACCGCTTTGTCCTGATGGGCCAAGACCTCCCACCGGTCCTGGCCACTTGGTCAGCGCGGCCGAGCGTTGGCTCCGAAGGCATCACACTCACTCTCGAAGCCACCGGACAGATCAAGCCCTTTGAAGTCTTTCTGATGCCCTCCGATGCAAAGAGCCTTTCGGAATTCCTCTCCAAGGCAAACGACGACGTCACCGAATAACCGCCAGAGACTATCGCCGTCGCTGGTGCTTGGGGAGTCGAACCAGAAGGATATGTCAGCCTTGTCATCCGGCTGCCGAAGCTGTGCACACGGCTGCCTGAACGGCGCGAAGCGGGCGGCCCATCGGCCACCCGCTTCGTTCAGCCGCCGGGAGTCAAGGTCAGCGGCTGAGTTTCCATACTTATATGCCGAGGATCCGGTTCAGCAGGGCCACGATGCCGTTCAGGGGGCTGGGGCCGTCCAGCAGACCGGTGATGGCGCAGAGCAGGTTGCCGAGGAGATTACCGGCACCGGGCTGGGCGGTGATGTTCAGGACCACCTGATTTAGATCGACAACCAGGCCCAGGAGGTCAAGGTGCAACGGGCCGAGGACAAGGTTGAGGACGTCACAGGCCGGGGCCGCCAGCGCCGCAGCATTGGTGGTTGGGCCCGTCTGGACCGGCAGCGTCACGGGGACGGAGAAGCTCTGACCTCCGGTTACCGTCTTTCCGACCAGGTCACCGGTGACCGCCAGGGCCCCGTTCTGATTCACAAACTTTTTCGCGGTGAATGTCGCATTGAACGTGTCCACGGGTAGTTTGGTCACGGGATCGACCATGGGGACATTTGTGTAGGTCGCGGTGAATGTTGCCAGCTGCTTCTGCGCCTGGGCAGCGGCGGCGGGCGCGGCGGCGGGCGGCGCTGCCGACGCTGCCGGTGCTGCAACCCCCAAAAACATGGCGCCGGAGAGGGCAACGGTGGTTAGTGAAGCAAGAACTCGTGTTCGCATCGCAGGTGTTCCTTTCAGCGCCGGTCACGGCGCATGAACCCCCGGTCGCCCCGCCCCCATTTCAGAACTCCGGTGGAACTATTTGATTGCTGGATGGCGGGTCCCCCAAGACCCTGAAATGTTGTGTGAATCATGCCACATTTACAGTTTCAAGCTATTCGTAAGCATGCTGATTAGTCAAGCCCTCAAGCGTAAGGTTCCACATCGTCCAGGGCGGACACGAGGCCGGTCAATATCCAGGATGGGGGTTCTTAGCGCCTAGAGGCCGTCGTGGCCGCTTTGAATTGGGCCGCGGAAGTGCGCGCAGCGCGCCGGGCGTTCCGGGCCGCTTTGCGTTGCGTCTTGTCGAGGGTGAGGAGCATCAACAGGACCCCTCCAACCCACACAAACGCTGTCAGGAATACCAGTCCAATCGCAGCCAAGGAATACATCCGGCAAGTCTAGGTCAGGGCGGATTTGAGCCCTCCGGCAGGGGCATGTGCAGATGACTTCTGACATCCGTGCAGCCGACTTGTGAAACCGACAGTTCCGCGTGGCTGCTGAACTCGGCCATGTACGTACGACCCGCACGATGAAATGCGCGGTGATGGGGGGATTACTGCAACTATGATCCTCATGACTGGAATGAAGATCGGTTACGCCCGGGTCTCGACGAACGACCAAGACCTGACGGCCCAACGAAACGCCCTCCTTGCCCTTGGTGTTGATGAGAAGCAGATCTTTGTCGATCACGGCCTGACGGGAGCAAACCGTGTGCGGCCCGGGCTTCGCGAAGCGATGGCTGCGTGCCGGGCCGGCGATACGCTCGTGGTGACGAAGCTCGACCGGCTGGCGCGCTCCCTTTCGGACGCCAGGGACATCGCCGACGAGCTGACAGCCAAGGGAGTAGCCCTCAGTCTGGGCGGCAGCACCCACGATCCGACTGACCCCGTAGGCCGGCTGCTGTTCAACGTCCTGGGAATGGTGGCCGAGTTTGAAGCCGATCTCATCCGGATGCGCACCCGCGAAGGCATGGCCGTTGCAAAGGCCAAGGGGCGGCTGAAAGGAAAGCCGCCGAAATTGTCCAAGACGCAGCGAAAGTACCTTCTGACACTGCACGATGCCGGAGAGCACACACAGGCCGAGCTGGCCGAGTTGTTCAGCGTGTCACGGACGACGGTATACCGCGAACTCAAGAGGCGCACCACTGAATCTTGAGCGGCGCCCCTGCTTAGCGTCAGTCGATCAGGCTGTGGGGTCCGAAGAGCGGCGGACCATTAGGGCCGGTTCCAGCTTGCGGGTCGCTGCCGGCCCGGCGGTCCCGGCGATCCGGTCCAGCATGGCCCTCGCAGCCACCTGACCCAACTCCCTGGCGTGCTGGTCAATGGACGTCAGGCCAACCAACGGGGAAGCCGCGAACTCAATGTTGTCGCAGCCAACAATGGCCACGTCGCCCGGGACCGTAAGGCCCCTGCCCTTCAGCGCCTCCATGACGCCGATGGCCGTAAGGTCATTGTGCGCGAAGATCGCCGTAGGGAGCTGCGCGTCCGAGTCGAGGAACTGCTCCATCACCGCGCGTCCGCCGCGTTCGGTCATGTCGCTGTGCACCAACTGGGGCGCGAGGCCGTGCTCCTTCATGGCGTGCAGGTAACCCTCGCGGCGGGCGGTGTAGGGGAGCCAGTCGGAGATGTCCACGTGCGCAATCCGCCGGTGCCCCAGGCCGTAGAGATGCTCCACGGCGAGGACGCCGGAACGGAAGTCGTCCGTCAAAACTGAATCGACGCCGTCGGCCTCCAACTCACGGGTAATCACCACCGCGGGGGTCCCGCGCAGGGCGGCCGCCAGGTCCTCGGAGGTGCCGGTGTAGCCGGCCAGGATCACCCCGTCCACGCGCAGGTCCACGAAGGAACGCACCGCTTCAGCCTCGGTGTGGGGATCCGCGGAGCCGACGGCGACCATCACCTGGTTGCCGCTGCCCGCCAACCCTTCACTGAGGCCGTCATAGATGTCGGCGAAGACGGAGTTGTGCAGGTCGAGGAAGAGGACTCCTACGGCGTTGGTCCGGTGGC
Source organism: Pseudarthrobacter sp. NPDC059871 (assembly GCF_042731175.1). NCBI lineage: Bacteria > Bacillati > Actinomycetota > Actinomycetes > Micrococcales > Micrococcaceae > Pseudarthrobacter > Pseudarthrobacter sp. NPDC059871. The sequence goes on from NZ_JBHWJV010000009.1 coordinate 122,881, forward strand.
TCGCCAACCGGCTGGCCAGCCGGTTGGGGGAGTAGCCCAGGGCGGCGGCGCTTTCCAGCACCGCCGTCCGCTTGGCAGGGGAGACCTTGGGGGAATCGCGCATCACCAGGGACACCAGCGCGCGGCTGACTCCGGCCTCGCGTGCCACGTCCTCCATGGTCACTGACCGTGGCGAAGGGGAAGTCTGTTTCACAAGACTCCACTATGCCAGCAGGCGGCTCGGCCCGGCCTTAGGCTCCGAAGGGCAGCCGCGGGTCGATGTTCTGGGTGTCCCAGGTCTGGCGTACCCAGCCGTGGTGCGGGTCGTCGCTGATCAGCCATTCCCGGACGGGGCCCGGGCCCGCCATGACGTTGAGGTAGTACAGGTCGTAGCCGGGGGCTGCCATGGCGGGGCCGTGCCAGCCGTAGGGCACCAGGACCACATCGCCGGTGCGGACCTCGGCGGAGACGTCGATGGGGCGTTCATCCGAGGCATAGACGCGCTGGTAGCCGATGGCATCGGCGTCGGACGGCGCTCCGGATCCGCAGGCCACCTGCGTCTCGAAGTAGTAGATCTCTTCGAGGTGGGTCTCGCCGTCCTTTTCCTCGTCGTGCTTGTGGGGCGGGTAGGAGGACCAGTTTCCGGCGGGAGTAAGTACTTCGCAGACGATAAACCGGTCCGCTTCGAGCGCAGCGGGTGTGCCGAAGTTGTGGACCTGGCGTGAGCAGTTGCCCGCCCCGCGAAGTTCCACGGGGGTGTCCGCAGCCGGTACCAGTCGGGTGGGGTACGAGGCCTTGGCGGGTGCCGTCGCGATGGCGACCCGGCCGCCGTCGGCCGAGCTGACAGTGACGGCGCGCCCAGTCCCGGTATAGAGAACGTCGCTGGGGCCAGCGAACACGGACGCGCGGCCGGCAAGCGGGTAGTCCGTGCCGTCCACAGTGGCGGTGAAGGACCCGTTGAGGGGCACCACAATGCGTTCTTCGTCCGCGGCGGGAAGTTCGACGGCGGCGCCCGCGGCCAGGGTGGCCACCTTCAGGCCGGTGTGTGCCCACCCGTCAACAGTGAGGGAGGAATCGGACGTCCCGAGAGAGACATCCCAGATGCCGTCGGCGGCGGTGCCCAGGGGGTAGACCCAGTTGGTCATGGTGTGTGTTCCTTGCGGTTTAGCGTTGTACGAGTGTCATTTCGAAGCTGTAGGAATCGGCGCGGTAGACGTGGTGCCCGGTCTCGATGTGCCGGCCGGTGTCGTCCACCGCGGTGCGCTCCATGGTGACCAGGGCCGAACCTTCGGCGGCGTCCAGCATGGAGGCCTGGTACTCGTTGGCCGTCACGGCCCCGATCCGCTGGGTGGCAAGCCGGAAGTTGACGCCGCCACGGCGGAGGATCGAGTAGAGGCCTTCGGCCGACAGCATCGCTTCGTCCATGGAAGCGATGTCGTCGCGCACCCAGTTCTCCATCAGGGCCAGCGGCTTGCCGCCCACTTTCCGCAACCGGGTGAAGTGGTACACCTTGGATCCGGCAGGCAGTTGGAGGATGGCCAGGGTGGCGTCGTCGGCCTCAATGTGGGAGAAGCTGAGCACCTCTGTGGTGGGCTTCTTGCCGTTGTTGGTGAGGTCGTCGTAGAGGCTGGAGAGTTCCAGGGGGCGGCGGACCTGGCTGGAAACCACCTGGGTTCCTACGCCGCGCTTGCGCACCAGCAACCCGGAGCGCACCAGTTCGTCCATGGCCTTGCGCATGGTGGGCCGGGAGAGGTTCAGCTGCGCGGCGAGGTCGATCTCGTTATCCAGCCGGCTGCCCGGTTCCAGCACGCCGCTGTGGATGGCTGCCTCGATGCCCTGGACTACTTGGTGGTAGAGCGGCACGGGGGAGGAGCGGTCGATGCTGAGGCCCAGGTTGTTAGCCACGGTGTATTCCTGTTCTCGGTCGCAGCGTCCGGTTCCGCCCGGATGGGGCGCAGCCGCTTTGCCGTCATATGTTCTCTTGATAGGACATACTTTCTGGTTCGATCGTAGCAGGCGGGGTTGTTGGGTCAAGGCTGGCTGCCCGCCGGTTGGGCAGCATGCCGTCAAATCGACTTGTTCTGACATTAAGACTTTCTCTTGACGCCGCTAATTAGAGCGCTCTAATCTAGTGGGACGCATCACATTCCGGACCGTTCGGTCCCTAAAGAATCTGAGAGGCAACAATGCTGTTGCAGAAACCTTCCCCTACTGCCCCCGGGTCCACGCGCCGGGGCTACCTGGCCCGCCTGACCGTCATCTCCACCCTCGGCGGCCTGCTGTTCGGCTACGACACCGGCGTGATTTCCGGCGCCCTGCTGTACATGAACGACTCCCTGAACATGACCGCCGTCGAAGAAGCCACCGTTGTCAGCGCCCTGCTCTTCCCCGGTGCCGCCGTTGGGGCCCTGGCCGGTGGCCGGATGGCGGACAAACTGGGCCGCCGCGGCTCGCTGCTGGTCTGCGCGCTGCTGTTCCTGCTGGGCGCGATCGGCTGCGCCATCGCGCCCAACGTCACGTTCATGGTCGCCGCCCGCATCGTCCTGGGCCTGGGCGTCGGCGCGGCCGCCGTCACCTGTCCCCTCTACCTCGCCGAAATGGCGCCGGCCCACCTCCGCGGCCGGATGGTGACCATCAACGAACTCATGATCGTGACCGGCCAGATGCTTGCCTTCGCCATCAATGCCCTGCTGGACGCCCTGATCCACGACACCGAAGTGTGGCGCACCATGCTGGGCATCGCCTCGCTCCCGGCGCTGGCGCTCCTTGCCGGGATGCTCATGCTCCCCGAGTCACCCCGCTGGTACGCCATCCGCGGCCGGCTCGAAGACAGCCGCCGCGTCCTGGCCATGAGCCGCACCCCGGAACAGGCCGCGGCCGAATTCGAGGAAATCGCCCGGACCGCCCGCACCGCGAAGGAAGAACGCGGCCACGCCTGGCGCGACCTTAAGAACAACCCCTGGATGCGCCGGCTGCTGTGGATCGGCATCGGCCTGGCCACCGTCCAGCAGGCAACGGGCATCAACACCGTCAACTACTACGCACCCACCATCCTCGAAAAGAGCGGGCTTGGTGTCAGCGCCTCACTCGTAGCCACCATCGGCGTCGGCGTCACCTCGGTGCTGATGACCATCCTGGGCATCTGGCTGCTGGGCTTTGTGGGACGCCGCAAGATGCTGGTCATCGGCTTCTCCGGCGTGGTGGGCTCGCAGGCGCTGCTGGCCATCGTCTTCCTCCTGCCCCAGTCCGACCTTGCCAGCTACACCATCCTGGCCGCCATGATGCTGTTCGTGGCCTTCGTCCAGTGCTTCATCGGCACCTGCGTCTGGCTCCTGCTCTCAGAGATGTTCCCGCTGGCCATCCGCGGCTTTGCCATGGGAATCGCGGTCTTCGCGCTGTGGACGGTCAACGCCGCCATCTCCTTCCTATTCCCCATCGTGGTCAACGCCCTCGGCTCCACCGGTACTTTCGGACTGTTCGTCCTGGTCAACGTCGCGTCGCTGGCCTTCGTGGCGAAGTTCGTCCCGGAAACGAAGGGTCACTCGCTGGAGGACCTTGAAGCACACTTCCGTGACGGTGCGGTGCCGGCGAAGGTTCGCGCCTAGCACCCCGGCGAAGTCCGCCGCATCCTGACATCCGCCTCGCGGGGGGTCGGACCCTGCCCTCCCGGTACCAGCCGGGCGGGCGGGGTCCGGCCCCGCGTTCGCGTTGGCTGGCCTAGGCTGAACCCATGACCAGCGGCGGACGACGACGGCAGCCATGAGCCATTCCGGAAAGTTGGGGCCAACGCCCCGCAGCCTCGAAGTGGAGGACTTGGAGAGCTTCGACCGGCTGGTCGCCGCGGGGGCGGTCCGCGCCCACGGATGGCATGCGCAGTCCCTGGACCTTCGGGGCAGGTCGGCGGCGCTCAACGGCCTGGACGTGGAAGGCGCCCTGTTCTTGGGCTGCACGTTCGACGACGGGATGGAAAGCAGGCTGCGCGGCAGGGGAGCCCTGATCTTCCCGCGGCTGCAGGGGGTCCCCTTCGATCCCTACCGCTCAGCCCTGTACGCGCCCGCCGAACTGTACAAAGGACTGGCCGGCGCCCCCTATGAAGAACTGCCGGATGCGCGGATCTATCACTGGAGCATCCAGCCGGGCCGGGAACACCGAGTGGAAGCCACCCTGGCGTCTTCGCTGCACGACCACGCCATCGGCGATGCGCTGGACGAGGTGCTCCGCGCCGGCCCCTGGTCCGGGAAACGCATGGTGGGCGTCATGGGAGGGCACGCGGCGCAACGGGGGAGTGCTGACTACGCTGAGGCTGCACGGCTGGGGCGGCTGCTGGTCAGCGGCGGACATGCGGTGGCCACCGGCGGCGGGCCGGGTGCCATGGAAGCCGCCAACCTGGGCGCCTACCTGGGCGGGTACGACGACGGCGGGCTGCAGGCCGCGCTCAGCCTCCTGGCTGCCGTCCCCGGCTTCCGCCCGTCCGTGTCCGCGTGGGCACGCGCCGCGGCAGCCGTCGTCGACCGCTACCCTGGCGGTACACCCTCGCTGGGCATTCCCACCTGGTTCTACGGGCACGAGCCGCCCAACTACTTCGCCACCCACATCGCCAAGTACTTCGCCAACTCCATCCGCGAGGCCGTCCTGCTGGACGTCTGCCGGGGCGGCATCATCTTCCTCCCAGGCGCCGCCGGAACGGTCCAGGAAATCTTCCAGGACGCCTGCGAGAACTACTACGGCGCACGGGAAAAGGTGACGCCCATGGTCCTGGTGGGCACGCAGTACTGGACCCGCGACTACCCCGCCTGGCCCCTGCTCCGCCAGCTCGCGGCGGGCCGCGCCATGGAGGACCGGATCTTCCTGGTGGACACCGTGGACCAGGCCGTGGCAGTGTTGCCGGGCTGACGGGCACTGAACCGGCCTGGGCGGCACGGCACGTGCAGGCCTAGAGGTCTTTCCGGCACTGCGCCTTGCTCAGCTCATACAGGCCGTTGCGGTCCCCGTCCGCGAGGCTCCCGGAGGCGCCAACCGAACCGCCGATTTCCGGATACATCAGCTGGCCGGGGTCCGCCACATGGTCCAGTCCCATCACGTGGCCCAGCTCGTGCAGGATGACCGCCGCGGCGTACAACCTCCCGTCCGGCTGGCGCAGCTCATCGGTAATCTGCGGGGCATCCAAATCCAGGCTGCCGGTGACAAAGGTCTTGGGACCGCCGTCGAAACTGAAATGCGTGCTCCCGCCCGTGCCGATCACCTTGCCCTCGAGTTCCGGAGAAGCTTCCGGAGTGGTCCAGGCGATCAGCAGCGGCGCCCAGCGCTCGCCATAGGCTGACGGCTGGAACGCGGCGCGCTGCGGCGAGGGCTGTTCGCCAGTGGTGCCGTCATAGACGAAGGTGATGCCGGTGGCGGCCGAAATGATGCTGATGGCATCCGGGACGAGCCGTTCCGAACCGGCAGGGGTCAGCTGGTCATTGACGACGTAGTGGAGGGGGCGGCAGGGCGAATAGCCCACCGGGGTGCCGTCACCGTTGACCGCCAGGAAGCGGTAGGAGTCGCTGCCCACTGCCGGAACCTCAGGCTCGGCGAGCGGAACAGACGCCTCCTCGTACCCCGGAGGGGGCGCGTCAGTGCTGGCAGTAGATGGTTCGCCGGCGAGCCCGGGAAGGGGGTCGCCACTGCCTGCGTCGGGTTGTTCCTGTGAGTGCCCGGGGACCTGACTTGGCCCCTGACCTTGGGCCAGCAGTTGGCTGATCCGCCGATCGCCCAGAGCCACGGCGCCGCCCAGCACCGCAGCCGTGCAGAGGGCGACGACAAGCACGGCCCGGTAACCCGGACCGTGCTTGCGTTGGGGGCGTCTCCCGGCATGCCGGGGCGGGAATTCCTCCACAAAAGGGCTTTCACGGCAGGGGCCGCTGTTAGCCGACGACGGTGCCGAAGACGAGCCCCAGCAGGTAGGTGACGGCGGCAGCGCCCAGGCCGATGCCCAGCTGGCGCAGGCCCCGGGTCAGGGGAGACGTGCCGGACAGCAGGCCAACGACGCCGCCGGTTGCCAGCAGTGCCACGCCTACCAGGGCGCCGGCTACCACCAGGGCGGAGACCCCGGTCAGGCCGAACAGGAACGGCAGGATAGGAATGATGGCGCCGGACGCGAAGAAGCAGAAGCTGGACAACGCGGCTCCCCAGGCGGTGCCCACGGCCTCGTGCTGGTCCTCCTCTTCCGGCAGTTCGGGCTGGAGGGACAGGCTGGGATCGCAGTCGCAGGAGAGCAGGCCCATGCGTTCGGCCACCCGGTGTTCGGCTGCTTCGTGGGACATGCCCCGGGCCAGGTACACCAGCAGGAGCTCATTGTGTTCCAGGTCCAGTTTGGGGGCCGCAGCCAGCGTGACCTGCGTGGGGCGGGTGGCGGCCAGGAGCTCCCGCTGAGACCTGACGGAGATGAACTCTCCGGCGCCCATGGACATGGCGCCGGCCAGGAGGCCCGCGATGCCGCTAAGCAGCACCACGCTGCTGGCAACGCCGGAGGCCGCCATGCCCATTACGAGCGACAGGTTGCTGACCAGGCCGTCGTTGGCGCCGAAGACCGCGGCACGGAAGGTGCCGGCCAGGCGGTTGCGGCCCCGGGTTGCCAGTCCACGGACCACTTCCTCATGGATCTGTTCATCCGCGGCCATGGCCTCGGTGGCGTTGGGGTCCTTGGCGTAGGGCGAGCGCCCTTCGGCGCGCTGCGCCAGGGCGAGCACGAAGACCGACCCGAAGTGGCGGGCCAGGAACCCGAGCATCCGGCTGCGGGCGGAGGCGGGGCGCGGTTTCCCGGCCTGGTCGCCGAGCAGTCCCAGCCAGTGGGCTTCGTGGCGGCCTTCGGCTTCGGCGAGGGCGAGGAGGATCTCGCGTTCCTCACCCTCACGGTTCTGCGCCAGGTCGCGGTAGACGGCGGCCTCGGCCCGTTCGTCGGCAAGGTATTGGCGCCACCGTTTGAGGTCCGCGGAAGACGGTGCGGGATGGTGGCCTGCTGCGCCGGGACGCGGGGCGGACTCCGGGCTGGAGTGGTGCTGATCGGAATGGTTTGGCGTGGACTGGGCGTGCTGCGACACGAAGACTCCTGGGCTGGTGGGACATGATGTTCGGCCCCGTTGCAGAGCCAGCCTACTGCGAATTTCCGCGGTTTTTCGGCTGGCATTCCTCGCTTCCGGGTTTCGGTATGCCTTAATCCGGCGGCGCTCCCAGCGTTCCCCGGGAGGCTCTCCGCGCACTGTCCACAGCCCGCCGTTGGACTCTTGACCCTGGCTGGCCGCGGTGTTGAGATGAAAGTGCGGCGCGGCCAGGCCGCCACTCACAAGAGCACGTCAGGCGAACACACGGAGGTTGAATCATGGGCACCACCGGACAGCACCCGGACATGCCGCACCTGGACGCCGTGGAGGCGGACCCTGCCTATGACTACGCCGAAGACACACCGGTCGCCGGCGAAGACTGGGACACCGAGGACGAGTTCCTGGACCAAGAGGAGCCGGTGGTCCACGCAGCCCCTGTGGTGGTCGACGCCGAGGACCGCGTGGTCCCGCTCGATCCGGACGAGGTCCGTGAAGACGGATAAGCCGCGCCAAGGGGCGCAGGACGGACGACGGCGGCGCCTCCTCCCGCTGTCCGCGAAAGGAGGCGCCGCCGTCGTGCGTTGCCAGGATTTGCTACCTGCAGGAAACCTTTCCGTTTCTGCGGGTCCGGTCAGTTGGCGGCAATCCGCTCAGCGGACTCTTCCTGCGAGTCCTGACCTGCCACACGCCGCTGCCAGTTGCGCATGACGTGCGGCTCGGTGGGACGGGTGAGCAGGGAGGCAGCGATGTACACCACCGCGGAGCTGATCAGGCCGTAGTAGATCGGTTCGTTGGCGAAAACACCTGCCAGCGGCTCGTCGGCGTTGATCTCCAGGATGATCATGGTGCCCAGTGTCACTACGGAACCCACGGCCATGGAGGCTGCCGCGGCAATGCCGGTGCCGCGCTTCCAGACCAGGCCGCCCAGGATGGCCACGAGGAGGCCGCCCACCAGGATGTCGTAAGCGATGGTGAGCGCAGCCACCACGTCCTTGGTGACGATGGCGATCAGGATTGCCACGATGCCCAGCCCCAGGACCCACAGGCGGTTGGCCTTGACGTCGTGCTCGGGGTTGTCGGAATCGTCCGTGTTGACGGTTTTGCCGAACCAGCCGGCAACGAACGGCAGCACGTCGGCGCGGGCCACGGTGGCGGCAGCGATGAGGGCGCCGGAGGCGGTGGACATCATGGCGGCAACGGCTGCGGCGAGGACCAGGCCGCCGATGCCGATGGGGAGCAGGTTCTGGGCCACCTCGGCGTAGACAACGTCCTTGCCTTCTGTGGCGACGTCGATGCTGGGCAGCGCCACTCGTGCGCCGAGGCCGATGAGGGCGCCGGCGGCGCCGTAGAGGATGCAGTAGATGCCGGCGGTGGCACCGCCCCAGCGGGCAACCCGCGGCGTCTTGGCGGTGAACACGCGCTGCCAGATGTCCTGGCCGATCAGCAGGCCCAGGGTGTAGACAACGAAGTAGGTGATGATGGTTTCGACGCCGATGCCGTCGATCTGGAAGAAGCTTGCCTCCACGCGGCTGCGGATGCCATCCAGGCCGCCGGCGGCGTTGAGCGTGAAGGGCAGCATAAGGAAGAAGATGCCCACGGTCTTGATCACGAACTGGACCTGGTCGGCGAGAGTGATGGACCACATGCCGCCGATGGTGGAGTACACCAGCACGATGGCGCCGCCAACCGCGATGGCCACCGCCCGGTCCCAACCGAACAGCACCACGAAGATAGTGGCGTAGGCGCCGGTGGACGTGGCGCACAGCATCAGGGTGTACGCGAGCATGATGATGCCGGAGGTGCGGGTAGCCTGGCTGCCGTAGCGCAGTGACAGCATTTGGGAGACGGTGTAGATCTTCAGCTTCTGGATGGTGCCGGCGAAGGCAAGGCTGAGGAGCAGGACGCCGGCGCCGATGGCGACCACCAGCCACATGCCGGAGATGCCGAACTTGTAGCCCAGGCCGACGCCGCCCACGGTGGAGGCTCCACCCAGGACGACGGCGGCCATGGTGCCCGTGTAGAGGAAGGGTCCCAGGCGGCGGCCTGCCACCAGGAAGTCGCTGTTGTTGCGGGTGCGGGACTTGCCCCACCAGCCGAACGCCAGCATTGCGACGAGGTACACCACCACGATGGCGATGTTGATGACACTTGCATCCATGTTGGGTTCCTTGGAGCTGATTGGCAGCCGATGTGCCCGGCGGGGATCCGGACTGAACTGCGGAAGATGGAAAAAGGGGAGGAAGCTCCCGATAATTGCCTTATAGGCAACAGGTGTTTCCAAAGATTAGGCTGTGACCGCAGTAACAGTCAAGGGGAAAGTTCATGGTTTAGGCCCGCGCGCCATGGAGGCGTCACACATGGTGGTGGCCATTAGTATTGCTGCAGAGCGGGGCCGGACTGCCGGCTATGAAAGGTTCGTGAATGAAGGCACTGCCAGTTGAGCCCAGCAATGTTCCGGTTGCCATCGGCTCCCGGATTCGCGCGGCGCGGCAGTCCCAGCGGCTCACCATCGAGCAGGTGGCGGACGCCACCGGGCTGACCAAGGGCTTCCTTAGCAGGGTGGAGCGTGACCTCACCTCACCTTCTGTGGCTTCGCTGGTGACTCTGTGCCAGGTCCTTTCCATTTCCATCGGTGACCTTTTTGTGGCGCCGGAAACCCATCTGACCAAGCGCAATGAAGGCCCGCGGATCTCCCTCGGCGGTCAGGGGATCGTGGAACGCCTGCTGACGGCCCGGTCCGAGCGGCGCATCCAGATCATCCAGGCCGTCATCGAGCCGCACGGCCGTGGCGAATCCGAGCTTTACGCCGTGGACTGCGACGTCGACGTCCTGCACGTCACCAAGGGCAGCATCAGGCTAATCCTTACCAATGAGGAATACGACCTCAGTGCGGGGGATACCGTCACCTTCCCCGGCCGCGAACCACACACCTGGATCAACCCCACCGACAAGCCGGTGGAAGTGCTCTGGGTACTGGTGCCCGCCGCCAGCCGTTAGATGTGTCTTGGCGGGCATTCCAGCCCAGTTACTTTTGCTCGTCCCTGTCACGGGCCCGCCGGCTTCCCGGATTCCGTGGGTCGCCGTGGATCCGCATGGGAGTAACTGGGGTGGAGTGCACGATCACCGGCCCGGCTTGCGCGGCCCTGCCGCCAGGACTGTGGTGATTTCCGAGATCACCCTGCCCGGGCCGAACCATATATGCTCCGGCATGTAGCGGAGGACGGCATACCCGTGGACGGCGGACAGGTTGTTGCGGGTCCTGTCCCGAAGCATGTCCTCCCGCTTCGAGTGGAAGGCGAAGCCGTCAATCTCCACGATCAGGAATCCGCCCAGCAGGAAATCCACGCGGCCGATTCCCGGCAGGAAGACCTGGGCGTCGTAGGCGATTCCGTGTGTCCCGGAGCAGGTGCTGGGCATCGACTTCCACGATGGATTCTGCGCGGAGGTCGAGTTCACTGAGGATTCTGCGCGCGCGGCCGGAGCGGTCGGCCTGCAGTCGGGATGCCAGCAGTTCGCGCGGGACGCCATGGAGCCTAATCGCCGAGGTAGCCATGGCGACGGATGCCGGCTTAGCTGGCGCAGCTCAGCAGGCCGTTATTCAGGACTGCGGCGAGGAGTCCTTTGTCATGCTCCGGCAGGACAAAAATCCCGCGCCGGGGCTGGGTGGCCCCCAGTTCCGCGAGCCGTGAGAGGTCCCGGCGAGGGAACCCGGCGTCCCGGAGCTGGCCGGAGCGGGCCACGCCGCCTGATTTTCGAAGGTACTGGTGGATGTCCGTGTGGCTATTGGAAGGTGTGGCGGGAGCGCGCGGAACCTGGTTGCTGGCGTATGTGGGCAACCGGGGGCTCGGGTACCTGTGCATTCCCTCCCGGTTCCTGCGGTCCGGTGGCCGTTCGGTGCCGGGCTGGCGCGGATTTCCGTCATCGAAGCGTAGAGACAGAGGTGGTAAGTGGGCTGGAGTGCACAAAGCTGCCCATGCGGAAGGTAAACACTTGATGCGCATTGGAAAACCGCGGTGTATGATGGCAGTCACATCAGCCCCTCACTCTTCAAAGGAGAAACCCGCATGGAAGAGCTGCGCATCGAAGCCAACGGCAACCTTGGACCCATCGACTCATCCCGGATTCCGCGCTACGCCGGAGCGGCCACGTTTGCGCGCCTTCCGCGGCTGGACCAGGTGGCCAAGGCTGACGTCACGCTGGTGGGCGTACCCTTCGACTCGGGCGTCTCCTACCGGCCGGGAGCCAGGTTCGGGGCCAACCATGTCCGCGAGGCCAGCCGGCTGCTGCGCCCCTACAACCCGGCCTGGGATGTCAGCCCTTTCGAGAACGTCCAGGTGGCCGACGCGGGCGACATGGCAGTGAACCCGTTCAACATCAACGAGGCCATCGAGACCATCCAGCAGAACGCCCTGGACCTCACCGCCGGCGGCAGCAAGCTGGTGACGCTCGGCGGGGACCACACCATCGCGCTGCCCCTGCTTCGCGCCGCGGCCGAACGCGCCGGCGGTCCGATCGCCATGCTGCACTTCGACGCGCACCTGGACACCTGGGACACCTACTTCGGCGCTGAATACACGCACGGCACCCCGTTCCGCCGCGCGGTCGAGGAAGGCATCCTCGACACCGAGGCCATCAGCCACATCGGCACCCGGGGCCCGCTCTACGGGAAGAAGGACCTCGACGACGACCACCGCTTCGGGTTCGGCATCGTCACCTCGGCGGACGTCTACTACCAGGGCGTCCTGGAAACCGTGGCCAAGGTCCGCGACCGGATCGGCAACCGCCCGCTCTACATCTCGGTGGACATCGACGTCCTCGACCCGGCGCACGCACCCGGCACGGGAACCCCCGAAGCGGGCGGCATCACCAGCCGCGAACTACTCGAGATCATCAGGGGCTTCCGCGGCATGAACCTGGTGGGCGCCGACGTCGTGGAAGTTGCTCCGGCCTACGACCACGCGGAAATCACCGGCGTCGCCGGAAGCCACGTGGCCTACGAACTGGTGACGCTGATGGCGGACAATGCCGTGCCGGGCGACCGCTTTGGCGCGGCCACCGGCTACGCGAACCAGGCCCTCGGGCAGGAAGTCCGCCGGCCGGCAGGGTTCGCTGCAGCGGGCAAGGAGTAGGCGGCCATGATCGATTTCGATCCAGGGACTGCAGCCCCGAACAAGGGGACCGGTGCCCGCAACGGTGGCGACCTCGTGGTCGAGACCCTCGAGGCGTTGGGTGCGAAGACCGTCTTCGGCATTCCCGGCCAGCACGCGCTGGGCCTCTTTGACGCGATGGGCCGCGGAAACCTGCAGTTTGTCTCCTCCCGGGTAGAGAACAATTCCGCCTTCGCTGCGGACGGGTATTCCCGTGCCACCGGTGAAGTGGGTGTCCTGTTCCTGTCCACCGGCCCCGGCGCGCTGACCTCACTGGCCGGGCTGCAGGAGGCCTATGCCACCGGCGTGCCCATGGTGGTGGTGGCCAGCCAGATCCCGCTGGAGGGACTGGGTGCCCGGCGCAAGGGCATGCTCCACCAGCTCGATGACCAGAAGGCCTCGGCCGCGAACGTCACCAAGAGCCAGCGGCTGATCCAGCACGCCTCGGGTATCCCGTCCGCCATCCAGGACGCCTGGACGGAGGCCATCTCCTCGCCCCAGGGCCCGGTGTGGATCGAGATTCCGCAGAACGTCCTGCTGGATCCCATCATGGTCCCGCCGGTGGAGGACGCGCTGGCCGAGGCTGCGGATAACCCGCCGCGCGTCGAACTGGTCCGCGAAGCCGTGAAATGGCTCCAGGAGGCCAGGCGTCCGGCGATCATCGCCGGCGGCGGCACCCGCCGCGGCAAGGCGGAGAAGTCCCTGCTGTCCATTGCCGAGAAACTCCGTGCGCCCGTCATCTGCACCCCGGGCGGCAACGGCGCCTTTCCCTGGAACCACGAACTGTCGCTGCAGTCATGGATCGAAGACCGGTACATGACCGACGTCCTTGAGGACGCAGACGTACTGGTGGTCATCGGTTCGTCCCTGGGCGAGGTCACTTCCAACTACTTCACGTTCGAACCCCGCGGCCGGATCATCCAGATCGACGCCGAACCCCGCGTGCTGGAATCCAACCGGCCGGGCCTGGGCATCCGGGCCGACGCCGGCCAGGCGCTCGCAGCCTTGGACGAAGCGCTGGCACCGGCCGAAGTTGCGGCGGACTGGCACGGCTCCAGCGCCGAAGAGTTGGTGAAGGAATCCCTGGCCAAGGTAAAGGCCAGGCTGGAGTCCCAGGACCTCGCCAAGGAACTGGCGTTCATGGCAGACATCCGCGAGGCCGTCCCCGCGGACATGCAGACCTTTTGGGACATGACCATCGCCTCCTACTGGGGCTGGTCGTGTTGGGACTCCCGCGAGGGGCAGTTCCACTCGGCTCAGGGCGCCGGCGGCCTGGGCTACGGCTTCCCGGCCGCCATCGGGGCTGCCGTAGGCCTGGAAACTGTGGGTAAGCCCGCCGGTTCTGCCCGGGTGCTGGCTGTTTCCGGCGACGGTTCGTCCATGTACTCCATTCCGGAGCTGGCCACGGCCAAGCAGCACAACGTCCCTGTCACGTGGCTGATCGTGGACGACGGCGGCTACGGCATCCTGCGCGAATATATGGTGGGCGCCTTCGGTAAGGCCACCGCCACTGAGCTTGCACGTCCGGACTTCGTCAAGCTCGCCGAAGCGTTCGGCGTGCCCGCCGTCAAGGTAGCCCCCGAGGATGTGGGGGACGCGCTCAAGGCAAGTTTCGCCACCGACGGTCCCAACGTCGTCGTGGTTGAAACGCTCCTGAAAATGTTCGGGCCCACACACCTGGGCGACTAGCAGCGCATCGTCGCAGCGACGCTCCCGCACCCTTGCCTTGGCAGCGGTGCGGGGGCGTTTGCCGCTTAAGAACGGCGGGCGTTCGACGGCGGCGGGACAATTCGTTTCCCTAAGCAACCTTTTCCTGATACAGTTGCTTGCAGCAACTAATTCTTTAGGGAGGGTCATGTCTGTCGCACCGGCCACCGCCGCCGATCTCGTCGGCCATATCTTTGACCTCCAGCGCGCGTTGCGCTGCGTCACCATGATCAACGTCAAAGGCCAGGACACCGGCATAGCCCTCCAGGGCGTGCTCAAGTTCATCGGCGAAGGGGAAACCCGCGCGGCGCACCTGGCAGAACGCCTGGGCGTCAGCCCGCCGGTGCTCAGCCGGCACATCGCTGAGCTCGCCGACGCGGGCCTGGTGGTCAGGACTCCAGATCCGGACGATGGCAGGGCCCAGCTGCTGGCCCTCTCACCGCGGGGCCAGGAGAAACTCGCAGAGCTCGTCCGGCACCGGGCCGAGACGCTGCAGGGCTACCTCTCCGACTGGAACGAAGAGGATGCCATCGCAACAGCCGCGATGCTCAACAAGCTGACAGCCTCACTGAAGAATTCCATCCGGGCAAGGGCGGCCGGAACCACCACCGAACACCAGACCATGCAGGAGTCCCTCAATGGCTAACGTCACCGCCGCCGCGGACCTGGAGGAGCGCCACCGCGAACGCTCTGCCAAACAGGAATCACGGCAATCCAAGCGCCACGAACCCGGCGCACCCATGAACCACCGGCAGATCATGGAGGCCCTCACCGGCCTGCTCGCTGCCTTCTTCACCGCCATCCTCAGCAGCACCATTGTGGCCAACGCGCTGCCCACCATCATGTCCGAGCTGAAGGGCACCCAGACGGACTTCGCCTGGGTCATCACGGCGGCACTGCTGGCCAACGCGGCCACCACCCCCATCTGGGGCAAGCTCGCAGACCTCTTCGACAAGAAGGTCCTGGTCCAGCTGAGCATCGTGATCTTCGTGGCCGGCTCGGTCATGGCAGGGTTCTCGGAAAGCATCCCGTTCCTGCTCACCGCCCGCGTGATCCAGGGCATCGCTATGGGTGGCCTCACGGCCCTGGCCCAGGCGATCATCGGCTCCATCATCCCGCCCCGCGAACGCGGCAAGTACTCCGGCTACATGGGCGCCGTCATGGCCGTCGGTACCGCTGGCGGCCCGCTGCTGGGCGGCTTTATCGTGGACAGCTCGCTGGGCTGGCGCTGGACCTTCTTCGTCTGCGTGCCGCTGGCCGTGGTCGCCCTGATCCTGCTCCAAATCACGTTGAAGATTCCGCACGTCAAACGCCCTGCCAAGATCGACTGGCTTGGTGCCATCCTGCTGACCTCCGGCGTCAGCCTGCTCCTGATTTGGGTGTCCTTCGCCGGCAAGGCCGACTACTACGATTGGTGGTCCTGGCAGTCGGCACTGATGGTGGGCGGCGGCGTCCTGCTGCTGGCACTGCTGGTGCTCGTTGAGTCCAAGGTGTCCGCACCCATCATCCCGCTGAAGATCATCTCCGACCGCACCACCGCTCTGGCCATCGTGGCGTCCGTTGCTGTTGGCGTGGCCATGTTCGGTTCCTCAACCTTCCTGGGCCAGTACTACCAGGTGGCCCGCGGCGCCACGCCCACCGAGGCCGGCCTGCTCACCCTGCCCATGATCGCCGGCAACCTGGTCGGTTCAGTGGTTTCGGGCCAGCTGATCAGCCGCTTCGGCAAGTGGAAGGGCTTCCTGGTTGGCGGCACCATCCTGCTGATCGGCGGCCTGGCGATGGCCGGAACCATGGACCACACCACCGAACTCTGGCTGACCGGCATCTACACGGGCATCTTCGGCATCGGCCTTGGCATGCTCATGCAGAACCTGGTCCTTGCTGTCCAGAACACCGTCCGCGCCCAGGACATCGGTTCCGCCAGTGCATCCGTTGCCTTCTTCCGCTCCGTCGGCGGCGCCATCGGCGTCTCCGTACTGGGCGCCGTCATGGCCAACCACGTCAAGGACCTGGCCACGGACGGTCTGGCGAAGCTCGGCATCGAGTCCACCGGAAACAGCGGTGCGACCCTGGACCTCAAGGACCTGCCCGCACCGATCGCGGACGTCATGCGTGCCGCGTACGGTGACGCCACCGCCGGGATCTTCATGATCTCCGCCGTCGTTGCCGTGGTTGCCCTGATCGCCGTCCTCTTCATCAAGGAGGTGCCGCTGCGCAAGACCGTGGACATCACCCCTGAAGCCTCGCTCCAGGCCAACGCCGCCGGCGAGGCGGGGATGACCGCCATGACCGGGCAGCTGCCTATGGTTTCCCCTGACGCTCCCCGCGATGAGGAAAGCGCGCACAGCACCGCTCCCGCTGCCGGGCCCGTGGGAATCCACGCAGGTCCGGGGGCAGGCGCCGCGCCGGCAAAGACGTACGACGGCGGCCGGGCCGCGGCTGCAGCCGCGTCCAGGTCCGTCGCTACGGAGGACTTCGAGGAGGCTTTTGCCCGGACGTTCGGCAGCGAAGGGTTGGACCTCCAGTCCGCCCGCTCTGTCGAAAAGGCGGCCGACGCCGTCGCCAGTGCCGCGGATACGCTTCGGAAGCTGCAGGACACCCAGCACCTGCTGGCCCGGCAGCAGGCCGAACTGGGCGGACTGGTACTGGACATCCAGGAGCAGCTTCGGTCCCAGCGGGACCTCGCCGCCCAGCAGGAAGCGACGGCCGCTGAACTCCGCAGGGTGCAGCGCAAGCTGCTCAAGGAACGCAAGCTGCAGGCAGCTGCCGCCCTGTACTTGGCCGGACGCGGCAAGCACAGTGCCGCCAACCCGTCGTCCGCGGCACCTTCCGGGACCCCTCGGGACCAGTAAGACGCTGCGCGTGGCCAGCCGCGCGTGAACAACAGGGCCGCTGCCCGCATCCGGACCGCAATCCGGGTACGGGCGGCGGCTCTTTTTCGTGGGGACCGCCCCTGGTGCCCGCAGCGTTAACCGGATCGAAAAGGTGGACTAAATGGGATTCCAATGTCAGTGGGCAACACTAGAGTTGAAACCATGCTCCTTACGCTCATACGGCGCTACTCCAAACCGTATTCTCCCTACATCGCCGCCGTCATCATCTTCCAGCTCGCTTCCACCATTGCGGCCCTGTACCTGCCCAGCCTGAACGCCCGGATCATCGATGAAGGCGTCACCAGGGGAGACACCGATTTCATCTGGCGCACCGGTGCCGTGATGCTGCTGGTGGCCTTTGCCCAAGTGGCTGCCGCCATCGCCGGCGTCTACTTCGGCTCAAAGACTGCCATGGCCCTGGGCCGCGACCTCCGCCGGGCCGTGTTCCGGAAGGTCACCAGCTTCTCCGCCAAGGACGTCAACGCCTTCGGCGCCCCCACCCTGATCACGCGCGGCACCAACGATGTCCAGCAGGTGCAGATGCTGGTGCTGATGGGCCTGAACTTCATGGTGGCCACGCCCATCATGTGCATCGGCGGCATCATCATGGCACTGCGTGAGGACATCAACCTGTCCTGGCTGGTCTGGGTTTCCGTGCCGCTGCTGACCGTAGTGGTGGGCTACCTGGTGGTCCGGCTCATGCCGTTGTTCAGGTCGATGCAGAAGAAGATCGACCGCATCAACGCGGTGCTCCGCGAACAGATCATCGGCATCAGGGTGGTCCGGGCGTTCGTCCGGGAACCCTACGAGACCGGCCGTTTCGGCGAAGCCAACAAGGAGCTCACCGACGTTTCACTGAAGATCGGCGCCCTGTTCGTCCTCATGTTCCCCGCCATCAGCATGATCCTGCACCTGTCCACGGCCGCTGTGCTGTGGTTTGGCGGCCAGCGCGTCGACTCGGGCGACATGCAGGTGGGCGCCCTGACAGCGTTCCTCCAGTACCTGCTCCAGATCCTGGTGGCCGTCATGATGGGCACGTTCATGGCCATGATGATCCCGCGCGCCTCTGTCTGCGCGGACCGCATCGGCGAGGTGCTCGACGTCGAACCCTCCATTCACGATCCCGAACGCCCGGTAGCCCCCTCGGAGCTCAGCGGCGTAGTGGAGTACCGCAACGTCACCTTCGCCTACCCTGGTGCCGAGTCCCCGGTGTTGAGCAACATCAGCTTCACCGCCCGGCCGGGCCAGACCATCGCCATCATAGGTTCCACCGGCGCCGGCAAGACCAGCCTCCTCTCGCTGCTGCCGCGGCTCTACGACGCCGCGGAAGGCGAAGTCCTCCTGGACGGTGTTCCGGTTACCAGCCTTGACCACGCCGAGATCACCAAGCGCGTGGCCCTCGTGCCCCAGCGGCCCTACCTCTTCTCCGGCACCATCGAGCACAACCTGCGCTTCGGCAAGACCGATGCCACGGACCAGGAACTCTGGGAAGCGCTGCGGGTGGCGCAGGGAGAATCGTTCGTCCGGGAAAAGTCCAAGGCGCTCGAATCCCGGATCTCCCAGGGCGGCACGAACGTTTCCGGCGGGCAGCGCCAGCGGCTCTGCATCGCCAGGGCCCTGGTGACCAAACCCCGGGTCTACCTCTTTGACGACTCGTTCTCGGCGCTGGACGTTGCTACAGATGCACGCCTCCGTGCGGCACTCAAGGACACAACTGCTGACGCGACGGTCATCATCGTGGCCCAGCGCGTTTCCACCATCACCGAGGCAGACCAGATCCTGGTGCTGGACAACGGCCGGATCGTGGACCGCGGAACGCACGAGGAACTCCTGGAAACCTCGCCCACCTACCAGGAAATTGTTGAATCGCAGCTGAGCGTGGAGGAAATGGCATGAGCCCCCGCAAGAAGGACCCCGCGAACACCGGGCAAGACGCCGGGGCACCCGAACAGGGCACCGGCAGCTCCGCTGAAACCGCAGTGGTGGAGGACGACGACTTCTACGAGGAGGAGTTCACGCCCTCCGAAGCCGACGGCGACATGTTCGGCGGCATGCCCGCCAAGAAGGCCCAGCACTTCTGGCCGTCGGCCAAGCGGCTGATGGGCCTGCTGAAGCCCGAAACCCTGGGCATCTGCGTGGTGGTGGCCATGGTGGTGGTGGCCGTGGTGCTGAACGTTATCGCGCCCAAAATCCTCGGCCAGGCCATGGACGTTATTTTCGGCGGCGTGGTGGGTAAGCAACTGCCTGCCGGCGTGAGCCAGGACCAGTTCGTGGAGGGGCTGCGCCAACAGGGCCAGGACAACTTCGCGGACATGGTCTCCCGGATGGAGCTGGTGCCCGGCACCGGCATCGACTTCAACAAGCTGACCATGCTCATCGCCGTGGTCCTGCTGATGTACTTTGTGTCCAACATCTTCCTGTGGCTGCAGGGCTACGTCCTGAACCGCATCGTCATGAAGGTGATCCGCAAGCTCCGCGACGACACCGAAAAGAAGCTCAACCGCCTCCCGCTGAACTACTTCGACACCCGCCAGCGCGGCGACGTGCTGTCCAGGGTGACTAACGACGTCGACAACATCCAGCAGGCGCTCCAGCAGGCCTTCGCGCAGCTCATCAACTCCCTGCTGACCGTGGTGGGCATCGTGATCATGATGTTCATCGTCTCCTGGCAGCTGGCCCTGATCGCCCTGGTGGCACTGCCGCTCTCAGGCGTCGCCGCGGGCCTCATCGGTGTGCGGAGCCAGAAGCTCTTCGCGGCGCAGTGGAAGAACACCGGCACGCTGAACGGGCAGATCGAGGAATCCTTTTCCGGCCACGACCTCGTCCGGGTCTTCGGCCGCGAAGCGGACATGCTCGAGCGGTTCGACGAGCGCAACGAAGCCCTGTACAAGGCCAGCTTCGGCGCTCAGTTCGTCTCCGGCATCATCTTCCCGGTGATGCAGTTCGTGTCCTACCTCAGCTACGTGGGCATCGCCGTGGTGGGCGGCCTGCGCGTCGCCTCCGGCTCCATGTCGCTCGGCGACGCCACGGCGTTCATCCAGTACTCCCGCGAATTCACCCAGCCGCTGGGCCAGATGGCGGGCATGGCCAACATGCTCCAGTCAGGTGTTGCCTCAGCCGAGCGGGTGTTCGAGTTCCTCGACGCCGAAGAGCAGGACCCGGAGACCGCTACGGAGCACCTGCCGGCCAGGACCGACGGCCATGTGGAATTCCGGGATGTCACCTTCAGCTACACCGAGGACCGGCAGCTCATCGAGAACCTGTCCTTCACAGCGGAGCCGGGGAACACCGTGGCCATCGTGGGGCCCACCGGCGCAGGAAAGACCACCCTGGTGAACCTGGTGATGCGCTTCTACGAGCTCAACTCCGGTTCCATCACCCTCGACGGCGTGGACGTGACGCACCTCAGCCGGTCCGAACTCCGCTCCAAGGTAGGCATGGTGCTCCAGGACGCGTGGCTGTTCGGCGGGTCCATTTACGACAACATCCGTTACGGCAACCTCGACGCCACTGAAGAGCAGGTCATGGCAGCCGCCAAGGCCACGTTCGTGGACCGTTTTGTCCGCGCCCTGCCCGAGGGCTACAACACGGTGATCGACGAGGAAGGCAACAATGTCAGTGCCGGTGAGAAGCAGCTGATTACCATTGCCCGGGCATTCGTGGCCAACCCGTCACTGCTGATCCTCGACGAAGCAACCAGCTCGGTGGACACCCGCACCGAGCTGCTGGTGCAGAAGGCCATGGCGGCGCTCCGGTCGGACCGCACCAGCTTCGTGATTGCGCACCGGCTCTCCACCATCCGCGACGCCGACACCATCCTGGTCATGGAGAACGGCAAGATTGTGGAACAGGGCAACCACAAGGTCCTGCTTGCGGCCGAAGGCGCCTACCACCGCCTGTACATGTCCCAGTTCGCCGGGGCCGACGCCGGTGACGTGCCGGTGGACGATTCGACGGCGGTGCACAGCTGAGCGGGCTCGACGGGAACGGCGGGCAGCGGATCGAAGTCCCCGTTCCCATGCGCTGGGGCGACATGGACGCCTACGGACACATCAACAACGTGCAGATCGTCCGCATGCTCGAGGAAGCCCGGATCGGTGCCTTCGGACCGCCCCGGGGAGCGGGCCTGCCCGGCGTTGAGCCGCAGGTATCGCTGTTCAACGACGTCCCGGACGGCATCATGGCACTGGTGGTGGACCACAAGATCCGCTACGTCAGGACCCTGGAGTACCGTAACGTCCCGGCCATGGTGCAGGTATGGATCGGTGCCGTGAAAGGCGCCAGCTTCGACATCCACTACCTGGTCCAGGATCCCGTCACAGGGGAGGACTGCGTCAGGGCGAGCAGCCACCTTGCGTTCGTGGACGAGGCCACCGGCCGGGTGCAGCGGCTCACCCCGGAACAGAAGGAACGCCTGGCGCCGTACAGGCACTAAGCCTCTGGACAGGACCCCACAGGGCACACTGGACTGGAACCACACCACAGCGAAAGGAAGCCA
Organism: Pseudarthrobacter sp. NPDC059871; assembly: GCF_042731175.1. Taxonomy (NCBI): domain Bacteria; kingdom Bacillati; phylum Actinomycetota; class Actinomycetes; order Micrococcales; family Micrococcaceae; genus Pseudarthrobacter; species Pseudarthrobacter sp. NPDC059871. The sequence goes on from NZ_JBHWJV010000009.1 coordinate 144,164, forward strand.
GATGGGCAAGAACAAGACCCGCGTCGCCAGGAAGAAGAAGACCTGGAAGGAGATGTCGCCGTCCTCCAAGGCCGGCACCATCATCGTGGCCATCGTCCAGCTCTCAATGCTGGTTGCGGCGCAGCGGGACATATCGAAGCGGCCGGCGGCACTGATCAACGGGCCCAAGGGCGCCTGGCGCGCGGCATCCTTCATCAACTTCGTCGGACCCATGGGGTACTTCATCTTCGGGCGGAAGCGGTCCGCTCCGCGCACGTAAATTTCCGGGCTAACGGCCAGGAGCCGTCCGGCGGACACCGGACGGCTCCCAACCGGGCGGCCAAGCGGCTTTGAGCAGGCGTCCAGTTAGACCCTGTAAATTTGAATCCATGACCCCCGCCACCATTGCTGCCATGACCCGCGCCCTCGGCATCTCCAAGGAGATCGAGGACGCGGCATGGTTTGTTTTGAGCCCGGGGCTGCAGGGCAAACCATCGGCCCTGGACGGGCGGACACTGACCTGGACCTCCGAGGCCGCCGCGGAACTGCTGGACCGCCTGGAGCGCGGCACGCCGGATCCCAAAGCGCCCATGATGACCAACCTCCGGCAGAACCTCGACGGCGCCTCCCGCGAAGCCAAGCAGCTGGCCGCCGAGCTTTTGTTCCTGCAGTCCCTGCCGCTGGCGCATGAAGTGAAGTCGCTCAAGGTCAAGCGGGCCCGCGTGGCCGAGGCCGCCTCCTGGCTCGAACCGCCGCTGGAACTGCCCGAAGAGCTCTACCAGGGCATGACGGACCACGGCGTGATCCGGGACCGCACGGCCGAGTTCAACTGGACCATCTGGGACCACCTCCGGTGGCTGTGCCGGTTCGTGCAGCACGTGGACCAGCAACCGCCCACCACCATCACCGCGGCGCTGCTGGACCCGCTGAAGTTCCACGCCCTGGCCGCCGGCACCCCGGGGGACCAGCCTGCCATCCGCCGCAGCATCGAGTTCCTGGCGTGGCCCAGCTACTTTGAACCCGTTGTGGCGGACGTGGAGCGGCAGGAAATCCGGGATGCCTTCGCCTCACTGGTGGGTGGCGCCAAGGGGGATTCCGAAGAAGACATCACCGCCGACATCCACCGCATCCGCCTGCACCTCGATGAGCAGGCCGGCCAGCGCATCGACTGGTACGCCCGGCAGCTCGTGAGCCAGTGGCGCAAGGTGGGCGACCCCGGCCGCCGCGCATGGCTGCTCCGGACCCACCACGACAACGCCGAGCTGCTCACCGCCTGGCAGGGCGAGGAAAAGGTGACGCTCGACGTCGAACACCTCCGCCTCCTGGAGCCCGGCGTCACCGCCGGGCTGGTCCAGCACGCCGTGGACGAGGACTACAAGCACCTTGGCTACGTGGAGCGCGAGGACACCAAGACCGCCGGCTTCGCCTTCCTCACCGTCATGAAGCCCGGCGACCTGGTCCTGTACCAGCACGCCGGCACGGTCAGGCTGGGCGGCGTGCTGGGCGAACCCGAGTACAACGATGACAACCGGCGGCTGCGCCGGAAGGTGCGCTGGTTCGACGAAGGCCACGCCACCACCAGCCTGCCCCGGCACGTCCAGCGGCAGCTGGCCACCCCCGGCATCGTGGTGGACGCAACCCGGGTGGTGCAGGCGCTCCAGGCCCTCCTGCCGGCCGAAGCCGAGACCGAGCCCGACGCCGAAACGGAAGCCGCCGCCGTCGTGGAACCTGTCCAGGAGGGCTTCCGCCCGCTGACGCCGGAGTTCGCGGAGTCCCTGAACATGGACCTCGAACCCCTGCAGGAAATCGCGGACCTGCTGGAAGAGAACCGCCAACTGGTCCTGTACGGCCCGCCCGGCACCGGCAAGACCTACCTCGCCAAGCACCTGGCAGCGGAGTTGGCGGACGACACCACCGACGAACGCGTCAAACTGGTCCAGTTCCACCCCTCTTATGCCTACGAGGACTTCTTCGAGGGGTACCGGCCGGACAAGACGGACGAAGGCCAGGTGTCCTTCAAACTGGTTGCCGGCCCGCTGCGCCGCCTCGCCGAGGAAGCCGCCAAGCCCGGCAACGAGAAGAAGCCGTACTTCCTGATCATCGACGAGATGAACCGCGCCAACCTGGCCAAGGTGTTCGGCGAGCTGTACTTCCTGCTGGAATACCGCGACGACCGGATTTACCTGCAGTACAGCCCCAACGAGCCGTTCACGCTGCCGGACAACCTGTACATCATCGGCACCATGAACACAGCGGACCGATCCATCGCCATGATGGATGCCGCCATCCGCCGCCGCTTCTCGTTCATCGAGCTGCATCCGCAAACCGAGCCGGTCAAGGGCTCGCTGCTCCGCTTCCTGGAAGCCCGCGGGCTGGACACCACGCCGGCGCTGCTGCTGGACGCACTCAACGGGGCCATCGACGAATGGGACCGGGACCTGATGATCGGCCCGTCCTACTTCATGAAGCCCGCGGCGCAGACACCGGCCGGGCTGCAGCGGATCTGGAAGTACGAACTCATGCCCCTGCTGGAAGAGCACTATCACGGCCAGTTGACCCGCGCGCAGCTGGAGGAACGGTTCGGGCTGGAGCAACTGCTGGGACGCCTTGCGCTCCGCTGACCCGGCCAGGGCCTTCACCCCGGAAGGCAACGCAGGCGCGCGCGGCCCCGGAGGCGCCGCGCGGCACCTGGTGCTGGACGAGCTGTCCCGCGGAATCGTGGAGCGGCTGGATCCTGCCAGTGCTTCGTTCCTGAATTCGAGCGGATTGGCCAAGGCTTCGCCCATGGGGATGGGGCTGTACCGGATTGAGCCGGTGGGCAAGGTGGGCTCGGTGCGCACTTCGTCGGTCCAGTTGGACGTCAGGCCCAAGGACAGGCTGGGCCTTGGCCGGTTGTTGTTCCTCCTGAGTTACGCGGGGGAGCAGGGCTTCCGGCCGGACTCGGTGGCTGCCTTCGAGGAGCGGGAGCTGTGGAGCGCCCTGGCCGAGTCCCTGGCGCAGCTGGCCGAACGGGCCCTGGGGCGCGGCGTCCTGCAGGGCTACCTCACCGTGGACGAATCCCTCCGCACGGTCAAGGGACGCATCCGCATCTCGGACCAGATTTCCCGCCGGCCGGGCATGCTGGTTCCGCTGGAGGTCTCCTACGACGAATTCACCGAGGACATTGCCGAGAACCGAATCCTTCGGGCAGCTTTGGAACGCATGGGCCAGGTGCCGAGGGTCCGCCCCGAGGTGCTCAGCCGGCTGCGCCTGCTCAAGGGAAAGCTCGACGGCGTCACCCGGCTCCCGTCGGGCGCGCCGCTGCCGCCGTGGAAGCCCAGCAGGATGAACCTCCGGTACCACCCGGTGCTGCGGCTGGCCGAGCTCATCCTCCGGAACGCGTCGGCAGAGGCGGGGCCGGGGCGGCAGCAGACGGCCGCGTTCGTAGTGGACATGGCCAGGGTTTTCGAGGACTTCGTGGGCACAGCCCTGCGGGAGGCAATGGCCGCCTACCCCGGGGAACTGCGGCTCCGGTACAACGCGCTGTTGAGCGAAGCGGTACGCGACTCCGACCGCCTCACCGTGCAGCCGGACGCCGTGCACATGCTCGGTGGCCGTCCCGTGGTGGCCTACAACGCCAAGTACAAGGCCGCCACAGACTCCGGCGCTTCCCTCACCGCAGACCACTTCCAGATGCTGGCACACTGCACAGCGCTGGCGGTGCCAACAGCGTGGCTGGTCTACGCCGGATCCGGTGACATCAAGCTCCGCCGGATCCTGAACACGGACATCGACATCGTGGAGTTCCCGTTGGACCTCTCCCTGCCGCCCACTGAGATCCTGGCCGCCGTGCAGGACCTGGCCCGGCAGTCCTGGGGCGAAGTTGTCCGGCAGGCGCGCGCCGGCGAGCCTTAGACCGGCACCCGGAACATGAAGGTGGTGCCCTGGCCCAGGGTGCTGTCCACGCTGATGGTCCCGCCGTGGGCTTCGACGATGGCCTTGCTGATGGGCAGCCCCAGCCCCACGCCCGGGATGGCAGTCCGCCGGACGTTACTGGTGCGGAAGAACTTGGCGAAGACTTCGGAGGCGTCCTCGGGGGTCATCCCCATGCCGGTGTCCGTCACACGGCATTCGAGGTGGCCGTCCTCCCGGGCCAGGCTGACCAGGACGTTGCCGCCGTCGGGGGAGTATTTGATGGCGTTGGATACCAGGTTGTCCAGGACCTGGGAGATCCTGGCCCCGTCCACATGGGCCTCGAGCTGATCCGGGGTCTCGGCTGCCAGCACCACGCCGGACGCCGTGGCCCTCGGCATGGCGGAGGACACGCTGGTCCGCACCAGCTCTGCGACGTCCACCGTGTGCGGGGTGACGATGAGCTGACCGTTCCGGCTGGAGAGCAGGTCCGATACCAGGGTCAGCAGGCGCTCGGAGTTCCGCCGGATGATTTCGAGCATCTCCTGCTGTGATTCGTCCGGTTCGTCAGCCAGCAGGATTTCGACATAACCGAGGATGGACGTCAGCGGTGTGCGGAACTCGTGGGAAACGCTGGAGACGAAGTCGTCCTTCGCAGCCAGTGCGTTCACCAGGTCCGTGACGTCACTGAACGCAATAACCGAGCCGGAGAACTTCCCGTCGCTGTCCTTCATGGCCCTTGCCGTGGTGACGAAGGCGCGCTGCTCCCTGCCGTCGCCCAGCCATACCAGGTAGTCGGTGAAGGTTTCGCCCAGCACGGCGCGGCGGACGGGGCGGTCCTGGACCGGGATGAGGGTCTTCCTGTCCTGACCGAACACCAGCAGCTGGGACTCGTTGGGGTCCGGGTTGTCCTTGGGGCTGGCCAGCAGGTGATTGGCCCGCTGCTTCTTGTTCATCAGGACATCGTGGCCGTCGGCATCCACTGCCAGCACGCCCAGGTGGACGGTATCCAGGACGGTGTTCAGCAGGGCCTCCTGCCGCTGGCTGGTGCGGAGATTGGCCTGGAGTTGGGCGTCCTTGTCCTCGAGTTCGCGTTGCTGGCGCATCATGCTGAGCGTAAGGACGCTGACCGAGATCCCGATGCCGAGCATCATGACCGGCAGCAGCAGGGACCGGGTGAGGTCCTGGGCCGTGACGTTCCCCTTCAAGAGCAGCGGAACCCAGATGATGGCCAGCGGCGCCAGGAAGGACAGCCAGAGGGCAGTCTTGGGATAGTACCCGGAGGCGCACAGCCAGATCACGGGGAAGACGGCCAACAGACTGATGCCCGTCAAGCTGTCCTGCCCGCCTTCGCGACCCACAGCAATGGACACAAAATCCAGCAGCGGGATGACCAGGAAACTCGTATACGGCAGCCGCTCCCACGGGATGACGTAGCACAGGCCCATCAGGACCATCTGCGAAATCACGAAGGATACGAACAGTGGATTGCCCATTGTTCCGGGGAAGAAGGCCCACACCAGGAACATGGTCAGCAGCGTGGTGATGAACAGCGGCATCTGGCTCATGGCCACACGGTCCCGCAGCCTGTACTCGTGGAACTGGCGCCGGAAGAAGCGCAGCCCTCCGGACGACCATGCCGCCGGGTTAGCCATTGAGCTTGAACATTCGGGCGGGCGCGTGCGAGACCATACCAGCAGGATATCCGCAGCCAGCTATACTTCTGACGTTGGCTGCTGAGGGGGCGCTATGAGTGATGCACGTGTGGGACTTGTCATCGAGGATGACCACGACATCCGGGAACTGGTTCGCACGGTGCTGACCCAAGCCGGATTTGATGTAACAGTAGCCAGCAGTGGCGCAGAAGGTGTCCTGGTGGCCAAAACCATCAGCCCTGATGTCATCACCCTGGATTTGGGCTTGCCGGACATCGACGGTTTTGAGGTTTCCCGGCAGATCCGCGAATTTTCCGATGCCTATATCGTGATGCTCACGGCCCGCACGGAAGAGCTGGACACCCTGATCGGCCTTGAGTCCGGTGCGGATGACTACCTCACCAAGCCCTTCCGGCCGCGCGAACTCCGTGCCCGGGTGGCGGCCATGATGCGGCGTCCGCGTTCCGCTTCCGAACCCGCAGACGCACCCGGCGAGATTCCGGCGGAGGCCGGCGGCCACCCGGAGCGGGGTAACTACAGCCACAACGGGCTCGAGCTCAGCTACGCTTCCCGGACCGTGCTGGTGGACGGCACGGAAATGAACCTGACCCGTACGGAGTTCGAACTCCTGCACGCACTCCTGGAAGCCGGGCGGACTGTCCGGACCAAGTCGGACCTGGTGCGCCGGCTGCGGGACGAGGATTACGACGTCGGGAGTTACATCAGCGAGGCGGACGAACGGTCCGTCGAGGTTCACATGGGCAACCTGCGCAAGAAGCTGGGCGACTCGCCGCAGCAGCCGCGCTGGCTGCAGACCGTCCGCGGCGTTGGTTACAGGCTGGCGCCCATCGCGCACTGAGCCTGCAGGCGGTGCGTGGTCTGGCGGCTGCATTGGGTGATGTTCCGCAGGAAAGCGGCGGCCAGGTGGGGAAGTACGACGGCGGCGTCCGCCGCGCGTGCCCCGGTGCGGATTTCGCTTTCGAGATTCGTGGCCAGCCCCGCCAGCCGCTCGGCGCCCACCATCTGGCTGGAGGTCTTCAGGCTCAGGACAGCGTCCACGGAGCCGTCCAGGTCGCCCGTGGTCAGGGCCAGCCGGAGCTTGCTGAGCCGCTGGGGCAGGCACTCGATGAAGTTCCCAACGAACACTTTGCAGTAGCCCGCGTCTTCTTCGAGTTCTCCACGGAGACGGTCCAGCACTGACTGGTCCACCAGCGGCAGGGGGGCGTCATCGGAGGAGCTCACGGGGTTCCTTCCAGCTGACGTTTCTCAGTCCGGCAGCGCATTATCTGGGTGGGGCGGGCGTGCAGTTTCAGGTTAGGACCGGGGCCCGGGGGCGGCACCGTTTCGGGGAATAATTGTGGGTTTCTTGATGACACTGCGGCCTCCACACCCAATACTTGAGCGAGTGCTTTGCGCGCCCATGCCGCCACGGGGCAACGTCACCCGGACGGCGTGATTCACGCCTGCTGCCGGGTTTCAAGGAACTTCACCAGTTGCGATTCGAGCGCAGGGGTGTCCTTGAGTTCGCACTCCCAGATGGTGAGGACTTCCCAGCCGGCGTCCTCAAGCTGGCGGCGCTGCCCGGCGTCGCGTTCCCTGGTGCGGGTGCGCTTATCGGCCCAGAAGCCCGCGTTGGCCTTGGGCGCGTGCTGGCCGACCCGGCAGTCGTGGAAGTGCCAGAAACAGCCGTTGACGAAGATGACTTTGTGGCGGCCGGCGAATACGAGGTCCGGGTTGCCTGGAAGCTTGCCCCCGCCTGCGGCGCCATGGAGCCGGTAACGGTAGCCCTTCGTGTGCAGGAGCCTGCGCACCAGGAGCTCGGGCTTGGTGTTCTTGCCCCGGATGCGGGACATGTTCCAGCTGCGTTGCTCGGGAGTGAGCCTGTCCGCCATGCTTCCAGTCTAGGAGCGCCTAGATTTCCCGTTCGGGCTGCTCACCGAAGTTGAAGTGCCGCCCGCTGACGGAGCTGGGTTCGATCTCCACGTAGAAGTCCTTGAGCGTAGGAACCCAGGTCTTCAGCCCCAACGCCTCGACCGTTTCCAGCTCCGCCGAGTTGCTCAGCACGCGTGCACTGCCGCGGAGGACCACAGACCACGCCTGGTCCGAGAGGATGCCGTCCGTTTCGAAGAGCACCTTGGAGTTGATGGTCAGTTGTGCCAGCTTGTTGCCCGGGGCGGTCCTCAGGTAAATCTTTCGGTCCGCCGTGACGTAGTTGACCGGGAAAATGTCCGGTTCACCCGCAACGGAAACCACCAGCCTGCCGTGCTTGGTTCCCTCGAGGAGTTCCCAGGACTGCTCGTCGGTGAGTTCGAGAACGGGTTGCCCATCTGCGTGTTCAAACATCATGCAGCCATTCTTCTACGGCTTGTAGAAAATCGCTAGGGGCTGTGGCTGCATTTTTCACGATTCCATGGCGGGGTGGGTGGTGACGCCATGCCGTGAGCAGGCAGCCCACCAGCCCAGCGGTGTGACCTGGACCTTCAAGCGGCGCGCGCAATGGCTGCAGAACCGCGGCGGTTCCAGGTGGAGCCTGGACGCGCACCGCAGGTGGGCGGACGACGGCGGCGCGGTCCCGCCGTCGTCCGTGTCCTTTGATGGGTGGGTGCCATCGCCCGGGCCACCTTCGCGGGCGTCGTCTTCGCGGGGCCCGCCGCAGTGGCTGCAGTACACGGCCGCAGCATCGGCGTTCGCTTCGGCCGGGATCGGGCTCACAGGGTCTTCTGCAGTTCCCTGATGGGCATGTTGAGGTCCACCAGGAGGTTGAGGTCGGCGGTGGCGGGGCGGCCCAGGGTGGTCAGGTAGTTGCCCACGATGACGGCGTTGATGCCGCCCAGGAGCCCTTCGCGGGTGCCCAGATCGCCCAGCGTGAGCTCGCGTCCGCCGGCGTAGCGCAGGACCGTTCGGGGCATGGCGAGACGGAACGCGGCGATGGCCCGGAGGGCGTCCTTGCCGTCCATGACGCCCTGGTTTTCGAGCGGCGTTCCCGGCCGGGGGTTGAGGAAGTTCAGTGGCACTTCGTGAGGCTCCAATGCCGCCAGCTGGGCGGCGAGTTCAGCCCGCTGGTGGAGTGATTCGCCCATTCCGAGCAGCGCGCCGCAGCACAGTTCCATGCCGGCAGCCTTCACCATGGCGCAGGTCTCGAGCCGTTCCTCATAGGTGTGCGTGGTGACCACCTCCGGGAAGAAACTGCGGGCGGTTTCGAGGTTGTGGTTGTAGCGGTGGACGCCCCAGCCGGCGAGCTGGTCCACCTGCCGTTGGGTGAGCATGCCCAGGGAACAGGCGATGTTGATGTCCACTTCCTCGTTGATCCGGTCAATGGCGAACTTGACCTGGTTCATCAGCTTGATGTCCGGCCCGCGCACGGCGGCCACAATGCAGAACTCCGTAGCGCCGGTGGCCGCAGTTTCCTTGGCGGCTTTGACCAGTTCGGGGATGTCCAGCCAGACGCCGCGGACGGGGCTGTCGAAGAGCCCGGACTGGCTGCAGAAGTGGCAGTCTTCGGGGCAGCCGCCGGTCTTGATGGAGACGATGCCTTCAACTTCCACGTCTTCGCCGCAATGCCGGAGCCGGACCTGGTGCGCCAGCTCCAAAGCCTGGGGGAGTGCTTCGTCCGGGAGGGTGAGGACCTCCACCAGCTGGCTTTCGGTGAGGCCCACGCCCTGCTCCAGCACCTGGGCGCGGGCTGTCTCGAGGATGGGCCAATTGTGGACGGTGGGAGTCATGGATGGTCCTTTGTCTTGCGGAACGTACCCTGCCGACGCTAGTTCGGGTGGTGCCGACCGTTTTTGTGGGGTGGCAACAAGTAGCCTGCCCGCCCTTTGTTGACTGAAGTGGTCAAGGCTTTACACCGCGGAAACAGGAACGTGATGGGACTGTCTTTTCGGCTGGATAGCGTCTCTCGCAGACCTCGAACTCCGAACGAAAGCGACGCACGCCCATGAGCCACGACTCAGAATCCACGCAACTGCTGGAGCCTGCCGCACCGCCCGGCGCCGCCGTCGTCGGCGGATCCACGGCGACTCCAACCGCGGGAAACGCTGCAGCGCTGAACGCCACCAAGGAGAGCCTGGAGGACTATACGCTGCGGTTCGCCCCGCGCTCGTACCGCAAGTGGAGCGCGGGAGTGGTGGCCACCAGTGCCTTGGGCGGCATAGCCTACCTGGCGGACTTCTCCATTGGCGCGAACATCGGGATTTCCTATGGCACGGTGAACGCGATTTTCGGCATCCTGGTGGCAGCGGTGATCATCTTCGCCACCGGCTTCCCGCTGGCCTATTACGCGGCCCGCTACAACATCGACCTGGACCTGATCACCCGCGGCTCGGGCTTCGGGTACTACGGATCCGTGGTCACCAACGTCATCTTTGCCACGTTCACGTTCATCTTCTTCGCGCTGGAGGGCTCCATCATGGCCCAGGGGCTGGAGCTGGGCCTCGGGATTCCGCAGTGGCTGGGGTACGCGGCGTCCACCGTGATCATCATCCCGCTGGTGATCTACGGGATGAACACCCTCGCCAAGCTGCAGGTGTGGACCACCCCGCTGTGGCTGCTCCTCATGGTGGTTCCCGTGGGGTACCTGCTGGTTTCGCACCCGGAGAGCATCGACAGCTTCTTTGCGTACACCGGGGAGTCCGGCGACGGCGGCCCGAACCTGGCCTCCGTGATGCTGGCGGCCGGCGTGTGCCTGTCGCTGATGGCGCAGATCGCCGAGCAGATCGACTACCTCCGGTTCATGCCGCCGCGCACCGACGCCAACCGCGGCGCCTGGTGGCGGGCAGTCATCCTGGCTGGTCCAGGCTGGGTGATCTTTGGCGCCATTAAGCAGATCGTGGGCCTCTTCATCGCCATCTACCTCATCGCCACGCTGGACCCCGCGGCGTCTGCCACCGCGAACGAGCCCGTGCACCAGTTCCTGGGCGTGTACCAGGAGATGATGCCGGCCTGGCTGGCGATGACCCTGGCCGTGGTGCTGGTGGTCATTTCGCAGATCAAAATCAACGTCACCAACGCCTACTCGGGCTCGCTGGCGTGGACCAACAGCTTTACCCGCATCACCAAGACCTACCCGGGCCGGATGGTGTTCGTGGTGGTCAACCTGCTCATCGCCCTGGTCCTGATGGAAGCCAACATGTTCGACTTCCTCAACACCATCCTCGGCTTCTACGCCAACTGCGCCATGGCCTGGGTGGTCACGGTTGCCTCCGATATCGCCATCAACAAGTACCTGCTCAAGATCTCCCCGAAGGTGCCCGAGTTCCGCCGCGGCATGCTCTACGCCGTGAACCCGGTGGGGTTTGTGTCGATGCTGGTGTCCGCGGGCGTTTCCATCGCTGTGTTCTTCGGGGCTTTTGGGTCCGGCATCCAGCCGTATTCGCCCATCTTCGCTGTCGGCCTGGCGCTGGTGCTGCCGCCGGCGCTCGCGGTCCTGACCCGCGGCCGGTACTACCTCCGCCGGACCGACGACGGCATTGACCTGCCCATGTTCGATGCCGACGGCAACCCCAGCGACGCGAAACTCACCTGCCACGTAACGGGGCTGGAGTTTGAGCGGCCGGACATGGTGCGTTCGGCGCAGGACGCGCCCGACGGCGGCCCGCAGTATGTTTCCTCGCTCGCCTTGTCCACGGACAAGACAGGGGAGTTGGTGCTTCCGGCGCAGAAGTAGCCGTCCTGGAGCCCCGTGGTTTGGGGTTGTAAGCAGTTGGGGGGAAGCCGGTGCCTGGGGCACCGGCTTTTTCCGTGTGACTTCCGCGCAGCCTGACGGGGTGGTAGAACCGGAGTCGGATGCCTGTGGATAACTCTTATCGCAGAGATGTGACCTGGGCTACCCTTGAATCACTGTCCGGAGCAAGCCGTCTTGAAACTACTGGGGGAATAGCGGCCCATGACCTCACGCAACGTTCGTACGTCCTTTGGCCCTCGGTCCGGTGCGGCTGTTCTTGCGGTTGCCGGAGTGCTTCTGATGGCTGGCTGCTCCGGGGGAGCGCCTGCGGATCCCGGCCCTGGGTCGGCGACGCCTTCCCCGTCGGCGTCTCCCAGCGTTACGCCCACGCCTACTCCCACTCCCAGTGCCGTCTACAAGCCCGCCGACGCATCCGGGCCCGCCCAAAACGTCCCCGTCCCGGTGCTGCCGGAAGTGGCGAAGACCGAGACGAAGGAGGGTGCAGAGGCTTTTACGAAGTACTGGTTTAGTGTGCTCAGCTACGCATACGAAACCGGCAATGTCGACATGTTCGAACAAGTGGAGCCGCTAGGTTGCACCACCTGTCTGAAGGTAAAGGAAGTCATCAAGAACTGGCATTCGGAAGGTCGTTGGCTGGTTGGTGGCAAACTGACGACGCCAGTCGCGAACACGACTTTCGCGAAGGCCCAAGACGGCCGGTATCAAGTCGCTGTACAAGTTCATCAAGAACCTTTGTCCTACATGCGTGCGGACGGGTCAGTTGCTCGAACGGATCCTCAGGCGCCGGATCAGGGTAACCTCCTGATGTTGGACTACAAAGACGGGTCGTGGGTTGCCAGTGAACTCGGAAGCATTGTTGGTTGACGATGATCCGGTTGAAGCGGCTCTGCCTAGTCGTGGTCACCACAAGCACCATGTTGCTCGCGCCACTTCCAGCTCAAGCGGCTGATGATCCGGAGTTCGGCGGTGAGTGGAATCCTGGATTGGGGATGAGCGGACACGTTTGGGACTCCGATCGCAACGAATTTGTCACTCCCGAACCGGGCGCGGTGAGTACTGATCCCAACGAATACAAGTACGAGCTGCAGTGCCACCTCGGCGGGGGAGATTTCGACACCCCGTGCCTGGCCCGCCAGCTGGAATGCAAAAACGGCCCTGACGGTGACGAAGGCATCCCTGTCATGTGGCTTTCCCGTCCCCGGGGCGTTCCCGGCGCTGTTTGGGCGCCCCACTCCGGCCCGACCTGCCTTTACGACGCCAGGCCCGAGGACCTGCTGCCCCGCATCGCGGCGGACATCCAGCGGGAATTCCAAAACCTGCCAGTGAGCGCCGGATCTGTCACTGCCCAGCCGAGTCCCCATACGCTTCGCGGGGCTGAAACCAACTTCTATGCGGAGTCCGTGGAGCAGCAGTTCGACATCACGATGTTCGGCCAGCAAGTTCACGTGGTCGCCACCCCGGTGCAATACACGTGGAACTACGGCGACGGCACCGTTTTCGGCCCGCAACCCTCGATGGGCGGCCCGCTGCCCCAGGATCGGTGGGGTGAAAAGACCCGGACCAGCCACGCTTACGGCGCGACCGGTGATTTCCAGGTAGTGCTGACCACGTCGTTCCAGGGAACCTATTCCGTCAATAACGGCCCCGCCCTGCCCATTCCCGGCCAAGGGCAGTTCAGCGCCCCGCCGCAGACCATCAGTGTCTGGCGGTCCCTCACCCGTAACTACGCAGATGACTGCAACACCAACCCACAAGGCCAAGGCTGTCCCGGCACCGCCCGCTGAACGACAATCCAAGAACTGCCGAATTCGGCCCATTCCGCGGCGGCAGGGACAGCTGGCCTGTGATTCGAATCGCATCCGGAATAGTTGCATGCGCTTCTTAGTTGGCAGGAAGAGTAAGCCTTCAGCCCCCGAAAGGAACGCGCATGCTGTTTTCCACCCTCACTCTCGGCGAACTTGAGCTCCCCAACCGTCTGGTCATGGCGCCATTGACGCGCGTCCGCTCAGGCGAGGCAGGCGTCCCGGGGCCGCTCGTCGTCGAGCATTACCGCCAGCGCGCCTCGCTGGGCCTGATCGTCAGCGAAGGAACCCACCCGAGCGCCGGTGCACGCTCGTACGCAGGCCAGCCCGGGATCTTCACCCCCGAGCAGGTTGCCGGCTGGAAGACAGTCACAGACGCTGTTCATGCCGAGGGTGGCCGCATGTTCGCCCAGATCATGCATGGCGGGCGCGTCTCGCACCAGGACATCACGGGCGGGGCGGAAATCGTAGGGCCCAGCGCCGTTGCCGTGGAAGGAACAGTCCACACGCCGGCCGGCAAGCAGCCGTACCCGGTGCCGCGTGCCCTGGACACTGACGAACTTCCCATGGTCATCCAGGAATTCGTCAACGCATCGCTCAACGCCATTGAGGCCGGATTCGACGGCGTCGAGCTGCACTCCGCCAACGGCTACCTCCTGCACGAGTTCCTGGCCCCGAACTCAAACGTCCGGACTGACAGTTACGGCGGTTCACCCGAGAACCGCGCCCGCTTCGTGATCGAAACCGTGAACGCCGTTGTGGCAGCGGTCGGCGCCAACCGTGTGGGCATCCGCATTTCGCCCGAGCACAACGTCCAGGGCATCGCCGAGACGGACGCGGCAGACGTCCGCGCCACCTATGAAGTGCTCGTGGACAGCATCGCCCCGCTCAACCTCGCCTACCTCAGCGTCCTCCACCACGAGCCCACCGGCCAGCTGGTCCAGGACCTCCGCACCCGCTTCGGCGGCCCCTTCCTGGTCAACACCGGCTTCGGCGTGGTGACCACGCGGGAAGAGGCAGTGAGCCTCGTGGATGATGGCCATGCAGACGCAGTGGTGGTGGGCCGGCCCGCCATCGCCAACCCGGACCTCGCTCGGCGCTGGAAGGAAAGCCTGCCGCTCAACGAACCGGACGCCAGCACGTTCTACAGCACAGGCGCAGAAGGCTACACGGACTACCCCGTGTACCAGGACAGCAACTCGTAGCAGCGAAACGGCCACATGCGATGAAGGCGGCACCCATGATTGGGTGCCGCCTTCATCTGCTGCTGCGCGGTGTGCTGTCCCGGCAGCGAAAAACCGGAAGCCATCCGACGACCCCCGGCCTACTCGGATTTTTGGCCCGCCGGACCCCATTGGAAGCCGGCGGTGATCAGATGCTACTCCAACGATTTGACTTTTACTAGGCCTTCTTCGGCCGCGGAACAGGTGCAGGTTTCAGGGCTACAGGAAGGCCTCGCGGCCCGTTCCCTCCTTCATGACGAGCCTGTTTTCCTGGATGGAGACAAGCACGCTTTTAGGCTTTCCGCTCACCTTCGTAATCGCCTTCAGTCCGCGATTGGTCACCTCGACGCCCACTTGGGAACCCTTCGCCGGCAGCTCCACTGAGACCTCAGAGGCGATCCCGAGGATGGGATTTGTGGATACGTCCACGTCACGCCACACCTGCTTGCCGTTGACCGTCAGGGTGATGTTGGCCTCCTCGAACCCTTCCTGAAACACAATCAGCAGTTCTTTCATGGCGGCCTCTTCCTCGAGCATTAATGGCCTAAGACGGCATATCAACTACAGCACTTCGCGGACGCGAGTGGAATACCCTTACCGGCCGCACGGCCCGGCGAACGCCCTCCGAATGCGCAATCCGATGAAGTGCGCCTGCTCCCGCCGCCGCTGGAGCGCAACTGGCGGGTAAGGCAAGATGTTCTGGTGACCCAACAGCCGCAAGCCCCTTCCAAGCCCGCAGCACAGCAGCCGGACGACGCCATCTACACACAGATTGCCGAGGAGCTGGGCGTCAAACCCTGGCAGGTGAAAGCTGCTGTCGATCTGCTTGACGGCGGGTCAACGGTCCCGTTTATCGCCCGGTACCGCAAGGAAGCCACCGGAACGCTGGATGACGGCCAGCTCCGCGACCTGGAAGAGCGGCTGCGCTACCTCCGGGAACTTGCGGACCGCCGTCGCGCGGTCCTGGAAGCCATCGAGGCCCAAGGCCAGCTGACACTAGAACTGAAGAAGGCCATCCTGGCAGCGGACACCAAGTCCAGGCTGGAGGACATCTACCTGCCCTTCAAGTCCAAGCGCCGCACCAAGGCACAGATAGCGCGCGAAGCAGGGCTCGAGCCACTCGCCGACGCGCTCGTGAAGCGGCCCGAACTGGATCCGGAGCGTGAGGCCGCTAAGTACCTCAACGCTGAACACGCCATCGGCGATGCGGCAGGCGCCCTCGCCGGCGCCCGCGCCATCCTCGTGGAGCGCGTCGCCCAGGACCCCGATCTCGCGGCCACGCTCCGCGAGCGTCTCTGGACGCAGGGCCGCATGGTGTCCCGCGTGAAAAAAGGCAAGGAGTCGGACGGCCAGAAATTCGCGGACTACTTCGACTTCACCCAGGCGCCCGCAGGAATGCCGTCCCATCGCGTGCTCGCGCTGCTGCGAGGTGAGAAGGACGGCGTCCTTGAACTCGACCTCGCCGAGGCGGATCCCGCGGACGACGACGCCCTGGCCGCCTCGCGTTCACGCTACGAGTCCGCGGTGGCAAGGTTCCTCGGGGTCGCCCACCGCGGCCGGCCCGCCGATGCGTGGCTGATGCAGACTGCCCAGGTCGCATGGAAATCCCGGGTGCTGGCCCGGCTCACAGCAGACCTGCGCGGCAGGATGTTCGCGGCGGCGGAGGACGAAGCAGTCCGGGTGTTCGCCGCGAACCTCCGGGACGTCCTCCTGGCTGCGCCTGCGGGCAACCGCCCCACACTCGGCCTGGACCCGGGACTGCGCACCGGCGTAAAGGTGGCGGTGGTGGACGGCACCGGCAAGGTGGTCGCCACGGACACCGTGTACCCCCATGCACCGGCTCGGAAATGGGATGAAGCGTTGGCGTCGCTGGTGAAACTGGCGCGGCAGCACGCCGTCGAACTCGTGGCCATCGGCAACGGAACCGCGTCCAGGGAGACGGACAAGCTCGCCGCCGAGCTGATCAAGCTCCTCCCGGAGGTGGACCGGAAGCCGCAGAAGCTGGTGGTTTCCGAAGCCGGAGCTTCCGTCTACTCGGCCTCCGCACTCGCCGCCGCTGAACTCCCCGGCATGGATGTTTCACTTCGTGGCGCTGTGTCTATTGCGCGGCGTTTGCAGGACCCCCTCGCGGAGCTCGTGAAGATCGATCCCAAGTCCATCGGCGTGGGCCAGTACCAGCACGACGTCACCGCATCAAAGCTGGACCGGAGCCTGGACGCGGTGGTGGAGGACTGCGTGAACGCCGTCGGCGTGGACGTCAACACCGCCTCGCCCGCGCTCCTGAGCCGCGTAGCCGGCGTCGGGCCCCTGCTCAGCGAAAACATCGTGGCGTACCGCAACCAGAACGGCCCATTTGGCAAGCGTTCGGACCTCAAGAAAGTGCCGCGGCTGGGTGCCAAGGCCTTTGAGCAGTGTGCCGGATTCCTGCGGATCACCGGGGGAGCGGAGCCGCTGGACGCCTCAAGCGTGCACCCGGAGTCCTACGCGGTGGCCCGGAAGATCCTGGTGGCTGCAGGCACGGCGCCGGCGTCGTCGCTGGATCCGCGCGACTTCGTGGACGAAACCTTCGGCCTGCCCACCGTGACGGACATCCTTGCCGAACTCGACAAGCCGGGCCGTGACCCGCGCCCGGCGTTCACCACTGCCGCGTTCTCCGAAGGAATTGAAAAGATTTCCGACCTGAAACCCGGCATGATCCTCGAGGGTACGGTCACCAACGTGGCCGCCTTTGGGGCGTTTGTGGACGTGGGCGTTCACCAGGACGGCCTGGTCCATGTATCCGCCCTCTCCAACCGCTTCGTATCCGATCCCCGCGAAGTGGTGAAATCCGGCCAGGTGGTGCGCGTCAAGGTGCTGGAAGCGGATCCGGACCGGAAGAGGATTTCCCTGACGCTAAGGCTCGACGACGAGCCAGGCTCGCGCGGACAGGCTCCCCGCGGTACGGGGGCCGGTGGCCAGCGCCCCGCGGGTTCGTCTGCGGGTGGCGCCAAGGAACCGGATTCCCGCAGGGGCGGCCCTGGCACCGCGAAGCAAGGCGAGCGGAATACGGCCGGAGGCCAGGGCGGCAGGAACGCGGGAGGTCGAAACCCGGGTGCGGCCGGCGGACGCCCGGGCGGCCGCGGATCTGCTCCGCAGGCTGCACCCGCGAACACTGCCATGGCCGAGGCGCTTCGCCGGGCGGGGCTCGGGAAGTAGGTGCGTCGCTGCACTGACAGTCATAGCTGGCAGGACACCTCGGTGGAGAATCCGCAGGGGAGTACGTTCTAGCGGGTCATCCCGGACGCTGGCTCCCCAGCAGGCGCGGCCTGCCGAACCGCGTCTGCACGCCGGGTGAGTAGAGGACGGACTCCGGCGGTCCCTCCACCTTGATGCCCGCAGACTCAATCAGCCCGTCCGCCAGCGTCTGGACATCTGCGCCAAAGAGGGGCCAAGGGCTGTGCGTGTTGGGGATGAAAGCGGTGCGGCCGAAGAAGCGGCCATGCATGCCGAACCGTGCCGTCAGGAAAACGGATAAGGGGTCAGCCGCCGCAGCGCCGAGGCGGGGAACAACAGTAAAATCGCTGCCCGCCCTTGAACCGCCGAAGCGGCGTACCGAGTAGCCCACCGGGAAGGCCCCGCCTTCCGATACCGTGGGTCCGGCCCCTGGCCAGGTCTTCTGCAGTCCACCAACCTCCGGGGGAAATGCCGGCCAGCGCTGGATCCTTGACCAGACGTAAGGGATTCCTATTGCCCGCGTGGCCATCACCACAGGCAGCCGGTTGGCGTCCAGGCTCAGGAACACCACTCCGCGCGTCCCGTCCGGCGCGCGCGAGTAGAGCCGAACGTTGACCTCGTTGAAGCTCCCCAGATAGGGGACGCCTGGCCCGCGCCCCAGCCCGGCCTGTTCCATCCGGAACCCGATCAGTCCCACCCAGGAACTGCCGTCAAAGACATCCGGCCGGACGCCTGCCGGCATGAACCGCGCCGCCACGGACACGTCGATCCGCCAGTGCAGGAAGATGGCGTCCAGCCAGCGCTGGTCAGAGAGTACGGGGCCAGGAAGCCCCGGCGGGTGGGGCCACTGGTTGTTTGCGGGCCGCACTGAATGCGGACCACCGCCGGTAAGTGGAACAGTCATGGCTGAAGCCTAAACTGCGCGACGGCGCCGGCCCGATCCTCAGGCCGTTCTTCACCGCTGCTTAGGGGTGCCGTACCCCGTTCCCGGCCAAAACATCCCTGTACCCCTCCCGGAAGCTGGGAAACGCAAAAGTAAAGCCGGTCCCGCGGAGAAGCTTGTTGGAGCAGCGCTTGTTGCCGGCGCGCGCAGGGCCTGCGTCACCCACTTCGGGTTCCGGGAGGCCCAGTTCAGCGGCCAGGAAGCGGAGGACGGTGCCCATGTCTGCCGGGTCGTCGTCTACTCCCACATAGACCGGCGCCGGTTCGTCCGCCATGGTGGCGAGGTGCACCAGGGCGGCCGCGGCGTCGTCGCGGTGGATGCGGTTCGTGTACCGGATATCCAGCGGAACCACTGCTGAGCCGGTCCGCACCTGGTCGATCAGCCTCGTCCGTCCGGGCCCATAGATACCGCCGAGCCGCAGGGACACCGCCGCGGTACCGGAGTCCGCAAGCCTCGAACGCAGCAGTTCCTCGGCTTCCACCAAAACCCGGCCGGAGAAACCGCCCGGTTCCGGTGCAGTCCCTTCGTCCACCCAGCCGCCGCCTGCGTCGCCGTACACAGCGGTGGACGAGACAAAAAGCACCCGGCGGGGGATCACGCCGTCGCGCTCCAAAGCATCGAGCACGTGGGCCACGCCGTCCACATAGGCGGCGCGGTACGCGTCTTCCCTCGGTGCGTCCGCAGCCACGGCGATGACGACGGCGGACGTGTCCGCCGGGACCGCCGGCAGCTGGGCGGAGCTTAGGTCAGCCGCCACGCCTTCGATTTCCGCCGGAAGTTTGGAGGGGGAGCGGCGCCAGCCGACAACACGGTGGCCCAGGCCGGCGAACCGAAGCCCGGCCTCTGTGCCCAGGTCGCCGCAGCCCGCCAAAAGGATCGTCATGGGTTACGGTGCCTCCACCGGGAAGAAAACGCGCGGGTCCTGCAGGAGCGCCGGGTAGGCGAACGCGGAACGGTCGATGATCTCCGTGACGGTGAAATGCCTGCCGAACCGGCCGTCGTCAAGGGTGATGGGCCGGCCCACCACCTGGCCCACGGCGAACTTGGCGCCCTTTTCGAACGGAACGGCAACCGGGGTCTTTCCCGGCAGTGTGGAGAAGGCTTCCTCCTGTGCGAGCCGCTTGCGGGTGGGCTTCTTGGCCTGCGGCTTGGGCGCGGCCTTCCGTGACTGCTTGGAGGGCCGCCGGGACTTTTCCTCGAGGTAGACGGGGCTGTAGTCGTCGTCCGAGCCCGGTGTGCCTGCCGTGGCGGCGTTGCCCCGGCCCACGGGCGGCAGCGCAACGGTGTCCAGTGTCTGGGGATCGACGTCGGCGTGCGGGTTGCGGAGGATCCACAGGATCTCGCCCTCGGGCTCCTGGGGCAGGAACTCATGGCGGGGTTCGGGCCAGATGTAGTCCATCTCCGGAATCGCGTCGGAGAAGAGGGGGCTATAGAACTTGGAATCTTTGTGGACCAGCTTGGACCGGTGGCTGAGGTGGAAGTCAGGCTCCCCCAGCCACGGCGGCAGCAGGATTTTCGACGCGTAATCCGGGTGGGCGGCCTGAGGGGCGAACTCGGCGATATTGGCGCGCGTGTTGTCCGGGTGGCCGCGTTCCATCCACTCGTCCACCATGGCCAGGCCGTACATGGTGAGGGCCGGGACGTAGCCCATCCACATCCGGATCGCCGGATGGGTCTGCCAGCCGTATCCGGGAAGGACCAGCGCGCGGAGCGTCTGCAGGGCCTCCACCCGCTGCTTGCCCAGCCGGGCGGTGTCCAGTGCAGCGGCGCTCTGCCGGAAATCAGGGTACGGGAGGAAGGTTTGCATCCATTCAGTCTGACGGCACGTTGCTGATGTGCCAATTGCAGTGCCGGGCACCACAGGAAGGCAGGCCGGATGTCCAAATAGTGGACGGTTACATACTGGCGGTAGGTCGAACCACTAAGATCACCGCAACCCATCCCGCGTTTTGGAAGCTACCTCATGACATTTTCAGCTGAAAACCCCGCCTCCCGCCCCGCGCAGCCCCGCTACGGACTGATGCTCGGTCCCGAAGCCAATGGCATCCTGGTCCTCGATGAGTTCACCATCGACCCCGCCGCTGCCCGCCACGAACAGCACGGTTTCCGTGCTGGCATGGCCGCCGTCGCCAGGACCATGCGCCGCATCGCGGCCCTTCGCGTGGTGATCGCCCTTGTGGCTATCGGCAACCTCCCGCTGTTCCTGCTCTCCAGCGGATGGTGGATCTACGCCGTCTCACTGGCCCTCGTCCTCGCGGTGCACACGGCAGTGACGCTGTTGAACCGTCACGAGCCGCGCCTGAAGCAGCGCTCCGCCCTGGAACTCCACCTGCACCGGGAACGCAGCGCCAACTACCGCAAGGTGCGCGACGCCGTGAAGTACATGATCGATACTCCGGCACGCATGAACGAACACCTGTACCTGGAACTGCTCGCCGTCAAGCGCGTGGCACTGAACCTGGCACACGGCACCGTGGCCCTGCTGGACACCTCTGACGATTCGGCCTGGAAGGTGCGCATCGTCCGGGAGATCCCCGCCAGCTAAAGCTGCACCTCGGCTTCCGAGGCGCCACAATTAAAGCGAACGACGCCGGCACGTCCCTTGTGGGGGTGTGCCGGCGTCGTTCTATGGTCAACGGAATTTGTCTATCGCCGACCGGTTTTTGGGCCCGCTAGGCGGGGAGCTGGAGCACCTGTCCTTCGAACACCAGGTTGGGGTCCGAGACGGTGTCCAGGTTGGCGTCGGCAAGGTGCTGCCAACCGCCTGCAATACCCAGCTTATCGGCCACGATGCTCAGGGTGTCGCCGGCCTCAAGGGTGTAGGTCTCGCCGCTGAGGGCTACGGAGGTAGCGTGCCGGGCGGGTGCCTGCGCGGCAGGCGCGGCTTCGACGGCCGCGGCCTGGACGGGGGCCGCCTGGACCGGAGCCTGCTGCACGGGCGCCTGCTGGACCGGTGCCTGCTGGACTGGGGCGCCGCCGCCGCCGTTCAGGCCAAGCTGGGATGAGCAGGACGGCCATGCGCCCCAGCCCTGGGAGGCCTGGACGCGCTCGGCCACGGCGATCTGCTGTTCGCGGCTGGCGTCTGCCGGGGAACCGGAACCGCCGTAGGCCTGCCAGGTGCTGGACGTGAACTGGAGGCCGCCGGAGAATCCGTTGCCCGTGTTGGTGGACCAGTTGCCGCCGCTTTCACACTGGGCCAGCGAGTCCCACGTTGACGTGGGGGCGGCCGCGTTGGCAGCGCCGGTGGACAGGGCGACGCCTGCTACGGAGATAGCTGCCACGGTGGCTCCACGGCGCGCGACAGTACGGAAAGAGGATTTATTCATGGTGGTGATGCTCCTGAAGGCCACCAGCGCTGGCTCCGTCCCCGAAGATCGTCGCGCTACTGCCCGCCCCTGACAAATAGAGGTCAACGTCGGTGGCTGCCGCTGGGCAGTTCTGGTGAAGGCAGCACCTGGCATTCATGCGCCCGCCGGACGGGCATGCATTTCACGCTAAAACATAGCCATGGCGTTATCAAATCGAGATAGGTGCCGGGCTTGGTGCCGCGGGAAGGGCCAGCCGTGCGGGTTGCCCGCGGTGCCGGCGGCCTCCACCCTGGTGTGCGGCTCCAGGGCCCGGGCAGGCAGGAATCCTCGTGGGGGATTATCCTGACCGGATGGAAAACTTTGAGGGTGAGCCCGTTGCGCCCGAAACCGAAGTGTCAGAATCCAATGCTGCTGTCCCGGTCCGGCTCCTGCCGGTAGCTGAACTGCACCTGCACATCGAAGGCACCCTCCAGCCTGAATTGATCTTTGCCCTCGCGGAACGCAACGACATCACCCTCCCGTACGCGGACCTTGACGAGCTGCGCCAGCGGTACGAATTCACCGACCTCCAGTCCTTCCTGGACCTGTACTACGCCAACATGGCAGTGCTGCAGACCGAAGAGGACTTCGCGGCCATGACGCACGCCTACCTGGAACGTGCGGCGGCCGCCGGCGTCCGGCATGCCGAGATCATGCTGGACCCGCAGGCCCACCTGTCCCGCGGCATCTCCCTGGAGACCTGCATCAACGGCGTAGCATCCGTCCTGGCCACCTCGATGGAGGACTTTGGGATGTCCACCATCCTGATCGCCGCCTTCCTGCGCGACCTCCCCGAAGAGTCTGCCCTCGAAGTCCTGGACGCCCTGCTGGCCATGGACGCACCGATCGGTGCCATCGGCCTGGATTCGGCGGAGGTGGGCAACCCGCCCGCAAAATTCGAGCGCCTCTATGCCAAAGCCCGCGAAGCAGGCCTGCGGCTGACCGCCCACGCAGGCGAGGAGGGCCCGGCGTCGTACGTCGTGGAAGCCCTGGACGTCCTGGGTGTGGAACGCATCGACCACGGCATCCGCTGCATGGACGACACCGACCTGGTGGAGCGCCTGGTGGACGAGCGGATCCCGCTCACGGTTTGCCCCCTGTCCAACGTCCGGCTCCGCACCGTGGACACCCTGGCGGACCACCCGCTGCCGGCCATGCTGGCCGCCGGACTCAACGTGTCCGTGAACTCTGACGACCCCGCCTATTTCGGCGGGTACGTGGACGACAATTTTGCCCAGCTGGAGGCCGTGTTCGAGCTCTCTGAATTCGACAAAGCGCGGCTGGCGGCCAACTCCATCCACTCGTCGTTTGCGTCCGAAGAACGCAAGGCCGAGCTGCTGGAGGAACTGAACAGCGGGGAACTGGCGCACTGACCCGGGCCTTGCGCGTCCCGGCCGCCCAATCTCCGGCTAAACTTGGTCCCGCAGGCGGGTCAGGGACGTGGGGGAGAAATCCCGCGGCAGCGCAGAAAATGGTCGAGCAGCCGGCCTTACCCGAGACCGCCGCCTCAGTTGTTGTGACTTGCGCTTCATAGTCGGTCACGACACGCAGAGTTAACCAATTAAAGTCGCGCGATTTAACGGGCACTTGGCAAGATGCTCTCATCGGATCGCTCACACACTAGGGGAATCATGGCCAAGTCCACCGCAGAAAACACCTTCCTTCGACTCAAGACCGTGCTGGATGTCCTGACCGAAGGCGTGTGGTCCGGTGATGCGCTGAATGCGGGCCAGGTCCTGGCGGAGTCCACGGCACGCGTGCCGTTCAACGAGCACGAGGCAGAGCTGCTCAGCGGCGGGATTCCCCGCGGACACAAGACCCTGACCTCGGCCACCGCCAAGCTGGTCAAGGCCGGCTGGCTGGTCAAGGGCCGCTCGGGCTGGACCATCACCGACGACGGCATGCGCGCCACTGTCGCCTACCCGGATGCTGTCTCCTTCGCTTCGGCGCTCGACGCCGGCACTCCCGTTCCGGCCGGCACCCCGGTTCCGGCAGCACCCGCCGGGTTCGTCCGTCCGGTATCCGCCGCTGCCGCCACCCTTGAGGTGCCGGCGAAGGATGACGCCAAGACGGCCAAGAAGGCTCCCGCGAAGAAGGCACCGGCCAAGAAGGCTGCCTCCGTTGTGGGCAAGGCAGCGAAGGCGATCGAAGACGCCGTGGAGCCCGTGGTGAAGGCCGTTCGCAAGAAGGCGCCGGCCAAGGCCGAAGCAGCCGCGCCTGTTGCAGCCGAGCCGTTTGAAGGTCCGGACGTTGAGACGCACCCGCAGCCCGAGGCCGTGGCTCTTGCCGGTGACTTCAACACCATCCTGGGTGCCCCTGAGAACTGGGCGCCGCAGTATGACGAGGCCCAGATGGAGTTCGACTTCCTGGACCAGCTGTGGAAGAAGAGCGCCGAACTGCCGGCCGGCCACTACACCTTCAAGATCGCGCTCAACCGCTCGTGGACCGAGAACTACGGCGCCTTCGGGACGTTCGATGGCCCCAACCACGAACTGCACCACTCCGGCGGCACCGTGACCATCCGCTACAACCACTCCACGCGCGACATCACCATCAACTAGGCGCCATCTTCCCCAGCTGGGTCGAAGTAAATCTCGTTTTGAGCCCTCGGAACGAGCATTAACTGCGACCCAGTTGGGAGGGCGGCAGCTCCCAAGGAGGCCTACCCATGGCACGCCACGCAGAACCAACGGCTGACAGGCCGTCGGCTGGCCGGGTTCGCTTGAGCGCCCGCGTATTCGGCGTGGTGCAGGGTGTCGGCTTCCGGTACCGGACCATGGGCGCAGCCGAGGAGCTGGGCCTGACCGGAGAGGTGAAAAACCTCGACGACGGTTCGGTTGCCCTGGTTGCCGAAGGCACCCGGGACCAGGTGCGGAAGCTCCTGGACTGGCTGAATTCGGACCGCGCCCCCGGCCGGGTGGAACGGGTGGACCACTCCATGTCCGAAGCCAAGGGATCTTTCAGGGAGTTCCGGGCACGCTGAGCCCGATAAAGGCGCCAAGTTCCTCCAAGGCCGCCGGCTTGTGCGGCATGTAGTTCGTGAGCTCGGGGGAGCGGACGATGACCGCCCGCCACTGGCCACGTGACACTGCCACGTTGATCCGGTTCCGGTTCAGGAGGAATTCGGCACCCCGCGGAGCCTCCGCCACCGCAGAGCAGGCCATGGATACCAGCACCACCGGTGCTTCCTGGCCCTGGAACTTATCCACCGTGCCCACGCGGACGTCCGGCAGGCCGGCGTCGGCCAGTTCCTTGCGGATCAGATGGTCCTGGGCGTTGTACGCGGCCACCACCAGCAGGTCCTGCTGCTCCAGCGGCCGGGCCGGAGCTTCCGGCCTGGGCGTCCATTTCAGGCCCAGGTGACGGTGTGCCTGCCGCACCACCTCCGCAGCTTCCTCTGCCGAGCTTGTCGAATTGCCGGTGTGCCGCACGAATACGGTCTCCACGCCCGGCGGCACGGTTTCCAGCTCACGCAGGGACGCGGCCGGCGCGGACTGGAGCTTACTTTCGTAGCTGAGCCTCGACACCGCAGCACACAGGGCCGGATGCATCCGCCAGCTGTCAGCCAGGAAATATCCCAACCGCGGGGGCAGGGTGGCGTGACCGGCGGCCAGCCAGCCGAGGGCGGAGTCATCCACCGGCTCCGGATGGGCACTCTGCGTCACCTGGGGGAGTTGTTGGGGATCCCCCAGTAGCAGGAGCCGCTTCGCTGCCCGGGATACGGCCAAGGTGTTGGCCAGGGAGAACTGTCCGGCCTCATCGATCACCAGGAGGTCCAGGGAACCGGCCGGGACTTCCTTGCCGGTCATGGTCCAGGCCGTTCCCCCCACAAGGCAGCCGCCGGCAGACTCCAGCAGTCGTGCGACATCGCCGTCGGCCGTAGCTTTCCACGGAACCTCGTGGGGTGCAGAGAGCTTCTTCGCCACCAGTAAGGGGTCCACCCCACCCTTCTCGATGGCCCGGCACAGCAGGTTCTCCACCACGTTATGCGATTGTGCCACCACGCCCACCTTCCAGCCTTCGCCCACCAGTTGGCCGATCACGTGAGCGCCAACGTAGGTCTTGCCCGTACCGGGCGGCCCCTGGACTGCCAGGTAGGAACGGTCCAGGTCCCGCAGCGACACTGCGATGGCGCCTGCATAGTCGGCAGCGCCATCGGCCCCGTGCTGAACCTCAGCCGGGCCGGGCAGCGTGCGGAACCGCGGCGGCAGTTTGCGAAGGATGTCGAGTCCCGGCTGTGCGGGCAGTGAGGGAACCGTGGACCCCACGGCCCGGGCAAGCTCCGCAAGCGCGGCCTCGATACTGACCGTTGCCAGCGGCTGGTCCTCGGTCAGGGCTACCGGGAGATGCGGGTACGCCTCCACCTTGCCGGACTCGCGTTCGGCGATGGTGATGAGGGTGTAAGCCGGGTTATCCGGTGCAGGCTGCAGGTCGCTGATACGCGTCCCAAAGCTGAACGCCCGGGCTCCCGGCGCCGCATCCGGGGCCGCCATGCCCTCTGGCGGCGGAGAATCGTAGAGCCGGCACCAGGTGGAGTCCGCGCGGAAGTCGGAACCCTCGGTCATGATGCCGCGTAGTTTCAAAACCCGGGTCCGCATCCGCTGCCGAGGCTTCGCCAGTGCCCAGTCGGAGGACACCTCGGCAGACTCCACCACGAACACGTTGCGCTGATCGGACCAGCTCTCCAGGGGAGCCTCCACCCGGTCAAAGTGCTGCCACCAGAACTGTTTGCGTTCACGGCGGTGGTATCCGGTGGCCGCCGCCACCATGGCGATGGCCCGTTCATCGTCCGTCCAGGGGCGGTTGTCCGGCAGGCCGGCAAGGTACTCGTGAAGCCGGCCCTCCTCCGGGGATTCGTCCTGCTCGTCCCCGCGTCCCGTGGTGGCAGCGCCAATCTCACCGTCGCCGGACCCCGTTTCCTCCCGCGCTTTCACCGGAAGTCCGGAATCAGCTTGTGGCTGGATGTCCAGCAGCCAGTCACGCAGGCGCAAGGTGGACAGGCAGTCGTACTGGTTGTAGTCGGAAATGGAGGCAAGGACGGCGTCTGCCTCGGCCTGGTGCCCGGCGTCGCGCGCGGCGCAATAGGCCGCGTAGGCCACCACGGACGCGCCGGCATCCTTGACGTCCCCGGACCGCAGGTTGTCGCCCATGTACAGCGGCTCGAGCTTCTTGATGGAGTAGGACGCCTCGGAGATGCGCAGCGAGTGCTTCACCGTGGCGTAGAGGTCCACCAGGAGGCCCTTCCGCAACCAGTGGTCCACGGTGTCTTCGCCCGCCTGGTGGGCCAGGGACAGGTTCCGCAGCGCCGTCTTCTCGTAGGCGGCGTAGTGGTAGACGTGCATGTCCGGATACTGCCTGCGGCGGTTCTCCACGTACTCGAGGAAATCGAGGAAGGCCTTCCGTTCCCCGGACCGGGAATGGGCCCAGAAGGGCCGGAACACCGGATCGCCCCCAGCGCCGGCGACGGGCGCCTCGATCACGCCGAACAGGTACTCGATGCCCCAGACTCCTGTTGCCGGGTCCTGCCACAGCGGATCGCCCTCAAAGTCGAAGAAGATGTCCCCGGCACTCGGGGCCGGCAGCGTCCCGATGGTGTGCTCCGGCAGGACGCTGTAGGAGACAGTGTGGGGCTCGCCGTCCTTCGTGAACGTCCGGGACCCGGCGGCAGCATCGAGGCCCAGCTGCATCCTGGCCTGGGCCCGGAGCCGGGCCACTGAGTTCTTCGCCGCAGCGGCCGGCATGGCAGCGAGTTCGTCGATGCTGGTGACGCCGGCCGCGTGGAGTTTCCTGCGCTGGACCACCGACATTCCGGCGACCATGAGGAGGTCGCGGTGCAGCCTTACCTGCTCTGCGCAGTAGTCGCACCGGCCACAGTGGACTATGCCCGGCTGCTGCCACTGAACGGCCCCGCTGCCTTCCCGGTGTTCGGCGGTGAGCTGGCGGAAGCGCCGGCGTCGTTCGCGGAAAACGGGCAGCAGGTCCGGCAGGGAGTGGCTGCTGCGCAACCAGTCATCACCCACGCGGGTGCCCAGCACGAGGGTGACGACGGGGGAGGGGTCCAGCCCCATCCCGAGGAGCTGGTCACCGTAGGCCGCCAGCTGCAGCAGGGCGCCCACCTTGGCGTGCCGGGCGAGCTTGGTGTCCCAGACCTCGTACCGGCCCGGCAGCCCGGTTCCGGCGGCTTCATTGACCAGGAAGTCCGCATAGCCGAGGAACTCGCCGTCGAAGAAGGTGGCCTGGAAGACGACGTCGGCCCCGGAGCGCAGCGCGAGCTCGGTTTCGGCGTGCTTTGCCTGGAGTTCACTGCGGACCGCGTTGCCGCGTTCCAATGAGTAGACGCCCGCCCCGCGGCTGGCATCCCACGTTCCGTATTTGGCCACCAGGCTGTCCAGGACCGTCTGCTCGTGCCGGTCGCCCAGCTCGCCCGCCCGGACCCGCATCTGGTCCGGAGGGAAGGCGGCCTTGGGGGCCCGGCCCAGTTTCTCGTCCAGGACGCGGAGCATGCGGTATTCACATTCGCTGGCCGCCACAAGGTCGCTCGCGGAGAACACCAGATCCGGCGCAGCGCCGGGACCGGCACTGGCATCGGCTTCGAGCAGGAACACGGGGCCTCCCCATTGGACAGCCGGGCCGGAGGACGGTTCCCCAAGCCCTGGTTTAAAGCTGCGTCAAACGTAGCAAGAGGGGCCGACAATCAGCCCTCAGGCGAGGCGGGCAACGCTCCGGCGGATGGGACGCCGGGCCGAGCCGTCGGAAAAGAGTTCAGGAGTGGCCTCCTGGATCCGCTGCACGTCCTCGAAGACCCCCCGCAGGTGCAGGCGGAGGCAGCTGTCGGCGTCGTGAACGTCATTGGCTTCCAGGGCATCCACCACAGCGGTGTGCTGCTCAATCAGCGTGGCTACCGGCCGCGTCTCCAGCAGGCTCATCCGGCGTGCCCGGTCAAGGTGCGCCTTGGCGGAGTTGACCGCGCTCCAGGCGGATTCATGCCCCGCGAGGCGCAGGAGTTCCCGGTGGAAGTCCTCGTCCAGCCGGAAGAATTCCTCGATGTCGCCGCCGGCATCAGCGGCGGACTGGGCCGCAAGGATCTCACGCAGGCCGGCGATCCCGGGTCCGTCCACGATCAGGTCGCGCAGGGACGCGCATTCGATGGCTTCGCGGACGAACTGGGCTTCCGATACCCGGCTGAGGTCCACCAGCGAGACGAAGGAGCCGATCTGCGGGAAAACCTGCACCAGGCCTTCCTCCCGCAGCAGGATCAGGCTCTCGCGGACGGGGGTGCGGCTGACGCCGAGTTCCTGCGCGAGTTCGTTCTCTGACAGGGGCTCGCCAGGGGGCAGCTGCAGCGAGATGATCCGGCGGCGCAGCGTTTCCAGGGTCTGGTCCCTGACCGAAAGCCGGGGCGCTGAGCTTCTCTTGTCCGTTGACATGTCCCAAGTTTAGCCTGTTGACACACTAGAATGGTAGTGCTTGTATGGTAGTAGAAATCGACCCGCTGCCAGCCCACATTTCCTGGTTTCCGGCGGTTCCCTTCCCCGCCCCGGCAGCTATCAGCTGCCCCGCCCCAAACTGCTTGACCCCCTTCGAACGCATCGCCTGCAAAGGAGCAACAGATGACCGAGAGCATCGCGCCCCCCAACACCAAGAAAGAGTCCCGCTCCACCCGGGACCTGGCCAAGGTAGCCGTGTCCGGGTGGCTGGGAACCGCCATGGAATTCATGGACTTCCAGCTGTACTCCCTGGCCGCGGCCATTGTCTTCAACAAGATCTTCTTCCCCGACGTCAGCCCGGTCATCGGACTTATCGCCGCCATGGCAACCTACGGCGTGGGCTACGTGGCCCGCCTGGTGGGCGCTGTGTACTTTGGCCGCATGGGCGACAGGATCGGCCGCAAAAAGGTCCTGTTCATCACGATCGCCCTGATGGGCGCCTCCACCACGCTGATCGGCGTGCTGCCCACGTACGCCATGATCGGGATCTGGGCACCCATCCTGCTGGTAGCGCTCCGCCTTATCCAGGGCTTCGGGGCCGGTGCCGAAATCGCCGGCGCCACCGTAATGCTTGCCGAATACGCCCCCGCCCGCCGTCGCGGCCTGATCTCTTCGCTGGTATGCCTGGGCACCAACTCGGGAACGCTCGCAGCTTCTGCCCTCTGGGCCATCCTGGTGGCCGTCCTGTCCGAGGAACAGCTGCTGAGCTGGGGCTGGCGCCTTCCGTTCCTGGCCAGCTTCCTGCTGATGATCTTCGCTGTGTGGATCCGGCGCTCCCTCAAGGAAAGCCCGGTCTTCGAACAGCGCGCCGACGTGGTGGACGGCGTCGCTCTCTCCAAGGACGAAATCGCCGCGCAGGACGCCAAGCGCGAGACGGCCGCGGCCGCAGCAACCGGAACCAGCACCATCGAAGCCGCCCTGCACCAGAAAAAGGGCAAGGCCTTCCTGATCGCCCTCGGCCTGCGCTTCGGCCAGGCAGGCAACTCAGGCCTCATCCAGACGTTCCTCATCGGCTACCTGGCCACGGTGCTGCTCATGGACAAGACCATCGGAACAACGGCCATCATGTACGGTTCCATCCTTGGTTTCGTCACCATCCCGCTGATCGGCATCCTCGGTGACAGGTTCGGACGCCGCCCCCTGTACTTGGTCCTCAGCTCCCTCACGGCCCTGTTCGCCATCCCCATGATGATGATGGTTACCAGCGGCAACCCCACGCTGGTCATGGTGGCCGTCATCGTCGGCCTGAACCTCGGCGTCCTGAGCCTCTTCTCGATGGAGAGCGTCACCATGGCGGAGTTCTTCGGCGCCCGCACCCGCTTCACGCAGCTGGCCCTGGCGAAGGAAATCGGCGGCATCCTCGCCACCGCCATCGGCCCCATCCTCGCCGCCACGCTCACCGCCGTCACCGGCCACTGGTGGCCGCTCGCCGCGATGCTCATCGGCTACTCGCTGATCACGCTCGTCTCGGCAGCAGTCGGTCCCGAGATCCGCGGCCGCGACATGGTCCGCCTGGAGGACGCCGTATGAAAGCAGTGGTGGTCCACGGCGCCAACGATCTCCGCATCGACGAACGTCCCGAGCCGGTGGCCGGTCCCGGCGAAGTAGTGCTCGACGTCGAATGGGGCGGGATCTGCGGATCCGACCTTTCGTACTGGCGCCACGGAGCCTCCGGGACCGCTGCGCTGAAGTCACCGCTGGTCCTGGGCCACGAGGTGGCGGGACGGATCGCCCAGCTTGGCACCGGCGTCGAGAACCTGGAAATCGGCCAGCCCGTCACGGTGCACCCGGCCGAACTCGTGGGCGACGGCGTCATGCCCGGCCGCCTCAGCGGACGGACCAACCTCTACCCGCAGATCCGCTACTTCGGCTCAGCGGCATTCGATCCCCACACGGACGGCGGCTTCAGCGAGCGGAAGGTGGCTAAGGCATTCCAGGTCCGCCCGCTTCCCGACGGCGTGGACACCCTCCGCGGGGCGCTGGCCGAACCGCTAGCGGTTGCCATGCACGCGGTCAGCCGGGCAGGGAACCTCGAAGGCCGGGACATCCTGGTCAACGGCGCCGGGCCCATCGGGTCGCTGGTGATCGCGGCGGCCAAGTACGCCGGGGCCAGGCACATCCTGGCCACGGACATCAATGACGCTTCGCTGCGGATCGCGAAGGCGATGGGCGCCGACGACGTCCTGAACGTCTCCGGCAACGCCCTTCCGGCCGATGTGGAGCTCGTGTTCGAGGCAACCGGCATCCCGGCGGTGCTGGGCGGCGTCCTCCGCGCCACCGCCCGCGGCGGCACCATCGTGCAGGTGGGCAACCTGCCCGGAACGGCCGCCGCCGCTGCCCTGGGGGACCTGGTCACCCGGGAAATCACGTGGATCGGCTCCTACCGGTTCGTTGACGAGATCACGGACGCCCTGCACGCCATGGCGAAGGGCCTGGACGTCTCCCCGGTCATCACGCACAAATTCGGCATTGATGACGCCGCCGAAGCAATGCGGACCGCCGCGGACCCTGCCGCGGACAGCAGCAAGGTCATGCTCCGCCTCAG
The DNA here is from genome assembly GCF_042731175.1 of Pseudarthrobacter sp. NPDC059871. Taxonomy (NCBI): domain Bacteria; kingdom Bacillati; phylum Actinomycetota; class Actinomycetes; order Micrococcales; family Micrococcaceae; genus Pseudarthrobacter; species Pseudarthrobacter sp. NPDC059871. Next base: position 175,932 of record NZ_JBHWJV010000009.1, read on the forward strand.
CGGATCCTGACCACCAGACCCAACTGGGTAGCAGTAGATGCCGTTGTGAACCCCCAAAACGGCATCTACTGCGACCTACATTGACCAACCACCCTGAATTGAAGGACCACCAGTGAAGATCACCGACGCACGGGTTGTGGTTTCGTCGCCCGGACGGAACTACGTGACGCTCGTTATTGAAACCGAGGACGGCATCACCGGCATCGGCGATGCGACCCTCAACGGCCGCGAACTGGCAGTCGCTTCCTACCTCAGCGAGCACCTCTGCCCGCTGCTGATTGGCCGCGACGCCCGCCGCATCGAGGACGCCTGGCAGTACTTCTACAAGGGGGCTTACTGGCGCCGCGGCCCTGTGACCATGACGGCGATCGCGGCCATCGACGTCGCGCTCTGGGACATCAAGGGCAAGGCCGCCGGGATGCCGGTGTACGAGCTGCTGGGCGGTGCCGCCCGGGAGGGCGTGATGGTCTACGGCCACGCCAGCGGGTCAACGCTGGAAGACCTCAGCAGGGACTTCCAGCACCACCTGGACCTGGGCTACAAGGCCATCCGCGCCCAGGCCGCCGTGCCGGGGCTGGACAAGACCTACGGCATCGCCCCGGTGGACGGAAAGCTGTACGAACCCGCCAGTGGCAACGTCCCGCAGGAAGACACCTGGGAAACCACGTCCTACCTGGACTTCGCACCGAAGATGATGGCCCACGTCCGCGAACAGTTCGGCTACGGCGTCCACGTCCTGCACGACGTCCACCACCGCCTGACCCCCATCGAAGCAGGCCGGCTGGGCGCCTCGCTGGAAGTGTACCGGCCGTTCTGGATCGAGGACCCGACGCCGGCCGAGGACCAGTCCGCGTTCAGGCTCATCCGCCAGCACACCACCACGCCCATCGCCGTGGGCGAGGTGTTCAACTCAATCTGGGACTGCCAGCAGCTGATCACCGAGCGCCTGATCGATTACATCCGCACCTCCGTTTCGCACGCCGGCGGCATCACGCACCTGCGCCGCATCTTCTCCCTCGCGGACCTCTACGGCGTCCGCTCCGGCTCGCACGGTGCCGGCGACCTCTCACCGGTGTCCTTCGCCGCAGCCCTGCACGTGGACATGTCCATCCCCAACTTCGGAGTCCAGGAATACATGGGCCACCGTGACCCCGCCAACGAGGTCTTCAGCACCTCCTACACCTTCGCGGACGGCTACATGCACCCCGGGGACGCTCCCGGCCTCGGCGTAGAGTTCAACGAGGAAGCCGCCGCGCGCTTCCCCTTCGACCCCAAATACCTGCCGGTGAACCGGCGCCTCGACGGATCGGTGCATGACTGGTGAACGGCATTTCCAACGCTTTCGATGTGGTGGTGATGGGGGAGATCCTGGTTGAGGTCGCCACCGACCAGCCTTTCGGCCACGGCGTTCCGGCCCAGCTGGGCATCTCCGGCGACGCCCTCAACGTCGCCGCAGCCGCAGCGTCGGCCGGTGCCACGGTGGGCCTGCTGGCAGTCCTCACCGACGACGACCTGGGCCAGGCCATCGCCGCCAGGATCACCGAACTGGGCATCTCCACAGAACTCCTGATATTCCGCAAGGGCCAGCAGGGCGTCTACCTGGTGCACAGCGACCCCGACGGCGAACGCGAGTTCTCCTACGCCCGCACCGGCAGCGTCGGCTCCACACTTGGCCCGGACGACGTCGATCCCGCAGTCTTCGCCGCGGCTGGGGCCGTGGTGGCGGGCGGCATCGCCAGCGCCATTTCCGCAACGTCCCGCGCCGCCGTCGTCAAAGCCGCCTCGCTCGCGAAGCGCTTCGTCTACGATCCCAACTACCGGCCGCGCCTCACCACAGTGGAAAGCGCGACGGCGGCACTTACCGAACTTGCCCCGCACGCTTTCCTGGTCACGCCGTCCTACCCCGGCGAAACGAATGCGCTGCTGGGGGTTACCTCGGCCGAAGACGCCGCGGCAAAGCTCCGGACCCTCGGCACCGGCAACGTCGCCGTCACCTGCGGCGCGAAGGGCGTCCAGCTCGAATCCGACGCCGTCTCGGCCTGGGTTCCGGCCATTCCGGCGCCGGCAGTGGTGGACCAGACCGGTGCCGGCGACGCGTTCGTGGGCACCCTGACCGCACGCCTCGTGCTGGGTGATGACTTCCCGACGGCGGCGCGTTACGGGGCTGCCGCATCCTCCCTCGTGGTGGGCGGCAAGGGCGGTACCGGCCTCATTCCCACGTTCGAGCAGACCCGTGCGCATGCCGCCGGCAGCCTGGAAGGAACAGCGCCATCGAACGCCTGAGCCTCACCGCCCTTGCACGCACCGGCCACAAAGTCGCCCTGCAGCGAGACCACCTGACGCCAGGAATCGTCCACCTGGGGCTCGGTGCCTTCGCCCGGGCCCACACCGCCGTCTTCACCGAGGACGCCATGCTCGCCGCCGACGATCCGCAGTGGGGGATCGTGGGGGTCACCCAGCGTTCGGACACCGTGGCCCGGCAGCTCGCACCGCAGGACGGCCTCTTCACGGTGGCCGAACGCGGCGAGGGCGCCGCCCCGGCACGCATCGTCTCCAGCATCGTCGAAGCCATCTCCGGGCGGGACAACCCGGAGCTGGTGGTGGACCGGATCGCCGCTGCGGCCACGAAAATCGTGACCCTCACCATCACCGAGAAGGGTTACCGCTTCGACGCCCGGACCCGCACCCTGGACCTGGACGACCCCGAGATCCAGGCCGACCTCGCCGGAAGGCCGCCGCGCACCGCCGTCGGCCAAATCACGCGGGGGCTGCAGCAACGGGCCCGCACCGGCACCGGACCCATCACCGTGGTCTCCTGCGACAACCTGCCCGGGAACGGCGAACTGACCGGCACCCTGGTCCGGAACTTCGCCGAAGCCCTGCCCGCCGCGGAAAGCGGACAGCTGTTGGCCTGGCTCGACGCCAATGCCGCCTTCCCCTCCACCATGGTGGACCGCATGGTGCCGGCCACTACCGACGGTGACCTCGCCGCCGTCGGACATGAACTGGGACTGCACGACGACGCCGCCGTGGTGGCCGAGCCGTTCAGGCAGTGGGTCATCGAGGACACTTTCGCCGCCGGCCGGCCCCGTTGGGAAGACGCCGGGGCCCTGTTCAGCACGGATGTCGCCGCGTGGGAATCCGCCAAGCTGCGGCTGCTGAATGCAAGCCACTCGATGCTGGCCTACCTCGGCCTGGCCGCGGGCAAGGAAACCATCGCCGGCGCCGTGGGCGTAGACGCGTTCCGCAACGCGTGCCGGCGCATGATGCTGGAGGAAGCCCTGCCGAGCATCACCCTGCCCGACGGGCTGGACGGCGGACAGTACTGCGACGAGGTTCTCCGCCGGTTCGCCAACCCCGCCCTCGGCCACACCACCGCGAAGGTGGGCAGCGACGGATCGCAGAAGGTGGGGCTCCGGCTGCTGACCACCGTCCGGGGAACGCTCGACGCCGGACGCGAACCGAAATGGGCCGCGCTCGCCGTCGCCGCGTGGATGCACCACGTGGCTGTCACCCCGGAAACGGACCTGAACGATCCGCTGGCGAAGGAACTGCACACGGCCCTGCCCGCCATCGAATCCCGCACGGCGGACACCGTGGTGCCGGCCCTGCTCGGATTCCGGCCCGTCGTGGAGCCCGCACTGGCCGGGCACGAAGAATTCCGGGACCTGCTCCTGCACTGGTACCGCATCATCGACAACAACAAAGCTTCCAACAACGGGCCGGCAAGCCTGGGAAATGAGATCAACCATGGCTGACGCATCCGGCGTCCTCGGCGTTTCACCGGTCATCCCGGTGGTCACCATCGACGATCCCCAGGACGCGGTTCCCCTGGCCCGCGCGCTGGTGGGCGGCGGCGTGAAGATCATCGAGCTCACGCTTCGGACCGCGTCGGCGCTGACCTCGCTGAAGCTGATCGCCGAGGAAGTGCCGGAGATCCTGGTGGGTGCCGGCACCATCCTCACCCCGCAGCAGGCCGACGACGCCGTGGCCGCAGGTGCCCAGTTCCTGGTCAGCCCCGGGGTCACCCCCGCCCTGCTCACTTCGATGCTGAGGCTGGACGTCCCGGTGCTGCCCGGGGTGGCAACGGTGGGTGAGGTCCTGGCTGTCCTGGAACAGGGGCTGGACACGATGAAGTTCTTCCCGGCTGGCCCCGCCGGCGGCCCGAAATACCTTGCAGCTATCGGCGCGCCGGTGCCGCACGTGCAGTTCTGCCCCACCGGCGGCATCAGCCTGGCCACCGCCCCGGACTACCTGAAGCTGCCCAACGTGGCCTGCGTGGGCGGCAGCTGGCTCACCCCGGCAGACGCCGTCGCAACCAAGGACTGGGCCCGCATCACTACCCTGGCCAGCGGAGCAGCAGCTCTCGCCCGCTAACCCATCCCAACTACGTAGCAGTAAGTGCCGTTTTGGACCCAAAGCGGCACTTCGCGCTACTTAGTTGGGAGGGCGGGCGTCAGCCGTTGGCGTCCGCCCGTACCTGGGCTTTGTCGTGCTCGTCGTGGGCCTTGCGGATCAGGGCCAGGAACTCGGTTTCGTTCCGGACCAGGCGCTTGTACTTCTCCGGGAGCTTGCGGATCTGGTCCTCCTCGCGGACCATCTTGGCGAAGATCTTGTCCCGTTCCGCCATGTCCGTTTCGTAGTTCAGGTCCACGTACTCAGTGGCGTGCCGCCGGGCTCCGGAAACAGCGTTCTTGGCCTTGCCCTTGGGGCTGAAGATCGACGCCAGGATGGTGAGCACCAGCACGCCCAGGATCACGCTGAGCGACAACCCGGTGCTGACCTCCACCACATTCACGTGCTCGCCGTCGTTGATGAACGGCAACGTGTTTTCGTGCAGGGCGTGCAGGATGAGCTTGACGCCGATGAATCCCAGAATGACCGCCAGGCCGTAGGACAGGAAAATCAGCCGGTCCAGCAGACCGTCGATCAGGAAGAATAGCTGCCGCAGGCCCATCAGCGAGAACGCGGTGGCGGTGAACACGATGAACACGTTCTGGGTCAGGCCGAAGATGGCCGGGATGGAGTCCAGGGCAAACAGGATGTCCGTGCCGCCGATCGCCACCATTACCAGCAGCATGGGGGTCAGCACCTTCTTGCCGTTCTCCATGGTGAAGAGCTTGTCGCCGTCGTAATGCTCCGACGCCGGCAGGAACTTTTTGGCGAGCCGGACCACGAAACCTTCGGAGTCGTCGTCGTGGTTGTCCGGCTTGAGCAGGTTGCCGGCCGTGATCAGCAGGATCAGCCCGAAGATGTAGAAGACCCACGCGAAGCTGTTGATCAGTGCAGCGCCCAGGAAGATGAAGGCCGTGCGGGCAATCAGGGAGAAGACGATGCCGAACAGCAGCACCTTCTGCTGGTCCGCGCGGGGCACCTTGAAGCTGGCCATGACGATCAGGAACACGAAGAGGTTGTCCACGGACAGGGCCTTCTCCGTGACGTAGCCCGCGAAGTACTCGGTACCCATGGTGGGTCCGCCGAAGAGCAGCACCCCCAGCCCGAACAGCAGTGCGATGCCCACGTAAATCGCCGACCAGATGGACGATTCCTTGAGCGTGGGGGTGTGCGCCTTGCGGACGTGGAAGAAGAAATCGAAGGCCAGCAGCCCCACGATTCCCGCGATGGTCAGGGTCCAGACATAAAAAGGAACTTCCACGCGGCGGCCTTTCGTTGGAACGTGTCCCTGAAGCTTACTAAGCAGGCTTCAGGAGTTTATGTTCCAGCACGGCCGAACGCGAAAGGGTTTTGTAGCCCTCCTGGTCGAACAGCACGGTGATCACGTCGTCTTCGTGCCGCATCACCAGGCCGTGGCCCCACTCCTTGTGGACCACTGCTGACCGGAGCGGGAACGGATCGTCGGCCGCCGCGGGACCCGGCCCGCCGCCGTCGTGCTTCTTTCCGGAGCCGGGCCCGGCTTGTTGGCCGGGGTGGCGTGCGGCTTCGGCGCAGGCGTCGCAGTTGTTGCAGGGCGCCGGCAGGTCCTCGCCAAAGTAGCTCAGCAGGAACTGGCGCCGGCACCCGTCCGTCTCGGCGTAGGCGCGCATCATGGTCAGGCGGGACTGCTCCACGCGCTGCCTGGCCTCGGCGCGTTCGACGGCGGCCGCCACCAATGCAGGCAGCTTGGCTTTGGCGGCGAGGCGTATCCCGCGCTTGCCCGTGGTGACCGACCCCGCCTCCTCAAGCTGGTTCACCAGGCCCGTGACCCGCCGGGGCGGGAACCCGGCCAGCTCCGCCAGGGACGACCTGGGCACGGGCCCGCCGGCATCCTTGAGGACCTTGAGCACCCTGAGCAGCTTCTCCGGATCCGGGGTGCTGGTGCTGAAGAACTTCCGCAGGCCCAGGTCCTCGGAACGGTAGTGCAGTACCGCGGCGGCAGGTTTGCCGTCCCGGCCGCCGCGGCCGATCTCCTGGTAGTAGGCGTCCAGGGACTCCGGGATATCGGCATGCACCACGAAACGCACGGTGGGTTTGTCGATGCCCATACCGAAAGCGGTGGTGGCCACCACCACGTCCAGCCCGTCCGCCAGGAAGAGTTGGTGGATGCGCTCCCGTTCCGCGGCAGCCAAACCGGCGTGATAGGCCTCCGCCCGGAGGCCCCCCGCGGCGAGCTTGGCGGCGTACTTCCCGGTGTCCTTCCGGGTGGCCGCGTACACCAGGCCCTGCCCGTCGCGGGCCAGCGCGGCCACCTGGTGGAGGACGGCGCTGCGTTTGTCCCTGTCCTCGTGGTGGCGGACTACGTCCAGGCTGATGTTGGGCCGGTCAAAGCCATGGACCAGCACCAGCGGGTCCTTCATGCCAAGCCGCTCCACGATTTCGTCCCGCACCGGGGGAGAAGCGGTGGCGGTCAGCGCTGCCGCCGGCGGGTTGCCCAGCCGTTCCCGGACTGCTCCCAGGTCCAGGTAGTCGGGCCGGAAGTCGTGGCCCCAGGAGGAAACGCAGTGGGCCTCGTCCACCACGAACAGCGAGACCCCCATCCGGGCCAGGCGCTCTACCGTGGCGTCCTTGGCCAGCTGCTCCGGTGCCAGGTAGAGGAATGCTGCGGTCCCGGACTCGGCGGCTTCCCATGCGGTTTCCACTTCGGCGTTGCTGTGGGAGGAGTTGATGGCGACGGCGGCATCCGCGCCGAGGTCCGCGGCCAGGCCGTCCAGCTGGTCCTCCTGCAGGGCGATCAGTGGTGAGACCACGACGGCGGGACGTCCCGTTGCGCTGTGCAGGTACTGGGCTGCCACCTGATAGATGGCGGATTTGCCGTAGCCGGTGGGCATGACGGCCAGGACATCGCGGCCGTCAACCAGCGCGGACATTCCGGCAAGCTGGCCGTCCCGAAGGGCCGGGAGGGAAAAAGTGGATGCCGCGAGGGCGGCGAGGGCGTGCTGGTCCGGCATGGTGCTTCTCCGCGTTGAGGTGCCAGGCCGCTTGCTTCAGCCGTACAACCCACCCTAACGCCGGCCCGGTGCTGCCGCGGACAGTGCCCTTGACTTCCGCGGATGGCTGAACAACTGTGGAAAGAGCGGGAGTTGCCGAAGCAGCCGGTGGTTTCCCGGACCCGGCGAGGACGCAAGGAGAACGCATCGTGGTGCGCGAGAACCCCAAGGTTGAAGAGCCCGACGAATCCCAGCTTGAGGTGACCGGGCACCCGAAGGCCTGGGCCGCCGGTGTTCCGGGGGTGTACCACTCGATGAAGCCGGCGCTGGAGCACATGGGTGTGGACCGGACCCGGAAAACGTTGCTGGCGCTGAACCAGAAGGACGGGTTCGACTGCATGAGCTGCGCCTGGCCGGACCCGGGCCACCGCAAGATGTTCGAGTTCTGCGAGAACGGGGCCAAGGCCGTCACCTGGGAAGCAACGCCGGTGCTGGTCGGCAGTGATTTCTGGGCCGAACACCCTGTGAGCGAGCTGCGCCAGCGGTCCGAATACTGGCTGGGAATGCAGGGCCGCCTCACCGAACCGGTGTACAAGCCGGCGGGGGAGGACCACTACCGCCCGGTCAGCTGGGAGCAGGCCGTTGGCATCCTGGCCGACAAACTGAAGTCACTGCCGGACCCCAACCAGGCCACCTTCTACACCAGCGGCCGCACCTCCAACGAGGCCGCGTTCCTGTACCAGCTCTTCATCAGGGCTTACGGCACCAACAACCTTCCCGACTGTTCCAACATGTGCCACGAGTCCTCGGGCTGGGGCATGGGCCAGACCATCGGCGTGGGCAAGGCCACTGTGGCCTACAACGACTTCGAAAAAGCCGACCTGATCATCATCATGGGGCAGAACCCGGGCACCAACCATCCGCGCATGCTGACCGCGCTGGAGGAGGCCAAGGAGGCCGGCTGCAAGATCGTGGCCGTCAACCCGCTGCCCGAAGCGGGGCTGATGCGCTACAAGAACCCGCAAAAGGTGAAGGGCATCATCGGCCACGGCACGGATTTGGCGGACCAGTTCCTGCAGGTGCGGATCGGCGGGGACATGGCGCTGCTGCAGGCAGTCTCCAAACGGGTGCTCGACGCCGAGGCCGCCAACCCCGGCAAGGTCCTGGATCATGCCTTCCTGGAGGAGCACTGCGAAGGGCTCAAGGAGCTCCGGGGGCACCTGGCGCAGCTCGACGACGGTGCCGTCCTGGCGGCCACCGGCCTGCGCACCGAGGAGATCGACGAACTCGCCGCCCGCTACCTGGCGGCGGACCGGGTGATCATCACCTGGGCCATGGGCATCACGCAGCAGAAAAAGGGCGTGGCCACCATCAAGGAGATCATCAACCTGCTCCTGCTGCGCGGCAATATCGGCAAGCCCGGCGCCGGAGCGTCCCCCATCCGCGGCCACAGCAACGTCCAGGGCGACCGCACCATGGGCATCTGGGAGCAGATGCCGCCCGCGTTCCTTGACGCGCTGGGCCAGGAGTTCGCGTTCGAGCCGCCGCGGGAGCACGGCCTTGACGCCGTCCAGACCGTCCGAGGAATGCGCGACGGCGGGATCAAGGTTTTCGTAGGCCTCGGCGGCAACTTCGTGGGAGCCATTTCGGACACCGCGGTGGCCGAGGAAGCCATGGAGAACACCGAGCTTTCGGTCCAGGTCTCCACCAAGCTGAACCACTCGCACGCGGTCACCGGTGCCGAGGCGCTGATCCTGCCCACGATGGGCCGGACCGAGATCGACCGGCAGGAGAGCGGGCCGCAGTTCGTCTCGGTGGAGGATACGGTCTGCGCGGTGCACGCCTCCCACGGCACGGTGGAACCGGTGGCCCCGGGCCTGCTGTCCGAGGTGGCGATCATCTGCCGCCTGGCCGCCGCCGTGGTGCAGGACCGGAGCTCCGCGGACTGGGCCGGGTTCGAGAAGAACTACGACCTCATCCGCGACCACATCTCCCATGTGGTCAACGGCTGCGAGGACTACAACCGCAAGATCCGGCAGGACGGTGGCTTCATCCTGCCCAACGGCCCGCGCGATTCCCGGACGTTCCACACTCCCACCGGCAAGGCCATGCTCACGGTCAATGAACTCGAACACGTGGACCGGCCCGAGGGCACGCTGATCCTGCAGAGCATGCGCTCGCACGACCAGTTCAACACCACCATTTACGGCAATAACGACCGCTACCGGGGGATTAAAAAGGGCCGCGAAGTGGTGTTCGTGAATCCGGTGGACCTGGCCGAGCTGGGCTTCGAGGACGGCCAGCGCGTGGACATCCACGGCGTGTACGCGGACAACAAGGAGCGCGTGCTCAGGAACTACCGGATGGTCTCCTACCCGTCCGCCAGGGGCTGCGCTGCCGCCTACTACCCCGAGGCGAACGTCCTGGTGCCGCTGGACAGCGTGGCAGAGGGCAGCCAGACACCGGCGTCAAAGGCCGTCATCGTGCGCCTTGAACCGGCGGCCGTGCTGGAAGAGGAGCCCACCGCCGGCGGCTAGTTCTGCCTACTGGGCTGTGTCGGCCCAGCCCTTGCTGGCCGGGCCGCCGTCGTGCCCGTCCTCGCACAGCTGGAACGCCACTCTTGCAGCCTTCTCAACGGCGGCTGCCGCGGCGTCCTTGTTGCCCGCGCTGCCGGTTCCGGCGTGCATCCCGGCGGCGTAGCCCACCATGAATGTGGTGACCGGCGCGGCGGCATGGATTACCGAATCCGCGGATTTCCGGGCCAGGTCCAGGAGCAGCTCCTGGTCTACCTTGAGGTCGAGGATCTGCAGTGCCTGTGCCAGCCGGTGGCTCCACTGGTCCAGGACCTGAGCTTCGTCGTCGTTGACTGCCATGGTTCTCCTTGCGTCAGTTATCGATGGTGGACATGTTGGGGTAGCGGGCGCCTGCCGTTGATCCTGCCGGTGCCAGCCGGTCCAGCAGGTCGAGGTCCTCCCGGCTGAGTTCCACGTCGACGGCGCCCAGGTTCTCGCGCAGCCGCTCGCGTTTCTTCGTTCCGGGAATCGGCACGATGTGTTCACCCTGCGCCAGCAGCCAGGCGAGGGCCAGCTGCCCGGGTGTGCACTGTTTGCCCTCGGCGAGTTCCCGGACGCGGTCCACCAGTTCAAGGTTCTTGGTGAAGTTTTCGCCCTGGAACCGGGGTGAGTGCCTGCGGAAATCGTCCGCTGCGAAATCCTCTTCGCTGCGGATCTGGCCTGTCAGGAAGCCGCGGCCCAGCGGGCTGTAGGGGACGAAGCCAATTCCCAGCTCCTCGAGGACGGGGAACACCTTGGTTTCCGGCTCGCGTTCCCACAGGGAGTACTCGGTCTGCAGGGCCGTGATCGGGTGCACGGCGTGGGCCTTGCGGATGGTGTCCGCGGACGCTTCGGACAGGCCAAGATGGCGTACCTTGCCGGCCTGCACCAGCTCCGCCATGGCGCCCACGGTGTCCTCGATGGGGACCGTCTTGTCCACCCGGTGCTGGTAATAGAGGTCGATGTGGTCCACGCCCAGCCGCTCCAGGCTGGCGTCGCAGGCACGCCGCACGTAGTCCGGGTGGCCGTTGATGCCAACCCAGGAACCGTCCTCGCGGCGTTCGTTGCCAAACTTGGTGGCGATCACCACGGCGTCGCGCCGGCCCGCGATGGCCCGGCCCACCAGCCGTTCGTTGGTGAAGGGGCCGTACATGTCCGCCGTGTCCAGCAGGGTGCCGCCGGCGTCCAGGAATTCGTGGATGGTGGCGACGGACTCCTGCTCGTCACCCTGGCCGTAAAACTCGCTCATGCCCATGCAGCCAAGGCCCAGGGCAGAGACGCTCAATGATCCGATGGTACGGGTCTTCATTCGGTTCTCCTCAGCGGTAGAACGTGCCCAGCACCCACCATGACGGGGGTGCAAAAGCCCTTGGGTGCAGCGTACGCCCCACTGGCAAGTCCCCTGAAGAGTGCCGTCCTAAACATGGGGTCCGCACCCCTAGACCAGTCCAGCGGGCCTGCCTAGACTGGGCGGACCCCCACCCAGGAACCCGCAGCGACTGGCACTTCCGGCAGGCTATGAACGTCCGGCACGAACGTTCCGGCACGGCCAGCACCATCCGGGAGCGCACGATTTTCGGTCTCGCCGGGTCCCGCCTGCGGGGCGCATCACCTATCCAACCATCAGCCGCCGTACCCGGCAGGCCTGACAACAGGAGAACAGATGACAGGGAACAAAGCCGTTGCCTACAAGGAACCCGGCAAGGTCGAGGTAATCGATGTTGACTATCCCACCTTTGAACTGAAGGACGGCCCGGGCGTCAACCCGGCCAACGTGGGCCGTGCGGTCAACCACGGGGTGATCCTCAAGACCGTGGCCACCAACATCTGCGGCTCGGACCAGCACATGGTGCGCGGCCGCACCACAGCACCGCCGGACCTGGTGCTGGGCCACGAAATCACCGGTGAAGTAGTGGAGGTGGGCCGCGACGTCGAGTTCATCAAGGTAGGCGATATCTGCTCAGTGCCGTTCAACATCGCCTGCGGGCGGTGCCGGAACTGCAAGGAGCGGAAGACCGGCATCTGCCTGAATGTGAACCCGGACCGCCCCGGCAGCGCCTATGGGTACGTGGACATGGGCGGCTGGGTGGGCGGCCAGGCCAACTACGTCCTGGTGCCGTACGCGGACTGGAACCTGCTCAAGTTCCCGGACCGGGACCAGGCACTGGAGAAGATGCTGGACCTGACCATGCTGTCGGACATCTTCCCCACAGGGTTCCACGGTGCCGTGACCGCCGGGGTGGGCGTCGGCTCCACGGTGTACGTGGCCGGCGCCGGGCCCGTTGGCCTCGCAGCGGCAACCAGCGCGCACCTGCTGGGTGCCGCCGTCGTCATTGTGGGCGACATGAACGCCGACCGCCTGGCCCAGGCCAAGAGCTTCGGCTGCGAGACGGTGGACCTGAGCAAGGGCGGCCCGGCCGAGCAGATCGAACAGATCCTGGGTGTCCCGGAGGTGGACTGCGGCGTGGATGCCGTGGGCTTTGAGGCGCGCGGGCACGGCAGCAACGCCTCGGAAGCGCCGGCCACAGTGCTGAACTCGCTGATGGAAATCACCGCTGCCGGCGGCGCCCTGGGCATCCCGGGGCTCTATGTCACCGGTGACCCGGGCGGCATCGACGAGGCGGCCAAGAAGGGCGCACTGAGCCTGAGCCTCGGTACCGGCTGGGCCAAATCGCTGAGCTTCACCACCGGGCAGTGTCCGGTCATGAAGTACAACCGGCAGCTGATGATGGCCATCCTGCACGACAGGGTGAGCATCGCCAAGAATGTCAACGCCAAGGCCATCCCACTGGAAGAGGCACCCAAAGGCTACGCCGAGTTCGATGCCGGCGCTGCCACCAAGTACGTCCTCAACCCGAACGGCTACCTCAGCTAGGAAGGAGTTTCCCGACGGCGGGCGGGCGGCCCAGCGGCCGGCCGCCCGCCGCATGCGGAAATAAGGCTTCGCTGTTGCGGGTTACGCTTCACAGGTCTTGAACTGCAAAGAAGGAGATTCCCCTTGAGCGACATCACCGTCCGCCACAACCCCGAGCGCGAACGCTTCGAAATCCTCGTGGCCGGCCACGTCATCGGCAAGGCCGTGTACAAGGAGTACGACGGCGGGGCCTCGCCGCAGCGGATTTTCTACCACACGGTGATCAACGAGGAATACGGCGGCCAGGGCTTTGCCGGCAGGCTCGCCACAGTGGCACTGGATGAGACGGCCGAAGCCGGGATCGGCATCGTGCCGGTGTGCCCGTTCATCAAGAAGTTCATCGGAAAGCACCCGGAGTACGTCGGCAACGCCGTTGCTGTTGCTCCGGCCCACCTGGAATTCCTGGATAACGCCCTGTCCGCCCGGACCCGGGGCTGACGGCCCGCACCCCGCTTTCGACGCACAACGCCGTCCTCGACGCGCTGGTTCGTTGACGCACCCTTTATCTGCGGTGCGCCTTCGGACATGCGCGTCGATGACGATTTTGCGCGTCGGGAGTGCTGTGAATCGACGGACGCCTCCCGGTGCAGCAGACTGTTACCGTGAGCAACAACCCCCGGACTGCCCTGGCCGTGGCCGGCCTCAGCCTGGGCACGGCACTGAACCCGTTGAACTCCTCGATGATCGCCGTAGCACTTGTGGTGCTGCGGGCCGACTTCGGACTGGACGTCGCCGCCGTCACCTGGGTGGTCACATCCTTCTACCTCGCCTCCGCCGCGGGGCAACCGGTCATGGGCAGGCTGGCCGACCGGTTCGGGCCGCGCCGGATGTTCATGCTGGGCATGGCCCTGGTAGCGGTCACCTGTGCGGTGGCCCCGCTGGCACCCAACTTCGCCCTGCTGTGTGTGGCCCGGGCCGTCATGGCGCTGGGCACCGCCACCGCCTATCCCAGCGCCGTGGTGATGGTGGGGGCCATCGCGCACCGGGCGAAGGTTGAGTCAGCCCGCCCGCTGGGCCGGCTGCAGATGGCAAACACGTCCGCCGCGGCCGTGGGTCCCGTCATCGGCGGCCTGCTGGTGAGCCTGGTGGGCTGGGAAGCGCTGTTCCTGATCAACGTTCCCCTCGCCTTGGCCGCACTGCTGATCGTGAAACAGGCGGCTCCGCCGGACGAGGCGCGGGAACGTGGCAGCCTGGCCGAACTGCTCCGCGACTCGGACATCCCCGGCATCCTGGCGTTCGTCGGTGCGCTGCTGCTGGTGATGATGGCCGCCCTGAATGTGGCGCCCGGCTACCGCTGGTGGATGCTGGCGGCGGGAACCGGCATTGCTGCCCTGTTCGCGTGGCGGGAACTGCGGTTTGCCAGGCCGTTCCTGGACCTGCGGCTGCTGGGCCGCAACAGGCCGCTGCTCCTGGTGTACCTGGCCTTCGCCGTGTTCAGCAGCGTCTACTACTTCGTCTTCTTTGGCCTGCCGCAGCTGCTCCAGGAATCCGGCGGGTACGATCCCGGCGTGGTGGGCCTGCTGATGCTCCCGCTCGCGGCCATGTCAGTGGTGGCTACCCCGTGGGCCGTGAAAGCCATGGGACGGTTCGGTGTCCGGCGGGTGCTGCTGGCCGGCGTCCTGCTCCTGACCGTGGCGGCTGCCCTGATGTGGCTGCTCACCGGAACCCTGGCCATACCGCTGGTGGTGGTGATGACCGCGCTGATGGGCATCCCCTACGGCACCGTCAGCATCGCCACCAACCAGGGCATGTTCGTTTCCACCCGGCCGCAGGACCGCGGTGTGGCCGCCGGCATCTACCAGACCTGCCGGTACGTGGGCGCGATTACCGCAACGGTGATGATCGGCGTCTTCGCCTCCAGTGGGGTGCACCAGGACAGCTGGGCCCGGATGGTGGTGGCCATGCTGGTGCTGTGTGCCGCCACCTTCGGCGTGAGCCTGTTCTGGCGGCAGCGGAGCGCATAGCCTGTCCTGATGGGACACATGATGACCATCGGGAATGCCGAAACCTCCATCCAGGCCTACGTCAGCGAACCGGCTGCAGGCCGTTTCCAGGAAAAGCCCAAAGGCGGACTGCTGCTGATCTCCGAAATCTGGGGCATGGTGGACCACATCAAGGACGTAGCGGACAGGTTCGCCGCGGAGGGCTACCTGGTGCTGGCCCCAGACCTGCTGACGGACATCGGCATGACGCCGGACGTGGCAGCGGAAGTCCTCCGCGGCCTGGCCGATCCGGATCCGGAACAACGCAGCAAGGTCCAGCCGAGGCTCCGCGAGATCACCTCCCCGCTGCACTCGCCCGAGTTCGCGGACAAGGCGGTGGCAGCACTCCGGGCCTGCTTCGACCACCTGGAGGGCGTGCCCGCACTTGCCGGCCGGGTAGCGGTGGCAGGGTTCTGCTTCGGCGGCACCTACAGCTTCACCCTCGCCACCAAAGAGCCCCGCCTGCGTGCCGCCGTGCCCTTCTACGGCACGAGCGACTTCAGCGAGGAGGAACTCGGCCGGATCAATTGCCCCGTCCTGGCCTTCTACGGCGAGGAAGATCAGGCGCTGGTGGACAAGCTGCCAGAAGTGAAGGCCAGGATGTCCGGAGCCGGGGTGGACTTCGAATCGGTGGTGTACCCGGGCACAGGCCACGCGTTCTTCAACGACAGCACTCCCATCCGGTACGACGCCGATGCCGCCACCGACTCCTGGAAACGCACCCTCGCCTTCCTGGAGCAGAGCCTCAACCGGTAGGGCTGGCCAGTCCTTACAGGTGCGGCACTCTTAACCTCGGCGGAGCCACACCGCATTGTCCGGTTGCAGCCAGCCCTCCTCCGCCAGCGGGAAGGCGCTGAAGAGTACGACGCCGGCGGGCAGCTTCACCGGGCTGCTCCCCATGGCGACGGCCACAAGGAAGCCGGGGCTGCGTTCGCAGAGCAGAAGGTTCCCGTCCCGCACATGCCAGGTGCCGCCGTCGTCCGCTGTGAAGGTGCCGTCCTCCCAGAGTTGGCGGCGCGCGGCGATCGCGCGGGTGGCCAGCGCGAGCATGGAACCCGGGTCCTGCTGTTGCAGCCCGATGGCGTGGCGTCCCCAGTCCCCTGGAACGGGAAGCCAGGGGACTGCGGGACTCGACGAATCCCGGGACGGCAGCGAGAAGCCGTGGGCACGTGCCGGGTCCGCGGTCCAGGGGAGGGGGACCCGGGTGCCGTCGCGGGTGATCCCGCCGCGCGCCCACATCGGGTCCACCCGGGCTTCAACGGGGACGTCCACCTCGGGGAGCCCAAGTTCCTGGCCCTGGTACAGGTAGGCCGGACCAGGCAGGCCGAGCAGCGCCACCAGCGCCGCGCGGGCACGGCGTCCGCCAACCTCGCCGCCGCCGAAGCGGGTCGCGGAACGGACGATGTCGTGGTTTTCCAGGGCCCAGGTGGGGGCCGCACCGTGCAGCTTCCGGGCTTCCTCCAACTCATTGCCCGCGGCCGCCCACGCAGCCGGATCCCAGCCCAATTTCACGAACGCGAAGGCGAACGCCTGGTGCATCTCGTCGCTGCGTGTGTACCGGGCTGCGCGGGCAGGCTCGAGGTTCACCTCGCCCACCAGCAGGCGGTGCGGCTGGTACTTCTCCGCCAGCCGTCGCCAGCGCCGGTACACCTCGTGCACATCCTCCTGGTCCGAGACCAGCGGGTTGGCGCGGAGCCCGTCCACCACAGCATGCGCGGAGGGGGCGTCCGGCAGGCCATCGGCCTTGAAGAGTCCGTGCGCGACGTCGATCCGGAGGCCGTCCACGCCCTTGTCGAACCAGAATCGCAGGACGTTTTCGAAGTAGTCGCCCACCGCAGGGTTCCGCCAGTTCCAGTCCGGCTGGCCGGCAGAGAACAGGTGCAGGAACCACTCGGTGTCTGTTTCGGAGCCCGGGTTGGCCCGGGACCAGGCCCGGCCGCCGAAGACGCTCTGCCAGTTGTTGGGCGGCAGGTCACTGGGCGAATCCGGGGACGGGCTGCGGCCCTCGACGAAGTGGAACATTTCCCGCGCAGGGCTTCCCGGCCCGGCGGCAAGGGCCTGCTGGAAGCGCGGGTGCTCGGCGGAGCAGTGGTTGGGGACCACGTCGAGCAGCACCCGCAGGCCCAGGGCGTGGGCCTGTTCCAGCAGTGCATCGAAGTCCGCCATGGTGCCGAACAGTTGGTCCACGCCGCAGTAGTCGCTGACATCGTAGCCCTGGTCCACCTGCGGGGACGGCTGGAACGGGGTCAGCCAGATCCCGTCCACGCCCAGCGCGGCGATGTACGGCAGCCGGTGGAGCAGCCCGGGGAGGTCACCCACGCCGTCGCCGTTCCCGTCCGCGAAGGAGCGCGGATACACCTGGTAGATGACGGCGGACTGCCACCACTGCTCGGACGGGTTTTCGTGGTGGGCAAGGCGCAAAGCCGGGCCGCCTTCCGTGGTCGGAATGTTGGGGGACAAGGGAGGTGCCGCTACAGCCAGGCGGTGACGAAGCGCCGAGCGACTGCCCGCCGGGCCAGCGAACGGGCACCCACGCCGCGCGCCGCCGTCGTTCGCAATGCGGTTGGTCAGGTGTACATCAGCGAGCCGGGTGTGGTGAGCTTCTCGCCGGTTTCCAGCCAGGTTTTCAGGCCGGAGAGGATCATCGGCCAGCCGCCATAGAGCTGCTCGTTGGCACCCTCGCGGAGGTCGCTGTGCGTGACGGTGAGGTGGCAGGAATCGCCCACGGGCTCGATCTCCCAGGTGACCTTGGAGGTTCCCTCGGCCTTGACGTCGTCGCCCCACAGCGCGCGCATGGTCTGCACCAACCGGCGGGGCGGATCCACCTCCAGGTTTTCGCCTTCTCCGAGGATCTGGCCGGCACTGGGGTTGCCCATTTCGAAGCGGCTGCCCGGCGTCCAGTCGGACTTCAGGGTGTTGCCGAACTGATATTTGCTGCGGATGTCGCTGTCGGTAATAGCCTCCCAGAGCTTCTCCGGGGTGGTCTTGATGTAGATCTCGAAGATTTTTTCCATGGGACTTTCCAATCTGGATTTGAGGTCGCTGAGGGCAGCGGCCCATGGTTCTGAGTATTTGCTGACCCAGCGGTCGTGGACCAGGCGGATGGGAACGGGGTTCAGGAAGTGCAGCTTTTCCCGCCCACGACGACGGGTGGCCACCAGGCCTGCGTCCTCAAGGATGCGGAGGTGCTTGGCGATCCCGAACCGGGTCATGCTGAACCTCGCCTCAAGCGCACTGAGGCTCTGGCCGTCCTCGCGGAACAGCTCATCGAGCAGGTCCCTGCGGGTGGGGTCGGAGAGTGCTTTGAACACGTCGTCCATACACACGATGATAGGTGACCATATAGTCACCTTTCAAGGGTTTTGACGTGCAGCTACGGACCCAGTGGCAGGAAGAGCAGGGCCAGCAGGGCCGGAACCGTGGCGGCCAGGGTGCCCGGGACGCTGTCCCAGCGCTTGGGGTAGTGGCCCTGCAGGTCGGCCAGGAGCATGGCGGGGGCCGTCAGCACCATGTTGAGGCAGCAATAGACCACCAGCGTGTATCCCACCACTGGTTGGCCTATATTCACCGCCACCAGTCCGGCCGCCACGCCCAGGGCAATCACCAGGTTCCTGTAGCCGGTGGGGATGGCCCACATCATCACGGCGGCCACGTTCTCCGGCGGTGTGCTCAGGAACTTCTGCGCCCATCGGCTCCGCCGGAGCAGGAAGCTCTCCACCGGAAAGACACCCACGTAGATGACCACCGCCAGCACCGCGAAAACCTGGGACATGATGTTCATACCGGAAGGGTAGGGCCGCCCGGAAGCCGCAGGCCATCCCCGGAACAGGGGATTCCGTGCTGCACCGGCGGGCCCGATACTGGACGTATGTGGGAGGAGCGCGCAGAGCGTGCCAGGCGGGACATCGCCACGCTCGCCACGGACGGACTGGACCTGGCCGCCCTCTACACCGCCGCACTGGTGCTGGTGCGCAGAGCGGTGCCGTTCGACCAGGCCTGCTGGGCCGGCGTCGACCCCGAAACGATGGTGATGAACGCCGTCACCAACTGGCGCCCGTGGCCCGTCACCGATGAGTACGCAGCCCGGTTCGCCCAATCCGAATACCAGAGGACCGAACCGAACACCTTCGCGCAGCTCATGCTCCGGCCGCACCCGGTGGCACGGATCTCGGACGCGCCGCGCAGCGAGGTGGCAGGCAGCATCCGGATCAACGAGCTGCTCCGTCCGCTGGGGCTGGTCCACGAACTGCGTGGGGCGTTCCGCGTGGACCAGTCGTGCTGGGGCGTCGGCAGCCTGTTCCGCGAGGGTGCCGGGGATTTCAGCGACAGGGAGGTTGAGTTCCTTGCGGCGGTCACGGCTGCGCTCGCGGCCGCTACACGCATTGCTGCCCGCTCGCAGCATCGGCTGTGGCACCAGCCTGACGGGCCGGTGATCGTCCTTGCCGGCGAACGCGGTGAGCTGCGCGCCGCCACCCCGGCCGCGGCAGTCTGGCTTCAGTCGTTGGAGGAAGCCGCCCCGGGCCAGTTCAGCATGGTGCTTTATGCGCTGGTGGCCCAGGCGAGGGCCGCACCGGGCGGAACAGCCAGGACAAGGATGCGCGACGTCGATTCCGGCTGGGTGATCCTCCAGGCCAGCCGCCTCATCACGGGCGACGATCCCCAGCAGATGGTGGTGACCGTGGAACCGGCCACCACCCGCCAGCTGCTGGCCCTGCTCCTGTCCGCGTACGGGCTCACCCCGCGGGAACAGGAAGTCTGCCTGGAACTTATGGCGGGCAGCCCCGGCGCGGACATAGCCAGGCACCTGTTCATCTCACCGCACACCGTCCACGATCACCTGAAGTCCATCTTCGACAAAGTGGGCGTGAACACCCGCGGGGAACTTGTCGCCAGGTTGACCGCCACTGGGTAGCCTTGGCGCATGCAGAAGATATCGGTGGAAGCCCTGGCCCGCCAGCAGCTCGAAGCGGCACTCGCATCTCCCAACGGCCGCGCCGCGGACACGGTTTACGGCGGCCACGAAAAGGTCCTCCGCCAGTCCGTGATGGCGCTGAAAGCCGGAACCCGGCTCAGCGAACACCAGAACCCCGGCGACGCCACAGTGTTTGTGATCCGCGGCTGCGTCCGGCTGGTGGCCGGTGCGGATTCCTGGCAGGGCAAGGCGGGCGACCTGCTGATCGTCCCGCCGGGCCTGCACAGCCTGGAGGCTGAGGAAGACTCGGCGTTCCTTTTTACCGTGGCCAAGCACCGCGACTGAACTGCTATTCAAAACTCCCATCAGTCGATGGGGTTAGGCGGGGTCCTTGACCTTGCCGGCCGCAGGCGGGTTGACCGGGCGGATGGGGCGCGGCTCCAGCCAGGTGCGTTCCCGGGATCCCGGCGGATAGGCGTGCTTCTTGCCGGCAATCGTGATCACCAGGGCTGCCAGCACCGGCAGCGCGGCTGCCACCGGAACCAGCATCGGACCGCCCGCCACCAGCGCGCCGGAACCGTACAGGGCGCCAACGGTGATGCCCAGCTGGATGGTCAGGACCGTGAGTCCGTTGGCCGCTTCGCTGTATTCGCCGCCGGCGCGGAGGATGGCGGACTGGTTGTAAATGCCGATGGCCCCCAGGCCGGCTCCCCAGACGGTCATCAGGACCAGGGCCAGCGGAAGGTTTCCCACCGCCAGCGGCAGCAGCGCCATCGAAGCGGCGATGGCCGCCGTCGTGATCATCAGCGAACGCCGCGGCCGCGAATCCACGGTGAGTCCCGCGATCCAGATACCCAGGAGGCCTGAGGCGCCGAGCACGGTGAGCGCCAGGCTGGTAGCGTACTCCGGCAGGGCGGCTTCGCGGATGAACGGGGCGATGTAGGTGAACAGGGCGAAGTGGGCCAGGACCAGCAGCGGCCAGGCCGTGGCCACCGCCTTGACGCCGGGTTCGGCGATGGCGCGCCGGATGGACGGCCGGGCGGTATCGGAAATCCGCTGCACCCGCGGCAGCATGAAGAACGCCAGGACGGTCAGCAGCAGGCCGAATCCCGCAAGGACAAGAAACGCCGCCCGCCAGCCGAGCAGCCCGCCCAGTGCCGTGCCCACCGGTGCGCCGATGGCCAGGCCCAGGCTGTTGCCGCTGAAGACGATGGCCAGTGCCTTGCCCACCTGGTTCGCCGGAACCACCCGGGTCACGAACGGCGCCATGGTGGTCCACAGCAGACCGTGCGCCAGCCCGCCCACCATCCGGGCAATCATCGCTGTGGTGAAATCCGGGGAAAGCCCCACCCACGCGTTGCTGGCCGCGAACGTCAGGACCAAACCCACCAGCAGGGTGTGCCGGGGAATCCGTGCCAGCAGCCGGGCAACCGGCACCACGGTGACCACGATGACGGCGGCATAGGCTGCGGCGAGGTACCCGGCGACGGGTTCGGTGACGTTCAGGCCGGCGCTGATCTGCGGCAGCAGGCCCGAGGGGAGGAGTTCTGTGGTGATGGCGGTGAAGGCAATGGTAGCCAGGACCAGGAGGGCGGCGTAGGGAAATCGGGCAGGGCTGGGCACGGAAGTCGCGGAGGACATGGGGGAGCGGATCCATTCAAGGGGGAGAGGTTGGAACGCGGCTCGCTGGCCGGACAATTCCTCCCTTAAATTTACAGGATCCGGGGTCCTGAAATCGACATGATGACGGCTCCGGCGTCGCGTCCGAAGGGTGGTCACGGCAGCCCTCCCCGGGCGGGCAGACAGTACGTTTGGTAGGGGTGCAGACAGAGGCCGTACGTGGACCGCCGGCCGTGATCAGGGGAGCAAAATGAGCAATTGTGGAACGGAACGCCGGGCTCCGCGCGCAGAGCCGGCGGGCGCCGTATGAACGCCCGGTTGCGGGTGAGCCTGCCCAGCCGGGACCTGGTGGAGGCGCTCGAGCCGGCCGACGGCGTCGAGTTCGTCCTCTGGGACCTCACCGGTGACGCGCCGGACGGCCGGCTGGACCTCCTGGTGCCGCCCTACATGGGCAGCTCCGGTGCCCTGGCCGCGCTGGCGGGCGCGGACGTGGGCCTGGTGCAGAGCCAGTCCATCGGGTACGACGGCGTCGCGGACGTGCTGCCCGCCGGCGTCACCTTCGCCAACGCTGCGGGAGTCCATGAGACGTCGACGGCGGAGCTTGCCCTGGGCATGATGATCGCCGCGCAGCGCGGTATCCCGGAGTTCGCCCGCCACCAGGCCACGGGCTACTGGGACCGGGGCCAGCGTCCCAGCCTGGCCGACCGGCGGGTGCTGCTGGTGGGCTACGGCGGCGTGGGCAAAGCCATCGAAGCACGGCTGCTGCCGTTCGAAACCGAGGTGACACGCCTGGCCAGCCGTGCCCGCCAGGACGCCGCTGGAACCATCTACGGCATCGATGCCCTCTATGACCAGCTGCCGCTCCACGAGATCGTGGTGGTGAGCGTGCCGCTGAGTGAGGATACCCGCCAGTTGGTGGACGCGAAGTTCCTGGCCGCGATGCAGGATGGTGCCCTGCTGGTGAACGTGGCCCGCGGACAGGTGGCGGACACCCAGGCGCTCCTGGCCGAGACCGCCTCAGGCAGGCTCCGTGCCGCGCTGGATGTCACGGACCCGGAACCGCTGCCGGCAGACCATCCGCTGTGGACCACCCCCGGCGTGCTCATCACCCCGCACGTGGGAGGTGCAAGCTCGGCGATGTTCCCCCGAATGGTCAAGCTGGTGCGCAAGCAGATCGGCCTTCTCCTCGAAGGCAAGGACCCGGTGAACGTGGTGCTGGGCGGTTCGTCCAGCGGCTAGGCAGCCAGCAGGCCACTGTGGCTACCCGCAGTGGCGTCGTGGCGGTCTGTTCAGGGCTGCTTCCTGACTCCTATGCTGGGTCCATGTCTACGTATGAGGTCCGCCGCAGCGCGGTCATCCCTGCCGCCCCGGAAGATATCTTTCCCCTGGTCAACAGCTTCCGCGAGTGGGGAGCATGGTCTCCCTGGGAGAAGGTGGACCCCGGCATGAGCCGCCGCTACTACGGCCCGGCGTCGGGTCCCGGAGCGGGGTACGAGTGGAGCGGCAACCGGAAGGCCGGCAGCGGCACCATGGAGATCGTCGAGTCGGCGCCATCGAGCACCGTCGGCATCCGCCTCCAGTTCACCAAACCGTTCAAGGCCCTGAACCCCACCACCTTCACGTTCACGCCAGTCCCCGGCGGCACCGAAGTCACGTGGAAGATGACCGGCGAGAACAAGGGCGCCGCGAAGATCTTCGCCCTGTTCATCAACATGGACAAGATGGTGGGCTCGGACTTTGAACGCGGCCTCACCTCGCTCGCGTCGGCCGTGGCGGCAAAGAAGAAAAGCTAAGGCCACCCGTGGGCACCGTTGACGACGCGCTCGCGGAACTGCCCGAGCCGGGCCGGAGCTGCCTCCAGCACATCGTGGCGGTGGCCCGCTCCGTGGCGCCGGAGGCCACAGAGGGCGTGAGCTACGGGATGCCCGCGCTCAAGCTCGACGGCAAGCCGCTGGTGGGGGTGGTGGCCGCCGCCAGGCATCTGTCCATCTTCCCGTTCTCGCCGGCGGTGGTGGAGGCTGTGGCCGGCAGCCTGGACGGTTACTCGCTGTCCAAGGGCACCATCCGCTTCACCGCGGAGCAGCCTGTGCCGGACGCCGTCGTGGAGGAGATCGTCCGACGCCGGATGGCTGAGATCCGGCCCTGACCGGCAGGAACCGGTGCTGGCCGGCAACGGTGATGCGGCTGAGGGCCGCTGCGTGCCGAAAGCCCTTACCCGCGGGCTGCCCGGGCGTTTACGCTGGCTCCATGGCTGATACTTTTGCGTCCCTCGTGGACACGTTCAAGAATGTGGGAGTCACCAAGGCCTACGGCGAGCCGGTGAACGTGGGAGGCCAGGAAATCGTGCCGGTAGCGCTGGTGTCTTTCGGTTTCGGCGGCGGCAGCGAGCCCGGCGACGGCGCATCCGGCGGTGGCGGCGGGGGAATGGTGATGCCGGTGGGCGTCTACACCGCCGTCAACGGCCGGACAGTCTTCAGGCCCAACACCCTCGCCCTGCTCGCCTGCCTTGTGCCGCTCGTCGCCGTGGCCGGGACCGCGGTGCGACGCGCCATTGCCGCGGCCCGGAAATAGCGCGGACGCCCACCGTCGGACGTTCCGTGGCCCACCGGGCCGCGTCCCGCCGTCGGGCGTTCCATGGCACCCGCCGCACCGAATATTCCCCTATTTCGCTCCGGCCAAAGCAGTTCCATAATGGCCTCATAGGCTTCGGGGACCCTCTCCGCCAATGCGACCTGTGATGGCCGGGCGCAGGAGAGTCCCAGGTGGCAGCCCCGGTGTCGGCGCAGCGGGCGGTCACGCGGCCCGCCAGATCTCCGGCAGGGACCTCTCGGACCGTTACAGGGGGAGAGCAACGCCCTTGCAAGATTGCACCAAGGAGATTTGTCATGCTCAAGGATTCGCAGGTCATGGCTGTACTGCCCGCTAAGGACATCGACCGGGCACGGGAGTTCTACCGCGACAAGCTGGGACTCGAGCCCAGCCAGACCATTGAAGGGGATAACCTCATCTACCAGTGCGGCAACGGCACGGCGTTCCTGCTCTACCAGACGGATAATGCCGGCACGGCGAAGAACACCCAGATGGGCTGGGGCGTGGCGGACGTAGAGAAGGAAGTGGAGGAGCTGCGCGGCCGCGGCGTGGTCTTCGAGGATTACGACATGCCCGGGCTTAAAACCGAGAACGGCATCGCCACCATGGAAGGCATGGGCCAGGGGGCCTGGTTCCTCGACAGCGAGGGCAACATCCTCAACATCTCGTCGATGCCGATGTAGCCACCTGGCAGCCACACAGCAACGGACGACGCCGGCCGGCGCCTCCCACGGCACCGCCACCCGGGTGCCAGGCGGGCGGAAGGCCGGCGGCGCCGTCGTGCGCCTCCTTCCGGACGATTTTCCTTGCGGGTCAGCCGTTGAGGATCTGTTCCCGCAGGATGTCCGCGTGGCCGCAGTGCTGCGCAATCTCCCGGATCATATGCAGGTACACCCAGCGCAGCGGCAACGGGCCGCGGCGGTTACCCCGGACCAAGTCGTCAAGATCCATCCCGGATGCCGCCTGCCGGGATGCTTCGCACGCCTGGCGGTAGGCATTCCGGATGCTGGCGATGGTGTCCTCCCCGCCGAGGATGAAGGAATCGCCCGGGGTGGCCGGAATACCGATCTCGGCGCGGGACCGCCCCGTGACGGCTTCGTCGAACCAGACCTTCTCGACGAATGCCGCGTGCTTGACCAGTCCCAGCAGCGTGGTCCTGGACGGCACCAGGGACCGGCGGGCCTGCTCCTCCGTGAGGCCATCCAGGCAGGCTTCCAACATGGCGCGGTGCTGGTCCAGGAAGGCCTCGAACTGGGCGCGGGCTGGCTGGTTGATGACGTCATCGGGCGTCAGGGAGGAGACTGCAGGCATGGCTGCAGTATGCCACGCCCCATGCGGGCCCGGTGCGCGGACTTGGTGGTCAGACCGCGGCCTCGCGCTTGCCGCTGAACGCGATCCGGACGGCCCGGCGGAGGCTGAGCTTGCTCCGGCGGCTGACCACGATCACCGCGGCCAGCCCGGTCAGCAAGACCACCAGGCCACCCACTGCCACAGACCAGCGGGCGCCGAATTCGCTCCCCACCCACCCGATCAGCGGCGAGCCAACGGCCGTTCCGCCCTGCAGGATTGCCAGGTAGAGGGCCAGAACCCGGCCGCGGAACTGCGGCTCCACGGAGAGCTGGATGCTGGTGTTGCAGCTGTTCAGGAACGTGATGGACGCCAGGCCCACCGGAATCAGCACGGCGGTGTAAAGCCAGAACGACGGCGCCACGCTGGCTACCAGCGTGAAGATCCCCAGGCCCAGGGCGCCGCCCAGCAGGAACCTTAGCCGCGGCCGTGCGCGCCGGGCGGCCAGCAGCGCGCCGGCCAGGGTGCCGACGGCCATGATGGAGCCCAGCAGGCCGAACTCGCCCGGCCCGGCGTGGAATTCGGTGGTGGCCATCAGGGCGTTTGTGATGGGGAAGTTCATGCCGAACGCGCCGAGGATCCCCACTAGGACCATGATCAGGACGAGGTCCGGCCGCCGCTTGACGTACCGCATGCCCTCGGTCACCTGGTGTTTGCCGCGCTCTGCCCGCACAGTGGGCACGAGCTCGGAGGTGCGGATGAAGAACAGGGACCAGATCACTGCCGCGTAGCTGGCGGCGTTGAGCAGGAACACCGGCCCGGTGCCTACCCAGGCGATCAGGACGCCGGCGACGGCCGGGCCCGTGAGGCGGGCGGTGTTGAAGGAGGCCGAGTTCAGGGCCACGGCATTGGAGATGTTGTCCTGGCCCACCAGCTCCGAGACAAAGGACTGCCGCGCGGGGGCGTCGATGGCGCTGGCAATGCCGAGGCACAGTGCGGCAAGGTAGGCATGCCACAGCTGGGCTGTACCGGTGACCACCAGCAGGCCGATGGCCAGGCCGGTGATGCCCATGGCCAGCTGGGTCCACAGCAGGATGACGCGTTTGCGGTAGCGGTCTGCCAGGACTCCGCCGTAGGGACCCAACAGCAGCATGGGCAGGAACTGCAGGCCTGTGGTGATGCCGACGGCGGCGCCGTCATGGTTGGTCAGGACGGTGAGCACCAGCCAGTCCTGGGCGATGCGCTGCATCCAGGTGCCCACGTTGGAGACCAGGGCACCTCCGGCCCAGATGCGGTAGTTGCGGTTTTCGAGGGCGCGGAACATCTGGCTCATTTGCCGCTCATTTCCTGCATGATGCGTGCGGCGCGGCTGAGGGTTTCACGGTCTTCCGCGCTCAGGCCGGCCACGCGCTGCGCCAGCCAGGCGGTGCGCTGTTCCCTTGCCTCCGCGAGGACGTCCCTGCCGGCGTCGGTGATGTCGATCCGGACCTGCCGGCCGTCGTCGGGATGCTGGGTCCTGGTGACGAAGCCCTGGTCGGCGAGGGCGTTGACGATGCGGGTCATGGACGGGGCCTGGACATGCTCGCGGTCGGCGAGTTCGCGGAGAGTCCGGGCGCCGTCACCGTGCAGGACGGCGAGGACGGTGTACTGGCCGGGGGTGATGACTTCACCGGTGGCCTCGACGCGGAGCCGGCGCGAGGTGCGCATCACGGCGGTGCGGAGGTCGATGGCAAGGGTGTCCGGGGTGATCTGCGGGTTTTCTTTGGTCTTGGTTTCAGTGGGGGCCATATGGGCGGGTGCGCCTCCTGGAGCGGTCGGCTCAGCAATTGCTTAGCACTGCTAATTAGTTCTGCTAACTATCATCCTCCTTCTTGTTGCTGGCGGCAACCTTTTTTGATGTGGTTCCGCTAACGTCCGGCCCGCGGCGTGGTTCTTGGCACAATGGACGGCGTGACTGGGCGCAGAACTGATAAGAACCGCAAAACCGGGCTGACCTGGAAGGGGAAGCTG
This sequence comes from Pseudarthrobacter sp. NPDC059871, assembly GCF_042731175.1. Taxonomy (NCBI): domain Bacteria; kingdom Bacillati; phylum Actinomycetota; class Actinomycetes; order Micrococcales; family Micrococcaceae; genus Pseudarthrobacter; species Pseudarthrobacter sp. NPDC059871. The sequence continues at coordinate 203,162 of NZ_JBHWJV010000009.1, forward strand.
AATTTGGCGGTGACCGTGCTGGTTCTCCTGCTGGGACCGGTCATGATCGGCCTAGGCAGCTTCATGATCGGCGCTGACGAGGACCTGGAGCGGAGCGGCGTCCAGGCAGCAGGCACCATTGTGCATTTCGACGACGTCACCAAGGCGTCGGAGCGCAGGATGAAGGTGGAGTTCACCTCCGGCGACGGCGCCAGCCACGCAACGTGGGCCGCCGTGGACCACGACCAGTATCCCGTGGTGGGTGACGCCACCACGGTCATTTACTCGGAGCACGATCCGGGCAGGGCGATTGTTCCTGGCTATGAAAGCGACGGCGTCTGGGTCCGTGGCGTGGGCACCGTCCTGACCTGCATCTTCGGCGGGCTGGGCATCCTGATGGTCCTGGCGTTCTTGCGGGGTTACTTCAAGAGGGGCGCTAAGCCCGCTCCGTGATCCGCTGCCGGGTCTGGCCGCGGCGGCCGGACGGGCGTAGGCTCGGCTCCACCATGACCGAGCAGCAGCCTTATGAATCAGTCCGCCGCTATCCGCACTTCGAGCTCCGCCGCTACCCGGACTACGTCGTCGCTGAGGTGTCGGTGGCGGCGGACTTTGACCGTGCAGGGAACGTGGCTTTCCGCCGGCTCTTCAACTACATCAGCGGGAACAATACGGCCGGTGCCAAGCTGGCCATGACGGCGCCTGTTGTCCAGGAAGCCGGGCAGTCCCAGAAGCTGGCGATGACCGCGCCGGTCCTCCAGTCCGGCCCGCTTTCCGGAGGCGGCGGCTCTGCGGAGCTCGTGGTGGCTTTCGTCCTGCCGGCCGGGCTGACGGCTGAAACGGCTCCGGTCCCCACCGATCCCACCGTGAAGATCCGTGCCGTGCCGGGCTCCCTGGCCGCGGTACTGCGCTTCTCCGGCCGCGGCTCCAAGGCAAACTTCGAGCGCCGCAATAACGGACTTCGGGCCGCGCTCAACCTTGCTGGACTCACGCCATTGGGGGCGCCCCGCTTCGCCCGGTTCGATCCGCCTTTCAAGCCGTGGTTCCTGCGGCACAACGAGGTGGTTCAGGACGTGCGCGAGGCATAGCACCTGACAAGGCTCCTGCTCTGACTAGGCTGGGGCCATGGACTATGTGCTTCGCCAGGCCACCCCGGATGATGCAGAAAACGTCGTGCTGATGCATACGGCCGCGCATGAGGAAAGCTACGGGCACCTGCTGTCGCCCGGCTTCTTCGTGGAACGGCGGCGGTCCGTCCCGGAACGCGTGGCCCGCCGTCGGCCGTATCTTGACGTTCCGCACCCGCGGATCGTTGCCGAGGACGCCAACGGTGAGATTGTCGGCCTGGCCGATGCCGGGCCCCCGCGCCATGAGGACGCGCCGTTTCCCCTGGAGCTTTACTCCATATTCGTCCTGGCCAGGGCGCAGGGGACCGGGCTGGGCACATCCTTGCTGGCCGCCGCCCTCGGCGACGCTCCGGCATATCTGTGGGTGCTTGAGGACAACAAGAAGGCGCAGGCTTTCTACCGGCGCCAGGGTTTCACGTTCGACGGCGGACGCGGCCACCTTCCGCCCGAGTGGGAGGGCGTGCCGGAGCTTCGGATGGTCCGGGACCGGCGAGTGGACTCCTAGCCGGCAGGCTCTGTCACCAGCAGGTCTCCCACCTCGCAGTCCAGCGCGCTGCAGACGGCGGCGAGGGTGGAGAACCTGATGGCCTTGGCGCGGTCGTTCTTCAGGACCGAGAGGTTTACCAGGCTGACGCCCACCCGTTTGCTGAGGTCGGTCAGCGTCATGCCGCGCTGCTCCAGCAGTTCATCGAGCCTGCAGTGGATGCCGGTGGTTTCCTCAGACGGCATCAGACCAGGCCCTCGGTGTCTTTCTGCAGCCGGCCGCCGAACTGGAAGACGCCGGCAATGAGGATCAGCGCGATTCCGGCCACGATCGGCAGGAGGCTGATGTTGCCTTCGAAGATGACGCTGCCGGGGGTACGGTCCGCGTTCAGCCCGATGGCATCCGCCAGCCGGGTCCGGGCCAGCTGGTCCAGCACCTGGCCTGCCGTGCCAGCCAGGGCCAGGGCCGCCCCGCAGGCGCCAATGATCCACACTGACCCGCGGGTGAACAGCGTGTCGCCCCGCAGCCGGAATGCCAGCAGGAACAGCAGGGCCAGCACGGCAAGGACGCCAACCTGGGTCAGTGCGCCCGCCCATGCCAGCTGCCCGGCTTCGGTGCCGGGAACGGCGGGGATGGTGGCGTCGACGGCGGAGAAGCGGGCGTCGGCACCGAGTTCCAGGCCGGCCACACTCCGGGTTGGATCAACCGGCAGTGTCAGCGTGACGGGTCCGGAAAAGATGTCCGCGATGCCAATGACGGCCATGACGCTCGAGCCGGCGGCGATCACGGCCGAGCCGACCATCAGCACCAGGGCATCCGTCCGGGACACTACCTCGCGCTTCCTGTTCTCCGACGGACGTCCGGTGCGCTTGGCCAGCTTCATGTTTCCCCCAATAGTTATCGATTGTCGTTAATAACGATATTCGATAACCTAGTGGGCCTGTCGTCCTTCGGTCAAGCCTCCGCGGGCGTTGGCGCCTACGCTGTGTGCGCGTCCCTGACGGCGGGCGGAGTCGCACCCTGGAGCACCCAGCGGTTGCCGTCCGGATCGGCGAAGTGGGCAAACAGCACGCCGCCCATGTCCTGGACCTCGCTGACGTCCGCGCCGCGGTCCACCAACTCGGCGCGAAGGGCGGGGAGGTCCGGCGCGACCAGTTGCAGTCCTTCCAGGCTGCCCGGCGCCATGGCTGTCATCCCCGTGCCGATGACAACTGACGTGGGTGAGCCCGGGGGAGTCAGTTGCACCACACGCATCCCCGGAATGTGCTCCACATCGTGGTCCAGCACAAAGCCCAGCTTTTCGGTATAGAACTCTTTGGCCCGGTCGACGTCGGACACGGGAACCTGGACAACTTCAAGGCGCATTTCCATGCCCGCCACTCTACCTTTGTGGCAGTGATTTCGCGGCGGAATTTCCGGATGGGGGCGCCCGGCAATTTGCAAATGTTAAGGCTGCTTATCCGAGTGCGACGGACTTTCCTCAAGATCGAATCAAGGCTGGCGCAATGTTGCCCGAGCATTGGCTGGAAGTCTGAATATCGTTCCGCCCTGGGAATAAGCTCAGCGACGACACGTTTGTCGGGCTTAGCAGCAGGCCCGGCAAGTGCGGGGCCGCAACTTAATTGGGCCCTCACAAATGGGGGAAAATGTCCGAGTATCCGACCCTTCTGGGGTCATTTCCGTCTGCGCCTGCACCGAAGCCGCCGCAGAAACCGCGTGCATCAACATTCGTCGTTGGCGCCATTACCGCATTGTTTATGCTGCTTGGAGCTTTGAGCGGCGGCGTGGGCGGTGCGCTGATCTTCCTGGCCATTTCTGTGGCACTGACAGGCCTTTACGTCCTGGTCACCGGTCGGCGCTCCTGGGCCTGGCTGCCCGCACGCCGCAAGGCCGGCGCCGTCGCGCTGGGCACGGCGTTCGCCCTCCTGGTGGCCGGCGGTATTGCCTTGCCGCGTTCCACCTCCGCAGACCTTGAGGCGGCCGCCGCGGCGGGCACCGCGAAAGAAGCGCCCCCGACGGCGGCCGCAGCACCTTCGGCGGCAGCGTCGCCGTCGTCCGTCCCCACTCCGTCGGCTACGGCGCAGGCCAGCGGCGAACCCCTCGACCCGGACACGGCTTACACCCTGGCGTCGGGCGTTACGGTCGCGGCGCCGAACGCCCAGCCGGCCTACGCCACCAAGGCACTCGACCTGCTGGCCACGCTTCCCATCAAGGGCCGGGCGCCGAAAACGGGATACGACCGCGCGCTGTTCGGGCAGGCATGGGCGGATGTGGACCGCAACGGCTGCGGTACCCGGAACGACATCCTCAAGCGGGACCTGACCGGCGTCGCATACGTCAACAGCGTCCCGTGCAAGGTGAAGTCCGGGACGCTGGCCGACCCCTACACGGGCTCGAACATCAACTTTGTCCGCGGCTCCGCCACCAGCACTGCCGTGCAGATCGACCATGTGGTGGCGCTCAGCGATGCCTGGCAGAAAGGTGCCCAGCAGCTGAGCACCGAACAGCGCACGGCGTTCGCCAACGATCCACTGAACCTGCAGGCGACGGACGGTCCCACGAATATCAGGAAGGGCGACGGCGACGCTGCCACCTGGCTCCCGCCGAACAAGGGTTTCCGGTGCGAATACGTGGCCCGGCAGATTTCCGTTAAGGCTACCTTTTCGCTGTGGGTGACCCAGGCTGAGCATGACGCAATGGCCCGGATCCTTGCGGACTGCGCCGGGCAGCTGGCACCTACCGACCAGAAGGCACCCGTTGTGGCTGAACCCGCGCCTGCTGCGCCAGCACCTGCTGCCGTGCAGCCCGCCCCCGTTGCACCCGCTCCTGTTGCACCCGCTCCTGTTGCACCCGCTCCTGCTGCACCGGCCCCTGCACCCGCGCCGGCCCCGGTGGCCCCGGCTCCTGCCGCTCCTGCCCCTGTCGCACCCGCGCCCGTTGCGCCCGCCCCGGCCGCTGCCTACTACCCGAACTGCGCTGCCGCGCGGGCCGCTGGAGCTGCACCGCTGTACGCCGGGCAGGCCGGATACCGCTCAGCTTTGGACCGCGACGCTGATGGCATCGCCTGCGAATAGGCGCTTTTCGTTTCCCGTCTTCTGACTTCATCCGCATCACCAACACATCGCATTCCTAGGGGGAATCATGAACAACCTGTACGCTGCTGCCCGCCCGAACGCGGGACAGCTGAAGAAATCGCTGGCCATGGCCGTGCTGGCAGGGCTCCTGCTCACCGGTTGCGGCGGCAAGCAAGCGGCAGTGGAGCCGGCCTCGGCTGCCACTCCTGCCGCGAGCGCAACGGCCGAAGCCGCTGTAGCCGTTCCGGGCGTGGTGGGGATGACTCTGGACAAGGCCAAGAAGCAGCTTGAGGACCTCGGTTTCAAGGTCGAGGCCGTGGACAGCGTTGACGGCAAGAAGATCCTGGTGGACAGGAACTGGCAGGTGCTGACGCAGGACCCGGCCGGCGGCGCCAAGGCGGCAAAGGGTTCCACGGTCCGTCTTGGGGTGAAGTCCCTCGAGAAGATTGCGGAGGAAAAGGCTGCAGCGGAGAAGGCTGCCGCCGACAAGGCTGCTGCCGAAGCTGCCGCGGCCGCGAAGGCTGCTGCTGACAAGGCCGCCGCCGAGCAGGCAGCCCAGGCAGCTGCAGCGCAGGCCGCAGCTGACCAGGCTGCGCGTGACAAGGCTGCTGCAGACCAGGCCGCCCAACAACTGGCTGCGGCTCAGGCTGCCCAGCAGGCCGCGCAACAGGCGCAACAGGCGCCTGTTGTGCCGGCGGCTCCAGCAGTCCCGAACGGTGGGGGCACCATTATCTGTAAGGACGGTTACGTCTGGCCAAGCGCCACCCGCCAGGGTGCCTGCAGCCGGCACGGCGGCATCGCAAAGTAGCCCACCGACTTCCGACGGCGACGGCATCGGCTGCGACAAGTAGCCGTAAGTAGCAGCCGCCGTTGCGGGTTGCATCAGGCACATCAGGGTCGGTGCATTCCGCCGCGGCCAGGAGTATCTTGTGGTGCATGCACAGCAAGGTGACGGGCCGCGGCGGCCGCTACAGGCAGTTCCTCGGAGCGCTCGAGCAGGCCAAACCCCTCGACGCAGTGGTCGACAAAGCCGAACCGGTAGCAAAACGCCTGATGGTGAATTCCAGGGTGAAGGGAATCATCCTGGGTGACGCCACCGGCATACCGCTGCACGGAATCCTGACCGACCTGCCTTTCGGCGCCTGGTGGATGGCCATCTTCCTGGACTTTTTCCGGGATGAAGGCTCCCGCCAGGCGTCGAAAAGGCTGGTGGCCCTTGGCGTGGTGGGCGCCGTCCCCACCGCCCTCACGGGCTGGGCACACTGGACCACCAAGGACCGGCCAATCCAGCGCGTCGGCGTCGTGCACGCCGCCGTCAACGCCACTGCCGCTGTCGTCTATCTCGCGTCGTGGACAGCACGCCAAGGTGGCCGCCACGAAGCGGGTATCGGACTTGCCCGGATTGGGGCTGTCCTGCTGCTCGTCAGCGGCTTCCTGGGCGGCCACCTGAGCAGCGGCCGCCGGGCCAGTGGCATGGGATCGCGCGCCGGATCTTAGTGGGACATCTGCGGCGTCAACCCGAGCTGTGACAGGAATTCCACCTACCTAACGCGCATTGCTACGCGTCGTGGGCCGCCACCCCGGGCCGCCCAGTCACATTTGGTTCCGTGCTGCGAACCGGTGCCGGAAAGACCCGGGGGCGCTAGTCTTGCCACACCACGCGTCGAATGCGTGACCTGGGAGCAGCTGGCAGGGTTGTAATGAGCTGACCACGCCCGCCCTCGAGCCAAGGACAGCCGATGCGCCAGGAACAACAGACAGCACCGCCGCAGCCGCGGCGCAAGAAGGTTCGCCACCCCCGCCTCGCGGTGGGGGAACGGGTCCATTTTGCCGAAGGAACCCTCAGCGGCACGGGAACCGTGGACGCGGTGACCTCCGACTACTCAATCATCTGGGTGTGGACGGATCAGGGCCAGGGCCGCAGGATGTTCCTGCAGGGCTACGGAAGCATCGTCTCGTCAGCCGGGGAAGAAGACGCGTACGACGACGGCTCCTGAGCAGGTGCCCGGCGGCAGGAATGCTTGATGTGCGGCGCGTCACACGGAATGATGGCGCGCATGGCTACCTTCACCGGATCCGATGACCTGCGCGGTGCCGAATTCTCCGACGTCAGCCTCCGCGGGGCGCGGTTCGTCCGGAGCAGCCTGTCCGGCGTCGTGATGCGCGGCGTGGAGATTGATGGCGCGGACATCGACTCGCCCTGGCTGCTGGAAGACGACGGGTCCCTGTTCGTGAACGGCGTGGACGTGGCTCCGCTGATCGATGCAGAGCTCAACCGGCGCTTCCCCGGCCGGGAGCTTCGGCACGCCGCAGATCCTGCCGGCCTCCGCGACGCCTGGGACCGGCTGCAGGAGACCTGGGCTGACACCACGCAGCGCGCGGCCCGGATGCCACCCGGTACCGAGGACATATCGGTCGACGGCGAGTGGTCCTTCGCGCAGACGCTGCGGCACCTGGTGATGGCCACGGACAAGTGGCTGCGCGGGGCGGCCCTGGGTATCGATAAGCCGTACCATCCTGCCGGCGAACCGAACGCTGAGTACGAGACGGACGGACTGGACATGTCCGTCTTCCAGAAAATCAAGCCCTCCTACGACGAAGTGCTCGCGGTCCGGGCCGGGCGGGTGGCCATGGTGCGGGACTTCATCGCCAACGCCGACGCCGAGGAGCTCGGGACAACACACCCGGCACCGGACGAACCGCGCTTCACCGTCACCACACTCGACTGCCTGCACGTCATCCTGCACGAGGAATGGGAACACCACAGGTTCGCGGTCCGCGACCTCGACGCGATCGAAGCGAAGGCCATGCACGCAGTTGAACAGCAGGGCTGAGCACCCACTCGCCGCGCACCGACTTCCGCCCCAGGGTTACGCCTGGTGCTCTCCCTTGGCTACGTGCTGCCGCCGGGAGACGAGCACCGGACCTTTGGCGTGGTGGAGGATGGCATGCGCGGTGGAACCGATGCTGCCCCTGACCACTCCGTGCCCCTTGGTCCCGACGACGGTCAGGCGGGCTCCCTCGGCAGCGTGCAGGACGGCGCGGGGTACCGAAGTGTCTGTGAGCAGTTGCTTTTCGACGGTGAGTTGCGGGGCTAGTTCCTGGGCCTTTGCCGCAGCGGCATCCAGGATCGCCTCGGCGGCGGCGCCGGGGTCCACCGTGTCGCGGACCAGGCGGTAGCCGGCGGGCACCGTCCGGACGTGGGTCACGATCAGCCGTGTTCCCGCCGCAGTGGCTGCAGCGCACGCGTCCTCGAGTGCCGCCTGCGAACCCGAGCCGTCAACGGCCACCAGCACCGGGCCGTCCGGGTCGCCCCCTTCCCGGATGACCGCAACAGGACACGACGCCGTAGCTGCCAGCTCCAGGCTCACCGAACCGACCATCAGGCCCATGAAGCCTCCCAGTCCGCGGCTTCCCACCACCAGCAATTCCTGGTCCGCCGCGATTTTGGGAAGCTGCACAGCAGGGCTGCCGGACACCAGGCTGGTACGGACGTCGATGCCGGGGGAGGCCTGCTTCGCGTGGTCAACGCCCTCTTCGAGCGTGATTTCCGCCGCCCGCTGCAAACCGCTGTCGGCAATGCCGGGGACCGGGCCAAGGTTCTTCGTCAGCAGGGGCCACAGCGTGCAGTGCACCAGGTGCAGCTGGACATTGCGCAGTGACGCCTGTTGCGCCGCCCACCGCACCGCCCGTGCGGCCGGTTCGGATCCGTCATAACCCACCACAATGGCTTTGGATTCCACGATGCCCCATTCCCAGGTGCCGGCCGCCACGTCGTTGTGGAGGGCCGGGGTGATTTGCCTTATGCCGATCCTAGGGCAGGCCACGCTTGGGCACAGTGCCAATGTCCCCTAGAGTCGGCCGCAACCTCCGGGGACAGGATCTACAGGGACCGGACCAGCGACCGTCCTGCGGTCAGTCCGGTGAAGAGGCAGCCGCCCAGGAACGTCCCCTCCAACGCGTTGTAGCCGTGGGCGCCTCCGCCGCCGAACCCTGCAGCTTCCCCTGCGGCGTAGAGGCCCGGAATGGGGGAGCCGTCCTGCCCGAGAGCCTGGCCGGCAAGGTTGGTCTGGATCCCGCCGAGGCTCTTGCGGGTGACCACGTGCAGGCGCACCGCGATAAGCGGGCCGGCGGCAGGATCGAGGATCCGGTGCGGCTTGACGGTGCGGAAGAGCCGGTCGCCCAGGAAGCGGCGGCTGTTGCGGATCCCCGCCACCTGCGCGTCCTTGGAGTAGGGGTTCCGTACTTCGGCGTCGCGCTCCTCGATCTGCCGCCGAAGGTTTCCGTGGTCCAGCAAAGCCTCCGCAGTCAGCCCGTTCATGCCACGGACCAGCTCCGCCAGATTGTCAGCGACCACGAAATCGGCGCCGTGCTCCTTGAAGGCCTCGATGGGACCCGGTGCGCCCTTGCCCAGGCGGCTGCGCAGGAGGAGTCTGACGTCACGGCCGGTGAGGTCAGGGTTCTGTTCGGACCCGGAGAGGGCGAACTCCTTCTCGATGATCCGCTGGTTGAGGATGAACCAGGAATGGCTGTGCTGCTGGATGTCCGGGGTGCTCCGCAACAGGCGGAGGGTGCCAAGAGTGTCGTACCCGGGGAGCCCGGGCGCGGGCAGGCGGCGGCCCAAAGCATCAAACCAGAGCGACGATGGCCCTGGCAGGATCCGGATGGCGTGGTCCGGCCAGATGGGGTCCCAGTTCTGGATGCCTTCGGTGTAGTGCCACATGCGGTCGCGGTTCACCAGGCGCACCCCGGAGTCCTCGGCGATGTCCAGCATGCGCCCGTCCACGTGTTCCGGCACACCGGTCACCATCTTCTGCGGCGGTGTTCCCAGCCGTTCCGGCCAGCAGCGCCGCACGAGGGAGTGGTTGCCGCCAATGCCGCCGCTGGCGATCACCACCGCCTGGGCCCGCAGCTCGAATTCGCCCACGACATCCCGGTTGGAGGAAACGCCCCGCGGCGAAGAATCTGGTGCCAGGACTGAGCCCCGCACCCCGGTGACCGCGCCGCCGTCGTACGTTAAACCGTCCGCCCGGTGCCGGAAATGGAACCGGACGTTCCCCGCAGACGCCGCCGCCCGCGCCTTGTCCGCGAACGGTTCGGAGACGCCGGTACCGGTGCCCCACGGGACGTGGAAACGGGGCACCGAGTTGCCGTGCCCGCCCGCACGGCCGTCGCCGCGCTCGGCCCAGCCCACCAGCGGCGTGAACCGGATGCCCTGCTGGTGCAGCCAGGACCGCTTCTCGCCAGCGGCAAACTCGACGTAGGCGCGGCCCCACTGCAGCGCCCATTCGTCCTCGGCGAGCGGTCCCGCCAGCCGGTCCCACTGCGCCGAGCCCTGCCAGTCCTGCCAGGCCAGGTCGAAGGAGTCCCGGACGCCCAGGCGGCGCTGCATGGGGGTGTCCACCAGGAACAGGCCGCCCAGGGACCAGAAAGCCTGGCCGCCAAGGTTCGCCGCGTTCTCCTGGTCCACGATCGCCACGCGCTTGCCGGCCCGCACCAGCTCGTTGGCCGCCACCAGCCCTGCCAGCCCGCCGCCGATGATAATGACGTCAGCGTCCATCCGAATATCCGCCCTGGTTGAGAGGTAAGTGAGAGTCCAGCATCAACCTACAGCAGCGGCGGGATAGGGTCATGGACATGTTTGAACTGGTCGCTCCAAGTGTTTCCTTTTACCGCTCCTTCCTCGAGTCGCACCGCGAATGGGCCGGCGCCCACCAGGACGGTGCCGGGCTGTTCGCAGGGGATGATGTCAGCACTCCGGAGGGGTTCGAGGCCTGGGTGGACAAGCTGGCCGATGCCGAGCAGGCGGACGGGACGGGCGGGATTGTTCCGTGCACCTACTGGTGGATCACCACGGGCCCCAGGTATGTGGGGTCCATCGCTTTCCGCCACTACCTCACGCCGGCGCTGCTGAACTCGGGCGGGCACATCGGCTACGGCGTCCGGCCGGCCGACCGCGGGCGGGGTGCTGCATCATGGGCGCTGCGGGAAGTCTGCACCCGCCTGGCTGAACGGGGCGAACCGGACCGCGTCCTGCTGACCTGCGACGACGGCAATGCTGCCTCTGCCCGGACCATCGAGCGGTGCGGGGGCAAGCTGGAGGATGTCCGGCTGGATGACGACGGCGGGCGCTTCCGGCGGTACTGGATCGACCTGGTCCGCGGCGCTTAGAGCGTCGGTGCGCAGGCCGCTCGGCGCCCGCTGGCATCGGGCCGGGGAACGCCGCTCACCGTGAATCTCCCGCCACTCACCGCAGGAATCCTACGTTTACTGATCATTTGGCGGAGGATGGCCGGAGGCGTGTTGAGGTGCCAAAAGGGTTCGAGGGTAGGGCCATAAGCCTCTGGACTGCCGGACACTGACGTCTATCGAGCAGGGGAAATCAGCCATGGGCTTCCTGGACCGTGAAAGAACCATCGCGCCGGCGGGTTTCAACCGCTGGCTGGTACCGCCGGCGGCGCTCGCCGTCCACCTCTGCATCGGCCAGGCCTACGCCACCAGCGTGTACAAGACGGCGCTGGTCAAGCATTTCGGCGCCAGCCTCACCGAGATCGGCCTGATCTTCTCCATCGCCATCGTGATGCTGGGCCTCTCGGCCGCGATCATGGGGACATGGGTGGACCGGAACGGCCCGCGGAAGGCAATGTTCACGTCGTCCATGTTCTGGGTGGGCGGCTTCCTCATCGGCTCGCTGGGCATCTTCACGCACCAGCTGTGGCTCGTCTACCTGGGCTACGGCGTGGTGGGCGGCATCGGACTGGGCATCGGCTACATCTCGCCGGTGTCCACGCTGATCAAGTGGTTCCCGGACCGGCCCGGCCTGGCCACCGGCATGGCCATCATGGGCTTTGGCGGCGGCGCGCTCATCGCCAGCCCGGTGTCCACCGCATTGCTCAAGGCGTACGACCCCAACTCCGGCGCGCAGGGCTGGGTGGCCAGCGGCGATGCCGTGGGCAAGCTCTTCCTGACCCTCGCCGTCGCCTATCTCGTGTACATGCTCTTCGGCGCCTTCACCATCAAGGTCCCCGCGGACGGCTGGCAGCCCGCCGGCTTCGACCCCGCCAAGGTCAAGGCCGCCAAACTGGTCACCACAGAGAACGTCTCCGCCAAGAACGCCGTGAAGACCCCGCAGTTCTGGCTGGTGTGGGTGGCCCTGTTCTGCAATGTCACGGCCGGCATCGGCATCCTGGAGCAGGCGGCGCCCATGATCCAGGACTTCTTCAGGGGGCCCGACGGCGCGTCCCTGGTCAGTGCCGCCGTCGCCGCCGGTTTCGTGGGGCTGCTGTCCATCGGCAACATGGCGGGCCGGTTCGCCTGGAGTGCCACCTCGGACATCACCGGCCGCAAGCGCATCTACATGCTGTACCTGGGCGTCGGGGCAGTTCTCTACACCGTTTTGGCGCTGGCGGGATCCAGCAAGACCATCCTGTACGTGGCGCTGGCGTTCCTCATCATCTCGTTCTACGGCGGCGGTTTCGCCACCGTCCCCGCCTACCTGCGGGACCTGTTCGGTACCTTCCAGGTGGGTGCCATCCACGGCCGGCTGCTGACCGCCTGGTCTGCCGCCGGCGTCGCGGGCCCACTGATCGTCAACGCCTTCCTCGACGCCCAGGGCAAGCCCGGCCAGCTGACCGCAGCGTCCTACCAGCCCGCGCTGCTCACCATGGTGGCGCTGCTGGTGGTCGGATTTGTGGCGAACCTGCTGGTCAAGCCCGTTAGCGCCCGATTCCACGAACCCCGCCCGGACCGGGACCGCCCGCACGAACCCGCCATGGAGGCCTGAGATGAGCAACGTCCCCAACAACAATCCATCGACGCCGGACAACTCGGTGGCCGTCAACACCGCCACCGGGAAGCTCGCCTTGGGCTGGGCCCTGGTGGGGGTGCCGCTGGCCTACGGCGTCTACGAAACCCTCACGCGGGTGGCGGCCCTGTTCGGCTGAGCCGTCCGCGTTCGACGGCGGCCCGCGCCTTTGACGGGTGCTTTAGCCGCTTACGACGCCGGCTCCGCATCAGGAGCCGCCGCCGCCGCATCCTGCCGGGTCACTGCATTCCAACCCACCAGGGCCACGAAGAGTGTGATCAGGGCGGTCATCAGCACTCCGAGGCCGATGTGGATCTGCAGCAGCACGGTGCCAAGCGCCGCCCCGGCCATAATGAGCCCCACCGCCGCGAGCCGGCGGCCCCAGAACGGATGGGTGCCGGCGCCCAGGCGCGAATCGGCCGCCAGCCCGGTGATGGTGGAGGTCACCACCACGGTGGAGACATCCTTGACGTTGAGGTGGCGGGCGGTGGCGGCCTGGACGCCCATCGCGACGGCCAGGGCACCGGTGATGGCCACCGTCAGGGGCTCGTTGTTGCGCGGTGTCACACCGCTGAGCAGGGCTATGGCCACGGCGGCCATCACGGCGCCCACGCCCGCCAGCAGCCCGGTGGTGCGGTGCGTCCAGCCGGACTTGATGATGCGCAGGGTCCGCCCGGACACCAGGGCGCCGGCCATGAATCCTGCCAGCGCCACTATGGGCCCCAGGACCGGCAGGTTGTCGCCGCCCATCAGCGCCATGCCCAGGATCACCACATTGCCGGTCATGTTCGCCGTGAAGACGCGGTCCAGGCCCAGGTAGCCCACGGCATCGATCACCCCCGTGGAAAACGTCAGCATCAGCATGAGCACCAGGTGCAGCCGGGAAGGGTCAGCGGGGAAGAAGCGTGCGGGCATGCGGTGGCCTTTCGCGGGTCCGGGACGGGGGAAGTTTCCAGTATGCGCCCGTGTCACGCAGAGCACGCTTTTAGATGACGTACGACGGCGGAGCCTTGGTATTCCCTGGTTCCGCCGCCGGCGGGAGGCCAAAAGTATGCCGTGCGTGACGTCGGCCCCGGATGAAGGTGCGTCGGACGAAGGTGCGTCAGGGCACCCGGGCCGTCAGCCGCCGTCGTAATGTCACCGAGGTCAGCCAGGTGACCAGGCTGCAGGCCGCGGCACCCCAGAGGATGTCCGTCACGGCCACCAGTGCCGTGAAGTCCTTGAGGACGGCAAGCCCGGTGAGCGCCCAGGTGGCGTAGGTGAAGAACCCGAACAGCGCCGCCCCGGTGACCCGCTGCCGGATGGCCGCGTCAGGGCTGTTGGGCCGCACCCCATAGTGGACCATCCCGGCCACGAAGATGACGTAGAACAGGACGGCAGCCACGAAATTGGTCTTGTCCGCAAGGATCCCGCCGATGGCCGACTGGTACAGCGGATTCGCCACCCCCAGGATCCACACCACGTCCAGCGCCGCGAAGACGAGGGCTGCGACGATGTAGGCGGTCAGCCAGTTTTTGGTGCGGTGGTTCATGCTGGACTCCTTGTGTCGGTGTAAAGGTTTTCCACGAAGTGGCGGGCGCGTTCGGTGAAGACGGATCGTTTGAGTTTCATGGTGGGGGTGACCATGCCGTGGTTCTCGTTCAGGTCAGCGAGCAGCAGCACGAACCTGCGCACCTGTTCTGACCGAGCGAGCCGGGCGTTCGCGGCGCTGACCACTTTCTCCACCGCGGTGAGCAGCCGGGCGTCGTCGATTTCGACGGCGCCGCCGTCGTCGGGAATGCGCAGCCCGGCGATGTCGGATATGCCCTCCCGTTCGGCCCAGGCCGCCACGGATTCGGGGTCCAGGAGCACCAGCCCGCCGAGGTATGGCTTACCCTCTCCCACCATCACGGCATGGGCCACCAGGGGATCGCCCTCGACATAGCCCTCCCAAATGGAAGGCGTCACGGTCTTGCCGCCGGCGGTGACAATCACATCCTTGATCCTGCCCCTGAGTGTGAGCCGGCCTTGGCTGTCCAGCTCGCCCAGGTCACCGGTCCGGAAGAATCCGTCAACGAAGGCATCGGCACTGTCGGCTGACCGTCGGTACCCGGAGAAGACACCTATGCCGCGGGCCAGCACTTCGCCCTGGTCCGAGATCCGCACGGTGGTACCGGGCATCGGCACACCCACGGACCCGGAGCGGATTGCGCCGGGCAGGTTGCCGGTGAGCGGGGCGGTGGTCTCCGTCAGCCCGTAGCCTTCGATGACCGGCAGGCCCAGGCCGCGGAAGAAGAGGGACAGGTCCGCGTCCAGTGCGCCGGCGCCGGAGAGCAGGCAGTCCAGCCGTCCGCCCACCAGCGCGCGGAGGCGGGCGTAGAAAAGCCGGTCGAACAGACCCCGCCGCGCACGCAGCCCAAGCGGGGCACGGAGGGAAGCGTCGGCGTCGTGCGCTTCCATGAACCTGCCCCACTCCACCGCGGTGCCCTGTGCCCTGGCCCACACCCCGCCCAGGTGCTTCTGCGCCGCGGCCGCAGCAGCGGAAGCCTGGATTTTCTGCAGGACGCGGGGGACCACCACCAGGAACGTCGGCTTGAGCGCACCGAGAGCGGGGACCACATCGCGGGGATCGGAGAGATGCGCGATGCGCATGCCGTTGGCCAAACAGATCAGTTGCAGGCCGCGGGCCAGGACGTGCGCCATGGGCAGGAAGATGATGGTGTTGCCGCCCTCGCGGACCACGCTGGTGTAGGCGGCACCGACGTTGAGGATCTGGCCCACGAAGTTGCGGTGCGTGATCAGAGCGCCTTTGGGGGCTGCGGTGGTGCCGGAGGTGTAGACGATGGTGGCCACCGAGTCGAGATCATGCAGCAACCGTCGTTCCTCCACGTCGCTGTCCGGCACGTCCGAGCCGCGCTGGACAAGGGCTGCCAGGTCGGCTCCCTGACGGGCGTCCATGGTCCACACACCCAAGTGCGCCGAGCCGCTTTCGGCGAAGCCGTGGTCCAGCAGGGCGGCGTGTGCGGCGGTGCCGGCGATGGCCAGGCGGACGGCGGCGTCCTCCAAGACGGCGCTCACTTGAGGTTGGGCGGAGGTTTCGTAGATGGGGACCACGACGGCGGCGGCGAACCAGGCTGCCATGTCCGCCACCGCCCACTCATAGCGGGTGGGGGACATGATGGCCATCGAGTCGCCGGGCCGCAGCCCGGCGGCGATCAGCCCCTTGGCCAGCGCCCGGACTTCCTTGACGAACTGCCCGGTGGTCACCTGCTGCCAGGAATCGCTCACAGCTGCGCCGCTGGCGCGGACCTCGAAGGCGACGTGGTCCGGGGAGGTACGGAAGCGGTGCATCAGCAGGTCAGTGGCGTTTCGATGTTCGGACAGGTCGGCCAGCGGCGGCGAGGTGAACTCTTTCATGGGGTTTCTTTCTCGGAAAGGGAGTGCAGATGGTCCTGCATGAGGTGCATCGCGACACTGAGGAAGTCGCTGACGGCGTCCTGTCGCATGCGGGGCAGGGACTCGATGTGCTGGTTAGTGGACGCCATCAGAGGCTGCATGAGGTCCATGACGTCCTTGGTGGCGGCGGGGGTGGCGCTGACATGCACGTGGCGACGGTCCTCGTCCGACCGGAGCCGTTGGGCGTAGCCGTGCGCTTCCAGCCGGCTGACGATTGCAGTGGTGGTGGCAGCCGTGGCCCCCAAGGTTTCGGCAAGCTTGCCCACGGTGACCGGCCCGGAATGGCTGAGCGCTGAGAGGGCGCGGTAATCGGTGAGGTTCAGTTCCAGCCGGCGGGCCACCTCCCGCTCGGTCCGGGTAGCGAGGTCGAACAGCGCCTGCAGCGCTACGGCGGCGGGGTGATACGGCAGTTTCACGGTTCCTCCTGCGTCGCGCTGATAGTATTTATGGTTGTCTAGTGATCAAATTAATTTGAATACATGAAAGACTAGCAGGAGTGATTGGGACCGGCCGTGCAGAAGCGCGCGGTGGGCCAGGGGAAAGGAATCTGTCCGTGAACGAAAAGAGCCGCAAGGCCCTCATCAGCACAATTATTGCCGTGGTGGTGGCGGCGCTCATCGCCCTTGCCGGCAGCCAAGGCGGGTCCACGATCGGCGGATTCCCGGTGTTCGGTCTGGGGGTTGCCGTTGCCTTCGTGATCCAGTGGCTGGTGTTCATCCCGTCCTACAAGGCGCAGACGGAGAAGTTCTACGATCTCACCGGGGCCTTGACATACATCTCCATCACGGTGTTCCTGGTGCTGGCGTCCCCCGGCGTGGACGCCCGCGGCATGCTGTTGGCGGCCATGGTGGTGCTGTGGGCCGGGCGGCTTGGCAGCTTCCTCTTCCTGCGGATCAGCAAGCACGGCAAGGATGACCGCTTCGACGAGCTCAAGCCCGACTTCTTCCGTTTCCTGAACACGTGGACCATCCAAGGCCTGTGGGTGGTACTTACCGCGGCGCTCGCGTGGGTGGCCATCACGTCTGACAAGAAGGTAGGCCTGGACTGGTTCTTCTGGGTGGGCCTGCTGGTGTGGCTCGCGGGCATGTCCATCGAGACCGCCGCGGACGTCCAAAAGAACCGTTTCAAGGATGACCCCGCCAACAAGGGCCGCTTTATCAGCACCGGGCTTTGGTCCAAGTCGCGCCACCCGAACTACTTCGGCGAAATCACGCTGTGGGTGGGTGTCGCCATCATCGCCCTGCCCGTGCTCCAGGGCTGGCAGTGGGCGGCGCTGATCTCCCCGGTGTTTGTTGCCCTGCTTTTGACCAAGGGCAGCGGCGTGCCGCCCCTGGAGAGGAAAGCGGACAAAAAGTGGGGCGGGCAAGCCGACTACGAGGAATACAAGAAGAACACGCCCGTCCTGGTGCCAAAGTTGAAGTAGGTTTCCCCTCCGGTTATCCCCGTCCAACGGCGGCACTTGAAAAGTACTCCCCTCGATGAGCTAGAATTCATTCATCAAGGGGAGTACTCCCGTCTGTGATAGGCCCGTCAATACGGATGCAGCGAAGCATTCCGGGCCATCGGCTCCGGTTCAACCGGGCGGAGGAGACCTTGGCGTATCTGTCAGCGCCAACCCCTCGGAGTACCCAAATGCAGGTATCACCACTGATCTGGATCATCACCCTTGCTGTGACCGTCCTGTTCTTCGTTTACGAATTCTTCGCGCATGTGCGCAAACCCCACGAGCCGTCCATCGGTGAATCGGCGCGCTGGTCCGCTTTCTACATCGGACTGGCGCTGGTTTTCGGCGTCGGGATAGGTATGGTCTCCGGCTGGAACTTCGGCGGTGAATACTTCGCCGGGTACCTCACCGAGAAGGCCCTATCGATCGACAACCTCTTCGTCTTCCTGATTGTGATGAGCGGTTTCGCGGTCCCGAAGAAGTACCAGCAGAAGGTGCTGATGATCGGCATCGTCATTGCGCTGATCCTGCGTGGTGGCTTCATCGCCATCGGCGCAGGCCTCATCGAGAACTTCTCCTGGATCTTCTACATCTTCGGCGCGCTGCTGCTGTTCCTGGCCTACAAGCAGGCGTTCGGCAGCCACGACTCCAACCCCGCGGACGGAAAGTTCATGCAGCTGGTCCGCCGCGTCCTGCCCGTCACTGACGAGTACCACGGCGATAAGCTCACCGTGAAGAAGGGCGGCACCCGCTTCTTCACCCCCATGATGCTGACCATCATCGCCATCGGTTTCGTGGACCTGATCTTCGCCGTCGACTCCATCCCCGCCATCTACGGACTGACCAACGAGGCCTACATCGTATTCACCGCCAACGCGTTCGCCCTGATGGGCCTGCGCCAGCTGTTCTTCCTGATCGGCGGGCTGCTGGAACGCCTGGTGTACCTGGCCCAGGGCCTGGCGGTCATCCTCGCCTTCATCGGCGTGAAGCTGGTCTTCCACGCCCTCCATGTCAACGAGCTGTCCTTCATCAACGGCGGCCAGCCTCTCCTGTGGGTCCCCGAGATTCCCATCTGGTTCTCACTGGTGTTCATCGGAGCCACCATTGCTGTGGCCACGGTAGCCAGTCTGATGAAGACCCGCGGTGATGGCGACAAGCACGACCGCCACACCGTGGAAGGCGGCACCGTTGCTGCTGCCTCCAAGGACCAGCCGGAAACGGATCAGCAGTCCGACGACGACCTGAGCCCCAGCGCCCGGGCACCCAAGTAACAGCTGTGACCCACTGCATAACGGGCAGTTCCGGCCGGTAGCGAGGCTGGAGAGTGTCAACGGCCCCCGGAATCCTTTCAATTGCAAGGGTTTTGGGGGTCGTCCCCGTGGTTGGGGGGTGGATTTGCGGTGGGGTTGGTGGGCGTGTATTGTTTTCTGAGTCGCCGCCGCTGATGCGGAAAGATAGCGGCGAAAACCCCCTTCTGAATGGCCTGAAAAATGGTTCGCACTGTGGTGTGTTCCTGGTGGGTGGGGCTGGTTCTTGTGTGCTTTGTTTCGCTGGTAAGCGGATTTGCGAAGTGCCGGGTGATCGGGTAAGTTTGGAAAGTTGCTCCGGAGCGATCTTGGACCTTGTTGGTTTGGGTGGTGCCGGGTGTGTCTGTTGTTTGAGAACTCAA